>JAWVYU010000159.1:0-11069 GCA_033722575.1 Ketobacteraceae bacterium | reverse complement strand
CTCGAAAACTTACACACAAAAGCATCGCAAACACCTGGCGGACCCCAGAACCGTGTCAGGGTTCAACCCGGAATGGAAAGAAATTATTTTTCCCATTGTCACCAACAAATCCAAAGGCTCCAAACTCTGGGATATCGATGGCAATGAACTGATTGATTTGTCCAACGGCTTTGGCCCCATACTTTTCGGGCATTCGCCGGATTTTGTCACCGCAGCCGTCAAGCAGCAGCTGGATGAAGGTATCGAAACAGGGCCTCAGTCTCCTCTTGCGGGTGAAGTGGCGGAACTGTTCTGCGAACTGACCGGCAATGAACGCTGCGGCTTTGCCAGCACCGGTTCAGAAGCGGTTATCGGTGCCATTCGCCTGGCAAGAACAGTGACTGGCAGAAAAACCGTGGTCATGTTCGAAGGCAGTTATCACGGTATCTTCGATGAAGTGATCAACCGCCCCGGACGCGATTATCAGGCCCTGCCCGCAGCACCTGGCATTCCCCGGGAAATGACCAGCAACATGCTGGTGCTGCCCTGGGAACCGGAAAGTCTGGAAGTTGTACGCCAGCTTGGCAAAGAGGTGGCAGCGGTTCTGGTGGAATCCGTGCAAAGCCGCAAACCCGAATTCCACGACAAGGCATTTTTGCAAGGCCTGCGGGATGTAACCGAAGCTAACGGCAGTGCATTGATTTTTGATGAGGTGGTTACCGGTTTCAGGGTGCACCCCGGCGGCATGCGCAAACTGTTCAGTATCGATTGCGACATCGCCACCTACGGCAAGGTGGTGGGTGGTGGCTACCCCATCGGTATCATTGGCGGCAAAGCAAAATTCCTGGACGCGCTGGACGGCGGGCAGTGGCAATACGGCGATGGCTCCATTCCGGAATGTGGTGTTACCTTTTTCGCAGGCACCTTTGTTCGTCACCCGGTGGCGCTCGCCGCTGCGAAGGCCGTGATGCAGGAAATAAAATCCCGGGGCATGGCGCTTTATGAAACCCTGGAGCAACACACCACGGAACTGGCACAACAGGCCCGTGATTTTATCGCGGAATTGAAATGCGGCGTCAGCTTTGAATCTTTTGCCTCGCTGTTCTATGTGTCTGTACCTGCCAATGCCCACTGGGGTCACATGCTGTTTTTGCTGATGACCCTGGACGGCATTCATATTCAGCAGTACCGGCCCTGTTTTCTCACCACCTGTCATAATGAGGAAGACCGCCGGAAAGTGCTGAATGCCTTCAAAAACGCACTGGCAGAATTAGTCAGTCACGGCCTGATAGAAGGCGACAGTGTCGCGGCCAACAAATACCTGAAAGCCCGTGAAAACACCATACCCAAGGGCGCCCGCCTGGGCCGGAATGCCCAGGGTGAACCCGCGTATTTTATTGAGGATCCAAACCAGAAAGGTCAATACATAGAGGTAGGGAAACCCTGATGACGGAACATTTTAACCCGTTCGCCGGCGGTGAAATTCTGAAAGTAAGTCCAACCACCGGCCCGCAGCGGGAGGTTATTACCTGTTCGCAACTCAGTGACGAAGCCAATACCGCCTACAATGAGGGCGTTATTGTGGAGTTTGAGGGAGCAGTGGATGCCGAACTCCTGGAACGCTGCTTCCAGATATTGCACAAACGCCATGATATTCTGCGGGCCACGTTTTCCCGTCGCGGCGACGAGTTATGTCTGGGCGAGGAAAAGCCGTTCCGCCTGACCGAGGTGGACCTGCAAAGCCTGGAGCCGGCGATACGGCAACAGAAACTGGAAGACCTGAAAAGAAATATCGCCATATCCCCCATGAACCTGGAGGAAGGCCCCTTATTCTTCGCCTGGCTATATCGTATGGCACCGGAAAAAGCCTGCCTGGTGATTGCGGCACATCATGTTATCTGCGACGGCTGGTCCTTCGGCCTGCTGCTGAATGAGTTGCGGGAACTGTACCGCACCGGCGGCAACGACGAATCACTGGCGCCCGCTCCCTCGTTTTTTGATTATGCCGAAAAAGCAGAAGCAGCAGAGGTAACCAACAGCGACATCGACTACTGGCGAAGCCGTTTCAGGGAAACGCCGCCAACCCTGGATCTCCCACTGGATTTTCCACGGCCACTCAACCGGACATTCCAGGCCGCCCGCCTGGATTACGCCCTGGACGGTGAGCTGGTAAGTGCTCTTCCCAAGGCTGCCGCCAGCCTGAAAGCCAGCCTGGTCAATGTGGTACTGGCAGGCTATTTCACCCTGCTGCACCGATTGACCGGCAACACCGATATCATTGTCGGGTTACCCGTTGCCGGCCAGGCCGCAATGAGCCAGCTGAAACTTTTCGGGCACCTGGTGCAGCTGTTGCCAATCCCCGTCAAGCTGGCATCGGACATCAGCTTTTCGGAGCTGCTGGCCCAGGTCAAACAGGAAGTGCTGAATGCCAGTGAGCACCCCAACTTTACCTTTGGCCAGCTGCTGGAACAGCTACATGTCAGTCGTCATCGCGTGCCCCTGATTAACACGCTTTTCAATATCGATCAGCCCATGCCACCCCTGGACTTCGGCACCTGCACCGGCTATGTGAGTTCGATACCCCGGGCTGCGGAAGCCTTTGAACTGTTTCTGAACGTGGTACCGAGCAAGGGGGCTCTGGTGATTGAGGCCACCTATTCCACCGCCCTGTTCCGGGAAGACACCATCCGCGCCTGGCTCAGTGCCCTGGAAACCCTGCTGGAATCCGCCATCCGGGAACCGGCACAAGCCATTGGCAGCCTCCCGCTGGCAAAAGGCATCCCGAATGTACTGGAAGAAGCCAATCAAACAGCCCAACCGCTGCGTCACCACCGGCTGATTGATGCATTCCGCGAACAGGTTGCGCTCCAGCCGGATGCCACTGCCTGTATCAGTCGTGATATCAGCCTTTCCTATCAGGCGCTGGATCAAGCCTCATCGCAGCTGGCTGAACACCTGCAGCAAACACTAAGCCTGGCGCCGGGCGCTGTGGTGGGTATTTGCTGCGAGCGCACCGAAAAACTGCTGACCGGCATTCTCGCGATTCTCAAAGCCGGCGCCAGTTACCTGCCGCTGGATCCGGATTTCCCCATTGAACGCCTGAACTATATGTTAAGTGACAGCGGTGCCGCCGGTCTGCTCCGGGACAGCGCCGCCCCCTCCCTTGACACCGGGGCAATCCCCTCGCTGGACCTTGAGGAATCCCTGCAACAGGCGGCAGATATCGAACCAGCCGACGCAGAGGCAACCGCTGCAGCACCGGAAGACTGCGCGTATATTATTTATACCTCCGGCTCAACAGGGAAACCCAAGGGCGTCCGGGTACCCCACCGGGCCATGATGAATTTTCTGGAAAGCATGGCAAGAACACCAGGCTGCCACAAAAATGACCGCCTGCTCGCCATTACCACGCTTTCCTTTGATATTTCAGTACTGGAACTTTATCTGCCACTGGTGACCGGAGCCACCACCGTTATTGCAGACCGGGCACAGGCCAAAGAAGGCGAACAGCTGTCGGAATTGATTGAAAAGCACGACATTACCCTGCTGCAGGCAACCCCATCCACCTGGCGCCTGCTGCTTGCCAGCCGCTGGCGGGAGCGCAGCAGCTCACAGGCCACCAAACTCAAAGCACTCTGTGGCGGGGAACCCCTGCCCACGGACCTGACGGAACAGCTGCTGCCGCTGGTGGCCGAACTCTGGAATATGTACGGCCCCACTGAAACAACGGTCTGGTCCACCTGCAAAAAAATCAGCGCCAATCTGCCACTGATCACCGTGGGCACTCCCATCAGCAATACCCGGGTTTATCTGCTGGATGAACAGCAGCATCCGGTGCCGCTGTCCGTGCCGGGGGAAATCTGTATTGGCGGCACGGGACTGTCCCTTGGTTACCACAACCGCCCGGAACTGAACCGGGAACGCTTTATCAGCCACCCTGAGTTTGGTGATCTGTACCGTACCGGTGACCTGGGAAAACTGCTGCCAACGGGGGAAATACAACACCTTGGCCGCATGGATGATCAGGTGAAACTACGCGGCTACCGGATTGAACTGGGCGAAATCGAGAACGCGCTGGTGCAATGCCCTTCTGTGGCCGAAGCGGCCGTGTACCTGTGGCAGCTGTCTCCGTCGGATATTCGTATCGTTGCCTGTTGCGTTGCCCCTGTGGATTCCCAGTTTCAGAATGTGGCGGTGCGCAAACAATTAAGGGAAAAACTGCCTCACTACATGATTCCACAGTATCTGCTGCCGGTGGACTCGATTCCCCTGACACCCAATGGCAAAGTGGATCGCAAGGCATTACCCAGGCCGGAACTGGCTGAATCCACACTGTTAAGTCAGCGGGCACTTCAGAATGACCGGGAAAAAACCATTGCTGCCGTGTGGACCGACCTGATCAAGCCCACGCAACCAGTGGGGCCGGATGATAATTTTTTCGAAATCGGCGGCCATTCGCTGCTGGCGCTGGAAGCCATCCGGCAAATTGAACTGAAAACCGGTCACCGTTTTACCACGGCGGACCTGGTGGTGAACCGGGTATCCAGTCTGGCGGATATTATTGCCACGGAAACCAGCCAGGAAAGTGTCGCCCGGCAAGGGCCGGAGCCACTGCCTGCAGGGCAGCCCCGTCAGCTCAGCAAGGAACAGGAAAGGATCGTCAGGCGACATCAGCAGCTGCCGGACTCCACGGCCAACAACCTGCCAGCGGCCTGGTTGCTGAAAGGCTCACTGGATCAGGATGCGTTTCAGCACAGCCTGCGCAGCCTGTTCGACCGTCAGACCGCCCTGAGAACCGTTATCAGAGAAAAAGATGGCTGGGTTCAGCAGCTGGTTCCCCCGGATCAGCTGGACATCCCGCACATCACCGACCTGAGCGGGCAGGACGACCCGCTCAGCGAGGCACTGACGCTTGCCACAGGATCTGCCCAGGCACCCTTCTCCGTGCTGGAGCAGGCGCTGTGCCGGGCAGAGCTGTACCGCCTGAGCGAGAACGAGCACCTTTTCGTGTTAACACCCCATCAACTGGTGTTCGATGGCTGGTCTTTTGACATTTTTCTCAGTGAACTGGAAACCTATTACGAAGCCTACGCCAGCGACAAGGCATCGGATCTTGGCAAACTGGCGTTCGAATTCCGGGACTATACCCACTGGCATCGTCACAAAGCGGTGGACAAGGAAGCCCTGGCATTTCATCGCCGCAGCCTGGAGCAGGCACAGGAACAATCACCGGCAAGTATTCAGGCATCATCTGAAAAAGGCCAGTGCATGCGCAAGGAATGCGGGTTCAGCGAGGCGGAACTGCACCAGGTGGAAGCGTTTTGCGAGACCTATCAGCTGCGATTGCATGAGGTCCTGTTTGCGGCCTTTATCGAAAGCCTCTGCCATGCCGGGGACTGTCAGGAAATCACCGTGGGTCTGCCAGTTACGGGGCGCTATGACCCGGATGTTATCAACCTTGTCGGCAGTTTTGTTTCCACCTTACCGTTCACCGCCTATCTGACGGCTGGCAATTTTATCACCCGGGCAAGAGACCTGGCCCGGCAGCTGAAAGAATTCCACGAGCATCAGGACATCACCTGCGCGGATATCATCGAAAACACGCGTTATCAGCAGGAGCCCTTCGCCAGTTTCATTCCCGCGTCTTTCGGTTTCCAGGATATCCGTAACCGGCCCACCCGCCTGGCAGACCTGATATTGGAACAGCTGGATATGCCGAGAGCGCAAACCGAATGCCCACTGGAATTCTGGGTCAGGATACAACCCCGGGGACTTGTGGCCGTTTTCGACTATGATAATAAACAGGTGCCCGAAGAACTGGTTCAGGCCATGGAATCCCACCTGAGCCAACTGCTGGCCTCCCTTCATCAACTGAAGGAAGAGCCCTCAGGGGCAGAGCAGGCTCAGGTTAACACTTCAACCAAAAGGTCCTTATGGCGCAGGCTGTTCCAGTGACACAGGTTTAACGATTCAAGATGTTTGATGCTTTCTTCTTTGCAGAAGATACCTTATTTGGCTGTTACCACCCGCCCAGCGATGGTGCTTCAGAGCGATTGCTGGTGATCTGCCCTCCCCTGTTTGATGAATACCGGCGCTGTTACCGTGGCCTGGCAGATCTGGCCAACGCCTGTGCAAACCAGGGGTGCCATGTATTGCGCTTTGATTACCAGGGTACCGGTGAATCCTTCGGCGATCTGGGGGATATCGACAACCTCCGCTGGATCGAGAATATTCATCAGGCCATTGAAGAAGGCCTGGCCCTGTCCGGCGCCGGACAGGTGGTGCTTGCTGGCGTAAGGTTTGGCGGCACGCTGGCGGCTTACTGTCATCACCCCTTGGTGGAACGCCTGATATTATGGGATCCCCAGGCTTCAGGGGCTGAATTCCTCCGGCTTCAGGATCAGATACGCAGAGACAACGAAATCACCCACCGGGGCCTGGCAAGACGATTGAATCTGCCCACTGAAGCGCTGGATTATTCCCAGTTTCAGCTCAGCGAAGGTCTGAAAAATGCGCTGCATTCGGTTAATCTGGCGGAAGCCGCCGCAAAAAGCCCCTATCAATGGGATATCGTGACCACCGGGACTGAGCCCCCCGTTTCGCCCTCAGAGCGGATTGCCCATGTTGAAACCGGTGTCGCCTATGACTGGCCCATCTACCATAAAGGCGAACTGGTTTCCAAGCCCATACTGGAAACCCTGGCGAAAAGGATTCTGGCAGCATGAAAGAAGAATCCTTTCGCTATGGAAAAAACCAGCGTGGTTTCGGCGTTGCCACCCTGCCCCATGACATGGCCCGTAGCCCGGTATTCGTTACTCTGAACGCCGGCCTGCTTTACCGTGCAGAACCCTATCGGCTTAACGTGCAGGTCACGCGGGCCCTGGCAAGGCTGGGGTATATCGGGATTCGTATCGACCTGTCGGGCAAGGGCGACACACCGGTGCGCCCGGGGCTGAGCAACCGGGAATCCGTTGCCAGCGACTGGCGCGATATAAAATCGGCAGTGGATAAACGCTTTGGCAAACGCCCGGTCATCATTATGGGGCTGTGCTCCGGTGCCGATAATGCCATCAAGCTGGCGGCAGAATTCGAGGATATCGTCGGCGTGGTATTGCTGGACCCCATATCACCCCGGGATGCGGACTTCAGGCGCCGCGCCCTGAGGAACAAGCTGAGCAATCCTTACACCTGGCTGAGGTTGCCCGTTATTCTTCTGAACCGGCTCAAGCGTATGCTGGGCAAAAAGGCAGAGGATCCTGACAACATGGGTTGGCGGGATGAACCCACCCCTGATGACCTGAATGCCTGCCTGAACAACCTGGTACAGCGCAACGGCCGTTGCCTGGCTTTTTTTACCAGCCATGCCCACCATCATTACAACGAACAGGGGCAATTTGGTCGTGTCATGTCCCATATCGAGGGGCTCGACCGGATTCTTGAAGAGTTCCACTGGCCCGGGGTACGCCACCTGTACCCTGTGCAGGCTCACCGGGACCGGCTGGTGAAGGAAATTGAGCAATGGGGAAGAAAAAATATCAGCCTGTTTTCCGGAGAAAAATCCTAACTGGCACGCAATTTCTGCAGGATCTTGTCCCGCCATTCCGCAGGTAACACCCAGTGGAAATAAACCCAGAGCGCAATAACCGCGCTTGCCCCCCAGCTTACTACCATCAGATACCAGCGTTGCTCTTCCAGTGCCCAGCGGCCTGCCGCCATCCCCACAATCAGTGGCAGCGTATAGATCACCGGCAACACGATACCCTGTAGCAGATAACGCCACAGGGGCACTCCGAAGGCGTGCCGCATATACAAAGGAATGATCAGCCCCGATGCAATCGTCCACGAACCTCCCAGCACCACCGCAGCCACGGTAGCGTCCCACGCAAATGCCACATTCACTACCACAATGGATACGCCCAGACACACGAGGGTGGCAAAGAACATCAACAGGCTCAGGCGCCCGATCGCGTTCAGGCCCGACAACACGGAAAGCGGGCCCGCATTGGCAATGGGAATCGCCGTACCCAGTGCCAGTAACGCCACCATGGAGCGGTTACTGAATTCGGGCCCCATCCAGAGCAGCAGAATCAAATCGCCGTAGAACACCAGTCCCCATGTCATGGGGAGCGTCATGGCCAGAGTAAACCGGCTGGACTCCAGCAGATAATCCCGGGCCTCTTCGCGCCGGTTGAGCCCGATCAGGCTGCTGACCATGGGGGTATAGGTGGATGCGGCCTTTTTGACAAACTTCTCGCAGATGCGAATCAGCGCCACCCCCCGGTTGAATACCGCCAGCACCGCTGGCCCTGCACCGGTGGCCAGAATAATCGCCATGGACTGAAACAGAATCACATGGGGCAGATTGCTGAGCATCAGCTTGGAGCCATAGGACAGCATTTTCAGCGCCTGGTGCCAGTCCCAATAACCAAAGCCAAACGCAATACCCTGGCAGACCCTGCGCACCGCCAGCAGCCGGGCAAAGGCCACCACCACGGCGCCCAGCAGCACCACCATGCCCAGATGCCTCAGGTCCACATCCGCAAACAACAGGGCACCCACAATACCCAGTGCAACACCGAAATCATGCAAACCGTTCAGCGTATGCTGAATATCCCAGCGGTGATATCCCCCCAGCAAGGCACCCAATGGATTCGCCATCATCTGCACCGCGATACTGCCACCCAGCAACGCCATTACCCAGCGGGCCTCTTCGGTCTGGCCGGCCGGCAGATCAATCAGGGACTCAATCTGCCAGACCACCAGCACAGTGCCCAGCACAATGATCAGCGACACCAGCATCTGCCAGATCACCACTGCAGTGATGGCCTGATTGAGCTTTTCGGGGTCATCTCCTGCCCGGTACAAACCACTGTAACGGGTGAGCGCGCCGGCCATGCCCATATTGGTCACGGCCATATAGCGAACGGTAGCCCAGCCAAAATCCCAGATGCCCAGAGAGACATTACCCAGGCTGTCGCTGATCTGGCGGGGAACAATAAACCCGGCCGCCAGAACAAAAACATGCATGCCCCAGCTCACCACAACATTGCGGATAAACTGACTTCGTCCGGTGATGTCATTCAATGGTGTGGCGCTCCCCTGAAATAAATAAAATGCAGACCCTGTATAAAGGCTAGACTTTTAACTGGTTCGCTCATTGCAAAGCTGCTGTATTCTGTCAAATATGCTGTGGAATTAAAGTTACATCTTCCACAAATTTCATGCCCTGGTTTATTGGATAGTAAAGGTTCGGGCAGCCAGTTTACCAGTGGCCATAATATATACATATTATATAACTCGCTGGCCAGCGTCCCATGGCCCCTGGGCAGGAAAACGGGTATCCCCAGGCAAATAAGGTATCTCAAAGAATGATGGCGCCTGACTTACAAGCAGCAAAATGCTCCCGAATGAAAAAACTCTGGCTGATCGGGCTGGCTGGCCTGCTTGGCGGATGTGCCTCTTTGCAACCCGGAATCGATGAGGTCAGCCTGCAATCCTACCAGCAGGGTTGTGCCCTGAGGGGCATACAACAGGGCCTTTCCCCCGAACAGGCGCAAGCCACCTGCCAGTGCCATGTGGAAACCGCCATTGCACAGACTTCCCGCGAAACATTCATGAGCTATGTGGAACTGGTGGGGAAAGCCACGCCTGCCGAGCGTGACACAGAGGCGTTTAAAGAAGCTGTGGCACTAATGAAAAGCACCTTCAAAGCCTGCCGGAAAAAATATGAGATGGCGGGGGAAAATTAACACCAGGGACACGGAAGCTAAGCCCCCGGCAACGGCGCCAGCCCCACAGCATGCCGACATTCCGCGGGGGGTATCATCCAGAAAACCTCTACCTCCCTCACGATTGGCCTGAGGTAAAACTGAGACAGGGTTCAACCCGTGCCAGCCAGTCCCATAGCTTATTACAGACGCGCAAGCAGCCCTATCTATCGTTTGGCAGATAGGGTGCTATTCAGCCTTTTCGTGATCTGAACTCATCCGCAATTCTCAGTAAATATTCCCCATAACCGGTTTTTTCCAATGCCCGCCCCTGTGAGCGAAGATCAGCTTCAGTCAGCCAGCCGTTGCGATAACCAATCTCTTCAAGACAGGCCACTTTCAGACCCTGGCGGTGCTCTATGGTCTGCACAAACGAGCCAGCCTCCATCAGGGAATCATGGGTCCCGGTATCCAGCCAGGAAAACCCTCTTCCCATCACGATGACATTCAGCTCGTCTGCATCCAGGTAGTGGTTGTTAATATCACTGATCTCCAGCTCTCCCCGGGAACTGGGTTTCAGCCCTTTCGCAACCTCCACCACCCGGTTGTCATAAAAATAGAGACCGGTTACCGCATAATTGGACTTGGGCTTTTGCGGTTTCTCTTCTATGGAAATTACATGTCCTTCGGGATCGAACTCGACCACGCCGAAACGCTCCGGATCCTTCACGTGGTAACCGAATATGGTCGCACCCCGGGTACGGCCCGCCGCTTCCCGGAGCATGCCACTGAAGCCATAGCCGTAAAAGATGTTATCTCCCAGAATAAGACAAACATTATCATCACCGATAAAGTCCTCACCAATGATAAACGCCTGGGCAAGGCCATCGGGCGAAGGTTGCTCGGCATACGCCAGGCGCACGCCAAAGTCGCTGCCATCACCCAGCAACTGCCGGAAATTCGGCAGATCCCGGGGGGTTGAAATCACCAGAATATCCCGGATGCCTGCCAGCATCAGCACGGACAGCGGATAGTAAATCATGGGTTTGTCGTACACCGGGAGCATCTGTTTGGAGACACCCCGTGTGATCGGATGCAGACGGGTGCCCGAGCCCCCGGCAAGAATGATACCTTTCATATTAGCTGCCCACTCAACTGCCCTTTATGTTCGTCCGATGCGATCCAGGCGATAGTTGCCATCCAGCACACGCTGCCACCATTCCCGGTTTTCCAGATACCACTCAACGGTCTTGCGTAAGCCGGACGCAAAAGTTTCCCGTGGTTTCCAGCCCAAGTCTTCCTCGATCTTGCTGGCATCAATAGCATAACGGGCGTCGTGACCGGGCCGGTCCTCCACAAAGCGGATCAGATCCTTGTATTGTT
>JAWVYU010000158.1:0-11079 GCA_033722575.1 Ketobacteraceae bacterium | reverse complement strand
GATACTATCGCACCCAGCAGCGCCGCTTTCGTCTGAACCCGGGTATTGGGCATGAATGAATAGATAAAGGTAAAAGCGCCGATAACCATAAAAAAAGGAATAAGGTTGATCATCATCAGAATAAAGATTCCGACGGTCTGAATATCCAGCAGGTACTGGACAAAACTGGAGTTTTTTACAGACGCAGACAGCCCGAAAGCCACCATCATAATGAAGGGGCCGATCAGCACGGCGCTCAGGTAATCACGAAAGCGCTCAGAAAATCCGCGGGACTCCTTCACGCTCCAGATATAGTTAAAGGCTTCTTCAATTTTCTGCACCAGGGAAACCACGGTGTACACCAGCAGCCCCAACCCCATAAACCCCAGCACACCCACGTTCATGTTATTGACAAAATCAAGGATCTTTTCTGTCATTTCAACGCCCTTGTCCCCCAGAGGCGCCAGATATTCCATCAGCAGTGGTTCCATACTGTTGTGTATGCCGAACCCTTTCAGCACCGAAAAACTCAGGGCGAGCATAGGCACCAGGGACAATAACGTGGTAAATGACAGACTCATTGCTCTTAAAGTGAGCTGACCGTGGCTGATATCGCGCCACAGGGCATAAACTCCCCGCCCCATCAGAATCAGAGACTTCTGAATGCCGGAAAAGTTATCGGTGTCCTGCTCAATAAGATCCTGAAAGCGGTTTAAATATCGACGTGGTTTTTCCATAGACTGTTGAATCAATCAACTATTTAGGGCATGGTTTAATGTCAAAGGATAGACCAAAGTGCCATTAAAGTTGTCCTCTGTCTACCTGTGTGAAACCCGAAAGGAATCAACATAGGGGTACAACATGTCATACTCAGAAAATGATGGAGCCTACATTGCGCTCATCAGCATTCACGGCCTGATCAGGGGCAAAGACCTTGAGTTAGGCCGCGATCCCGATACCGGTGGCCAGACAAAGTACGTGGTTGAGCTGGCCAAGGCCGTTGCCCGGCTTCCACAGGTTGCCCGGGTTGATCTGATCACACGCCGCATAGTGGACGATGCCGTTGCCGATGACTACGCGGAATATCTGGAGCCACTCAGTGATAAAGCCCAGATTGTAAGGATTGATGCCGGCCCACCGGGATATCTGCCCAAGGAACAGCTTTGGGAGCACCTTGATTGTTTTTCAGACAAAATGCTGGAGTGGTTCGGGCGCCAGAACAGCATGCCAAATATTCTTCACAGCCATTATGCCGATGCCGGTTATGTGGCTACCCGGGTCAGTCAGATGACCGGCATCCCCCTGGTTCACACCGGACATTCACTGGGCAGGGATAAGCGTAAACGTTTGATGGCCGCCGGTATGACATCGGCACAGCTGGAAGAAAAATATAATATCGGCGTACGTATCGAAGCCGAAGAAGAGGTGCTGGCAAACGCCAATATCGTTATCACCAGTACCAACCAGGAAATCACCAATCAGTATGAACTGTATGACTATTACCATCCCGATACCATGGTAGTCATTCCACCAGGCACGAACCTGGAACAGTTCCACCCACCGGAACTGGGAGCGAGCCCCTCCAAAGTCAGCCGATCCATCCGCCGTTTTCTGGACGAACCCGAAAAGCCCATGATTCTGGCACTCAGCAGGCCGGACCCGCGCAAGAATATCGCCATGCTGCTCAAGGCCTATGGCGAATCAAAAGACCTGCAGGATGTGGCGAATCTGGTCATTGTGGCAGGGAATCGTGACGACATCCGCAAAATGGACGACTTTGCCCGACAGGTCCTGACGGAACTGCTGGTGCTGGTGGATTATTACGATTTATACGGAAAGGTGGCTATACCCAAAAAGCACCTTTCCGAGGAGGTGCCCGCTATTTACCGGCTCGCCGCCAGTTCCCGCGGGGTGTTTGTGAATCCGGCGCTGACCGAACCCTTTGGCCTTACGTTGCTGGAGGCCGCCGCCAGCGGGCTGCCATTTGTGGCCACCGAGAATGGTGGGCCGGTGGATATTGTTAAAAACTGCCAATGCGGCATTCTGGTGGATCCGTTATCCAGCGATGATATCGGCAATGCAGTGAAAGATCTGATATTACATGCCGATGTCTGGCGCAAGCATTCCAAGAACGGCATAGAGCAGGTGGAAAGAAAGTATTCCTGGGACGCCCATGCCGCTGCCTATTTCAAAGCCATCAGGCCCTTGCTGTCCCACAAAAATATGCTGGAGCACTCACCTGCCATCCGCAAAGCTTCGCGTCATGTGGATAAACTGATTTTCACCGAACTGGACAAAACGTTGCTCAGCGATACCGTTGGCCTGAAGGAATTCACCGAACTGCTGCGGGAAAAACGCAAAACCTGTGCGTTCGGCATTGCCACCGCCCGACAATTGAAATCCGTGCTGGCGGTACTGAAAAAGTACGATATTCCAAAGCCCGATATACTGATCAGCAGTCTGGGAACGGAAATCTATTATTCTGACCAGCTGGCGGTGAGTACCGACTGGGCTAACCATGTGGATCATAACTGGAACCCCAAGGCGATCCGTCGAATCCTGGATAAGATACCCGGGCTGACTTTGCAGGACGATGCCGAACAAAGCCGGTTTAAAATTTCCTATGACCTTAACCCCGAAGCTTCCCGGAAACTGACCCGCGAAAAAATTCACAGCCTGCTGCGTAAAGAAGATCAGTCAGTGAATGTGTTTTTATCCCAGGGGCATAAACTGGATATTGTTCCCGCACGGGCTTCGAAAGGACTGGCGTTACGATATGTGGCCACCATCTGGGGCATTCCCATGGAAAATATACTGGTGGCGGGCGGCTCAGGTACAGACGAGGACATGATGTCCGGCAATACCCTGTCGGTTATGGTGAGCAACCGGCAACATGAGCCTCTGGAATACGTGCATGATGAAAAGCATATCTATTTTGCTGAAAACCCGAATGCTCTGGGCATTCTTGAAGCAATAGAACACTACGAGTTTTTTGGCATCGCCGACCGAGCTGACAAAAAGGTTGTTGACCTTGCCTGATACTGCAGGACTGAAACTGTTACTTTGCACAGACCTGGATCGCACCTTGCTGCCTAACGGTCCGCAAACAGAGCCCGCCGGGGCGCGGCAGCTTTTTACCCGCCTTGTGAGCCAGGATGGTATTCAGCTTGCCTATGTCAGCGGCCGTTCGAGGGCACTCGTGCTTGACGCAATCGCGGAATACCAACTCCCGGTACCGGATTTTGCCATCTGCGATGTAGGCACTAATATTTATCGCATTGAAGGTGATAAATGGAGCTGCCAGAATCAGTGGCACGAGCTGATGGCAAAGGACTGGCGGGGAATGAATTCCTGGCAGCTGAGAGAAGCCTTGCCGGATTATGCAGGCCTGACCCTGCAACCTGAGCACAAGCAGGATCAGTTCAAGCTGAGCTTTGAGCTGACCCCTTCTGCTGAAATGAATGAACGGGCTCTGGCGCTGAAAAATGCCCTGAGCAAGCTGGATCTGGATTGCAATGTGGTTGCCAGCGTTGACGAAACCCACGACATGGCCCTGGTGGATGTATTACCACAGAGCGCCAACAAACGGCTGGCCATCGAATACCTGATCAAACAACTTGGGATTCTCCGTAATCACGTGGTGTTTTCGGGAGATAGCGGCAATGATCTTGATGTACTGCTGAGTCCGATACCCTCCGTATTGGTAGGAAACGCCACCGAAGAAGTCCGGTCTGTCGCGATAGCTGCCATCGACAAAGGGCAGGGCGAGTCCGTGTATTTTGCAAATGAATACTATGCAGCAGGGATTGTGGAAGGTTTTCTGCACTACTTTCCGGCCTGCCAAAAAACGCTATACCAGGACGGCGAACCATGACGAAACCAACGATTACTGTATTTGGAGAAGTGCTTTTCGACTGCTTCCCCGATGCCGCCCCCGTTCTTGGCGGCGCGCCTTTTAACGTGGCCTGGCATCTGCAGGGGTTTGGTGAATCGCCCCGTTTTATCAGCGCTGTGGGTGATGATGAATACGGAAACAAGATACGCCAGGCAATGGATGAGTGGGGGTTGTCCACCGAATTCATTGAGATAAAACAGGGGGCACCAACGGGCGTTGTCAACGTGACCATTGATAACGGAGAGCCTCATTATGACATCCGCGCAGATTGTGCCTACGACGATATTACCCTCTCAGAAGGGATATTGGATAGCGTGGGGGACTCGGGCTTTCTTTATCATGGAACTCTCGCCATGCGCAGCCAGACAACCGCGGAAAGCCTGGATAAACTCGTCCACCGCCGTGGCATCAAGCGCTTTATTGACGTTAACCTGAGGGATCCATGGTGGAATCCGGGCCAGGTCATAGAAGCCATGAATTACGCCTACTGCGTCAAGCTTAATTACGCCGAACTGGTCCTGTTATTGGCAGCAGATTCCCCGGACGCACAGATCACCGAGGATACCTGGCAGGATCTGGCCGGCAAGTTCAAGGCCAAGCACAATGTGGTGCACCTGCTGGTTACCCGTGGCGAGCAAGGTGCTATGCTTTCAGACAGCGTTGGCGAATGGCTGCGGGTGGCGCCACCTTCCTACCAGACCAGGGTACAGGACACCGTTGGCGCCGGCGATGCATTTGCTTCAGTGATGCTGCTTGGTTTTGTCAATGATTGGGATCTTGGCGTGGCCATGAAGCGTGCCCAGGACTTCGCCAACTATATCGTGATGCAACGGGGTGCGATTACCACCAACCAGGCAACCTACCGGGATTTCAGACACCTTTGGAATATCTAAGCTTATGTATGAACAAGTATCTCATGCAACCCTGAACCGTATTCTGGATGAATTAGAGCCTGAAATCCGCAAAAACGAATTGCGGTTTTTTTACAGTCGCCTCGGCGCGAATTTTTACGCAATCTATTCGCTCTATGAACGGCTTTATGGCAATCGCAGCGACTTTTACCCGCAACTGAAAAACCTGGTGGAAGTCATGGCGCGCAGCTATATAGCGCGCCCTCAGGAGCTGAAATACACCGACCGCGAACGCGAGGCAGACCACAACTGGTTTCTGCATCAGCAATGGGTGGGTATGGCCCTTTATGCCAATGGTTTTGCCGACGACCTGCAGGGCCTGGACAACCACATCAATTATTTTTCTGAGCTGGGGGTTAACCTCGTTCATATTCTGCCGATTTGGTCCTGCCCGGAAGGCAAGAGTGATGGTGGCTATGCGGTGAAGGATTTCCGGAAGGTGGATAGCAGGGTAGGGAGCAATGAGGATCTGCAGCATATTATTGATTCCCTTCACAAGCGGGAATCACTGATCGCGCTGGATA
Source organism: Ketobacteraceae bacterium (assembly GCA_033722575.1). Taxonomy (GTDB): domain Bacteria; phylum Pseudomonadota; class Gammaproteobacteria; order Pseudomonadales; family Ketobacteraceae. The sequence continues at coordinate 5,770 of JAWVYU010000158.1, read as the reverse complement.
TTGTGGTGAACCATACCTCAGACCAGCATGAGTGGGCGCTGAAAGCAGCGGAGGGCGATCCTGAATATCAGGATTACTATTATATGTTCGAAAACCGGGATATTCCCGATATGTTCGAGCTTTCCATGCCGGAAGTGTTTCCCGAGACGGACCCTGGCAACTTCACCTGGAATGCGCCTGCTGAAAAATGGGTGATGACGGTGTTTCACAGCTACCAGTGGGATCTGAATTATACCAACCCCAGAGTGTTCGCCGAAATGCTCGACAATATGCTGTTCTGGGCCAACAAGGGTGTGGATGTGCTGCGCCTTGATGCGGTGGCATTTTTATGGAAAAAAATCGGTACGGTTTGTCAGAATGAAAGAGAGGCACACCTGGTATTACAGTTATTCAAGGACTGTTGCCAGGTGGTCGCACCCGGCCTGCTCTTTATTGCAGAGGCTATTGTTGCTCCGTCAGAAATCATTAAATACTTTGGCGAAGATGCAGTTGCCGCCAAAGAATGTGAGATTGCCTATAACGCTACCTTTATGGCACTGATCTGGGATGGTGTAGCCACCAAGAACACCAAATTACTGAGGCAGGGCATTACCAACCTGCCCGCCAAGCTGGAACGGGCCACCTGGCTTAATTATCTGCGCTGTCACGATGATATCGGGTTCGGCTTCGATGACTTTGATATCAAAGCGGTAGGTTACGATCCACAGCAACACCGTAAATTCCTGGTGGACTACTTTACCGGTGATTTTGACGGATCGCTTGCCAGGGGCAAACCTTTCGGTCGCAATGAAAAAACCGGTGACGCCAGAATTTCCGGGTCTCTGGCTTCCCTGGTGGGATTGGAGTCTGCCCTGGAATCCGGCAATCCCGAACAAATCGATGTATGCTGTAAACATATCATCATGTTACACAGCCTGATTATGGCATTCGGCGGTATTCCGCTATTGTATTACGGCGATGAGCTGGCCATGCTGAACGATTACAGTTATCTGGACGATGAGCAGAAATCACCGGATTCGCGCTGGATCCACCGGCCCAGATACGACTGGGAGCAGGCAGAGCGACGCCACAGCAGGGGCTCCACTGAAAACCTGATTTTTCATAACCTCAAGAAAATGATCGCCTTGCGCAAGGAAACCAAGGCATTTGCGGACTTTAATAACCGGGAGCTGCTGGAGCTATCCAATGACGCCTGTTTTGCGTTTGTTCGCTATGATTATCATAACCCTGCTGACAAGGTGGTTGTGATTGCAAACTTTTCACCAGACCCTCAGCATCTGACGCTGGATGAACTGGATTACGTGGCGCGGATCGACACACACAACCTGAAGGATCTGTGGACAGGCAAGTCTCCAACCACGATATCGGAGCACCTCGTTCTGAGCGGGTTTCAGTTTTACTGGCTGACTGCCCGCTGAGCCACTGCCAGTTCCTGAGATTTGTATTCCTGAAAAAGCCGACTAGATTTATTGGCATAACCTCAACAATCTCTAGATCTACTGATAAGGAGCTTTGATGGACCGTCCTTGGTTAGCGTTTGGGTTGGTTGCTGCTTTGTCCCTTCCCGCAATGTCTCAGGCTGATTCTGGTGAAAATATCGCAGCTGGTTCCCAGAACAAAAGCACCTTTCGCTGGGTTTCCAACTTTGATGAGCTACGCGTGCTGCCCGGCTTTACACTCACGTCGCCCTCAGGTTTGGTGCCATCTGAAGGAGTAATTTTTGGCAGTGTTGCAGGGGTAACAGATTTACCGGGTGACGGCGGCACCGATGGCGCGGCCTCGGTCGGTGCCGGTTTCGGCAATGCCCAGGAGGGTATTGGCGGCGCGGTAACCCTGGGTATCGGTTCCATTGACCCCCGGGATGGCAGCTCTTTTGAGCGTGGCACCCTCAGCGTTTCCATTGGCAGCTTTAATTCGGACAAGTTATCCGGCCTTAGCATTGGGGCGCAGGGCATTCCACTCTGGGACGGAGGCGATGATATGCCAGATCCCTCCTATTACGCCGCGCTGACCCAACTGTTTCCCAATGATACAGCACCGCTGGTTCTGACTATGGGAATAGGTACCAACGGCTACCGTTTTTTGCGCAGCCAGACAGACGATCCGGATCAAAAGGCGGGTGCCTTTGTGGCGCTTGCGGCTTATGTAGCACCGCAGCTCAGCGTTATCGGGGATTATACCTCTGGAATAGCCTCGCTTGGGGTATCCCTTGTTCCCCTTCCGGACCTGCCGGTAACCATTCAGTTAAGCGCCTGGGATGTAGCCACCTATGTGGATGACCACGATAACCCGTCTTTCCGTGGTTCCGTGGCCTATGTCTATCAATATTAGGAGAGTAACCAGTATGACTGTTAAGAAAAAGCGACTCGCCGGGATTTTTGCGGCGGCCTGCGTAATGGCTCTGTCCGGAAGCGGAACAATCTATGCCGATGATGAGAGCGACGGTGCGTCTGAAGACAGCTCATCCAGCGAATCAGGCGGCGCACGCTCCTCCAGTGGCAGCTCGGGCGGCTCTGGAAGCAGCAGGGGAAGTGCCTTTGCCAATGCCTTTACCTCCCCGGGCGGTGCCGGTGGCGCCACCGTAGGAAACAGTGCCGCTGGTGCCACGGCCACCTCAGAAATTACCCCGGCGTTCACGCCATACAGTTACAGCGGTAACTGACCAAATAGCCCCTCTTATTGAGAGGAGCGGCAATAGTTCGGCCTACCTGAACGTGCTATCTTACCGCCCAGTGCCTTCGCCGGCGCGAAGGCGGTACGATGCAGCCCACATGGATTCAGGTATTTTATGTATTTCAACATTCGGAAAGGCAGTTCCACACGCACACTATTATTGCTGACATTCATTCTTGGAATGCTCGGGTTTTCCACCGCCAACAGTGCGGGCGTCAGCTACGAATCTCTCCAAAAGGACCTCGAGAAAATAAAGCCGGAACACCCCGTTGAGGTTACATTCTGTATATTCGATCCCATCGGCAAGTACGGTGAAGCCTTCAGACGCGCCCAGGACCTGGTAATAGAGGCCAAAAAATGGAACCTGGACGTGAATCTGAAACTGTATACCAGCGAGAAGATCGCCACCGAGGACTTCAAGGCAGGGCAGTGCGAAGGTGTTGCCATTTCTACGCTGCGAGCCAAGCAGTTCAATCTGTTCATGGGCAGTATCGACTCTGTGGGTGCCATTCCCGACACCGCACACATGCGAACACTGCTGCACACTCTGGCCAACCCCAAAATTCTGCCTTACACCATCACCGGTCAATACCAGGTACTGGGGGTAGTGCCACTGGGTGCTGCCTACGTCTTTGTGAATGACCGCTCGATCAACTCGGTGGAATCAGCTGCCGGTAAAAAGATCGCGGTACTGGGCTGGGATCCGTCACAGGCCGAAATGGTGAAAATGCTCGGTGGATCACCGGTGGCTTCCAATATCGCCGATTTTGGCACCAAGTTTAACAACGGCGTGGTGGATATCATCGTTGCACCTGCGTTGGCTTACCAGCCGTTCGAACTGTACCGCGGGCTGGGCGACAAGGGCGGCATATACCGTTTTCCAGTGGCGTGGATTACCGGCGCGATAGTAATTAACCGGGATGCCATGCTGGCCAAGTTTCCCGATATGGATAAGCAGATACTCGCCATGCGGGACTATGCATTGGCGGGCCTTGAAGAAGTATTTGAACGCCTGGAGCAGGTAGAGCAGGAAATCGATGAAAAACACTGGATGACACTGTCCGAAGAGGACAAGCAACGTTACACACAGCTAATGCGCGAAGTTCGCATAGAACTGACGAAACAGGGGTTCTACGACCCCCGTATGATGAGAATCCTGAAACGGGTTCGCTGTACCCATAATCCCGGTAATGCCGAATGCACTATGGATGATGAGTAGGGAGACGGTGGCAGTTGAGGAAAACGGGTCAGGCGGTGTTTCACCGTGCTGGCTCAATACAGCGTATTTAACATAATATATATTATGCGTAGCATGGTTTTACCTAAAAGAAGACCTTAGCGATCGTAACTGAAAACCTGATCCATCCTAAGTTGTTGTTATCACTGACTATTTGTTTTCCCTTGTCTTCATTGTTCGGTATCTCAAGATCAGATCCACGATTTCATGATCGCTGTTACACATGCTGAGCGACTCATTCATCGTTCTTCTCTGAGGAAGCACAATATTGAACTTATCTTTCAAAAGATCTTTAACCTGGGCATCGGAATCCGGGTCGATTTCCTTACCAGCAAATATCGCGATCCTTTGAAGAAGGAACGATTTGTCTACCAACCTCTGGCACCTCTGATATTCACGCTATTCTTCCTTTCTGATTCGATTATTCCTGCTCTCCAAAACAGGGATAATTCAAATATATCAATTAACCTGTCCTGAAGCACTATTCAATATAATCCGAATCAAAGCACCAGTTCGCTACCATCAGGCAAATTGATAAGCAAAGACCCATTCAGAAAACTGACTTTTCCGTAGGTTTCATCACCTGCACTGATGTCGCCAACCTGCTCCTTTAGCGCGGAGATATTTATTCACAGGGAGCCGTGGGATCATAATCATTTCCATAGGTGCCCCCCATATCGCCGCCCTCATTATACGACATGGTGTTGTCACATATCTTTTGTTGTGGTGATGTCATAAGTTTAATGCCGCCAAAGAGATTGTAAGTGATCGTGTTACCATAAATCTCATTGCCCACTCCCCATTGACGGCCATCAACATAGTGGCCGCCGATTCTAATGCCGGCTCCCACATTGTCGTGGATCAAGTTGTAGCGGAAAACGTTGTTATCGCTTCGGCTGCCAAAACCGGCGGAGCGCTCGTCGAGCTGGCCGCTGCAATCATTGAATTCAACAAGGTTGTGCTCAGCTCCTTCCTTGATATCAACACACTCATTGCCGTTGGTAACAAAGGTATTATGATGTACCCAGTTGTGATTGCTTCGGTCAGGTCCGTTTTCCGGATTTTTGCCGTCGTTCCATTGGGTACTTGAAGTACCAATGTATAGCGCCTCGCCGTTCTTGCCTCCGCCATTAAAATGGAAATCACGCATGCCGCAGTTTTCCACATGGTTGTGAGCAAATTCAGCCCCGGTAACGTAATATCGAAAGCGCACACACTCATCACCGGCATTGCGTAGTAGCATCTGCATCACTTTGATACCCTCAGGCCCCTGGCCGACTGTGGCCTGGCCATGCACATAGAGCAGTTTGTCACGGTAATGGTTAACGTCTGTTCCATCACCGACTCGGCCATCAATCGAGAAATTGTGTAATTGCAGATGACTATGGTTGATCATAAAAACCCGTGCTTTAGTACCGGTTCCCTGCAGAATAGCATTCCAGGTGCCTTCGATAATGATGGGCTGGTTCTCCATACCGCTTCGCACCGAGCGCGGGTCTTCAAAATAATGTCCCGCTAGTAACTTAACCCTGTCACCCGGTTGAGCCAGGTCCAAGCCTGCCTGAATGCCTGGCAATGGCTCCTGTTCGGTTAAGCCACTGTTACCGATTGTCCCCGTAGGTGAAACGTAATAAGTAGTGCCTTCTGTGCCAGAGTCGGTACTTGATGAGTCATCGCCATTGATCGAATTGCTCGCGTCCGAATAAATGGCCACTTCCACCAATCTGTTCCATTCGTTAGAGGAATTACCGAAACCGATAATACGCACATGGCGGCCTTCCAGCCCACCCACGCTAAACGATTCGAATCCTATAGTATTGCCGCTGCTCTGCCCTGAAAATACCAGGTCCCAGGGGCCAT
>JAWVYU010000157.1:0-11089 GCA_033722575.1 Ketobacteraceae bacterium | reverse complement strand
CTTGCGCAGTTCCTTTTCCAGTATCAACCGCTCTTCGTTGGCTTTCTGCATCCTTGGTTCAAAAAAGCGTACGGTGTTGCGGCCATCGCCCTTGGCGCCATACAGGGCAGCATCGGCCTGCTTGAGAATATCTTCGGTGGTTTCGTTGAGCTTGGGGAAAATGGCAATGCCCACGCTGGGGGTTACATGCAGCTGATGTTCCCCCAGCTCGAAGGTTTCTGCCAGGGTTTCCCGGATCTTGTGGGCGGTGGCCAGGGCGCTCTGGGCGGCTTCGTCGTTATCGTCGCCGCAGCAGGGCAGAATCACCACAAACTCGTCGCCGCCGAACCGGGCCACGGTGTCCTCTGCCCGCATGCAGCTCTTCAGGCGCCGGGCCACCACTTCCAGGAGTTCGTCACCGATGGAATGGCCCAGGGTGTCGTTGATGTTCTTGAAGTGATCCAGATCGATAAACAGGATGGCGCCCTTGTTGTTCTGGCGGCGGCACAGCTGGGTGGCCCGCTGCAGTTCTTCCATAAACAGCCGGCGGTTGGGCAGGTCAGTGAGCGGATCGTACAGGGCCTGGTATTCCACCTTGGCCTGGGCGGCCTTGCGCTCGGAGATGTCGCGGCAGGCCAGCAGGAACAGGTCGCTTTCATCTTCGTTGATGTAGGTGATCATAACGTCCACAGGGAAGATCTGTTCACGGCCGTGAAAGTCCATTTCCGCCCGGAACACGCCTTCTTCGCGGGCGTGCCGCAGCCACTGGGTAGCGGTGGACTGACCCTGATATTTCAGGATGTCATCCAGGCTGGTGAGGCTGTTGGTTTTGAAATGGCCGAATTCCAGGGCGCTGTGGGCGGCCACATTGGCGTCCATGATACGGTTATCCCGCAGTACCAGAATCATGTCGGTGGAGCCATTGAACAGCGCGCGGTATTTCTGGGTACTCTCCGCCAGTTGCCGCTCGGTGGTTTCCCGCAGTTCGATGTCTTCCTTGAGCTGGCGGTTGGCAAGGTTGAGTTCGCGGGTTCGCTTTGCCACCTCTTCCTCAAGGTTTTTCTGGTGCTCTTTGAGGGTATGTTCCGCCACCTTGCGGGATTCAATTTCCGAGTGCAGCGCCCGGTACTGGAAGCTGAACTGGTCATTAACACGTTTGGCAAAGTACGCATAAATAAAGCAGGTGATGGCGATCAATACCGCAAAAAGGCTCAGTATATTGCGGATAACGCCGGAAAATTCCTCCACCAGCCAGGAAAAATCCTTGTCCACCAGCAGAAAACCTATGGGCTCGTTGCTGATATCGTAAACTGTTATACGGCTGCGGACCTTGCTCAGCGCGGCGCTGTCCAGCTGCGGAAGCCAGCTCGTTTTACCGGGGCCGCGGATATCAAAATAGGCAGCAAGCCTGAGGCTGTCCGGATTCCGGGTGGTGGCTTCCACCAGGTAGGTGTGGAACTGGTTCCAGCTGGACTCGCTTCTTTGCGGGTTTTGCTGCAACCATTTTTCCTTGTTGATCAGTGACTTGTTCAGGATGAGGGTAATGTCCACATGCTGATGCCGTCGTACCATGCTGACCAGGCTTTGCATGCGGGTACCCATTTCCAGATAACCCACCAGCTCGTCGCCGCGGAACCAGGGCTGAACAGTTCGGAGGGTGGTATTGCCCTGCTGGCTTATCTCAATGCCTGATACGGCCTGGCCGCTGGCCATGGCCCGGCGCAGGGTTTCCCTGGGTATCCGGTCGCCATACAACTCCGGCTGATGGGCGCGGGCAAAGTTGACGCCTTCCGGGGTATGCAGGTAAAACAGGCTGATGCCACTGGTTTTGCGATAGTAGTTCAGCAGTGGCTGCATGATGTCCAGGGTGGCCGCCCGGTCACGGCTGGCCAGATGATCACGTAAGTCATTGTTTTTGCTGATCTGGTGCAGAAGGTTTTCCTGGGTGTTGGATTTATTGGACACCACAGTCTGCCACTCCTGCACCATCAGACTGGTAAAACGGCTGCGCTCTTCCCCGATTACTTCACCCAGAATTTTCCATTGGGTCAGGGTCCAGGCAATCAGCATCAGTACGGTAATAATCAGCACGGGGGTAATAAGCTGAACCCGTACCTGGGCAGGATTTTGATTCATCGGCACTACGTTTGGCACTACGTTCGACACTACTGACTCAAGAGTATTTATAAGCCTAGCACAGCCACGGGATTTGGCCGGGCGCTGCGTTGCCGGGAAAAATCCCGGATTCAGTTTGAAGCGGGGGGCGAGGTGAGCGACAATAGCGCCCGCGCCGCCCGGGGGGCGGCGTTTTTGTCCCCCATGATCAAATAACCGAATAAATTTAGGAGCCCGCCGCTCATGTCAACGCGTCGTGATCTTGCCAACGCTATTCGCGCCTTAAGTATGGATGCTGTGCAGAAGGCCAAATCCGGACACCCAGGAGCCCCGATGGGGATGGCTGATATTGCCCAGGTCCTGTGGTGCGACTACATGGATCACAACCCTGCCAATCCGGGCTGGGTGGACCGCGACCGGTTTATACTGTCCAACGGCCACGGCTCCATGCTGATCTATTCCCTGCTGCATCTGACCGGTTACGACGTATCCATTGATGATCTGAAGAATTTCCGCCAGCTTCACGCCAAAACCGCAGGTCACCCCGAGCATGATTATTGCCCCGGTGTGGAAACCACCACTGGCCCGCTGGGTCAGGGTATTGCCAACGCAGTGGGCATGGCCATTGCGGAAAAGACCCTGGCAGCCCAGTTTAACCGGCCAGGCTTTAATATCGTTGATCATTACACCTATGTGTTCATGGGCGACGGTTGCATGATGGAGGGGATTTCCCACGAGGTGTGTTCCCTGGCGGGTACCCTGGGACTGGGCAAACTGATCGCCTTTTATGACGACAATGGCATTTCCATTGACGGTGAAGTGGAAGGCTGGTTTACCGACGATACCGCCAAGCGGTTTGAAGCCTATGGCTGGCACGTGATTCCCAATGTGGATGGCCACGACAGTGAGCAGGTGCGTGCCGCTATTGAAATGGCCCGTACCCACGAGGACCGCCCCACGCTGATCTGCTGCAAAACCGTGATTGGTTTTGGTGCGCCCAACAAACAGGGCAAGGAAGAATGCCACGGTGCGCCCCTGGGAGATGAAGAAATTGGTCTGGCCCGGCAGGAACTGGGCTGGAACCACGGGCCCTTTGAGGTACCCGACGATATCAAATCGGCCTGGGATGCCCGGGAAGCGGGTGCCCAGAAAGAACAGCGCTGGCAGCAGCAGTTCGACAATTACCGCAGTGAATTCCCGGATCTGGCGTCGGAGTTTGAGCGCCGCATGAACGGCGAGCTGCCCGCGAACTGGGAGGAGAAATCCCGTGCCTATATCGAAGACCTGCAGGCCAACGGAGAAAAGGTGGCCACACGCAAGGCATCGCAGAATGTACTCAACGCATTCGGGCCCTTATTGCCGGAATTTCTGGGGGGCTCTGCAGACCTGGCAGGCTCCAATCTGACCTTGTGGAAAGGTTCCAAAGGTATTACGGCGGATGACGCCGATGGCAACTACGTCTTCTGGGGGGTGCGGGAATTCGGCATGACCGCCTGTATTAATGGTATTGCCCTGCACGGCGGCTTTATCCCCTATGGCGCCACTTTCCTGGTGTTTATGGAGTACGCCCGCAATGCCATCCGTATGGCAGCGCTGATGAAAAAGCGCAATATCCAGGTATACACTCACGATTCCATTGGCCTGGGAGAAGACGGCCCCACCCACCAGCCCATCGAACAGATGGCGAATCTGCGCACCACCCCGAACATGTCCATGTGGCGCCCCTGCGACGACGTGGAAACGGCCGTGGCCTGGAAAGCGGCCATTGAGCGGATGGACGGGCCCACCTGTCTGGTGTGTTCCCGTCAGGGGCTTGCTCACATGGAGCGTACTCCGGAGCAGCTGGCTGATGTGGCCAAAGGCGGTTACGTACTGAAGCCTTTTGCCGATGGCAACCGCGATGCCCTGCTGATTGCCACCGGTTCCGAGGTGGAGCTGGCCATGGATGCCGCAGCCGCACTGGCTGAGAAAGGCAAGAACGTGGCGGTGGTGTCCATGCCCTCGGTGGACCGGTTCCTGGCTCAGGATCAGGCCTATCAGGACAGCGTGTTGCCGCCGGAGGTGACCGCACGTGTGGCGGTGGAAGCCGGTATCGTGGATTACTGGTATCGCTTTGTGGGCCTGCAGGGTGCTGTGGTAGGCATGACCACTTTCGGTGAATCAGCGCCGGGAGGAGATCTGTTCAAACATTTTGGTTTCACCGTGGAAAACGTGGTGAAAACCGTGGAGGGCGTGTTGGCGTAACGGCCAGCCGAATATGACTCTACGCGTTGCGATCAATGGCTATGGCCGAATAGGCCGAAATGTATTGCGGGCCTTTTATGAGGACTCCGCCAACTGTGAATGTTCCGGTGGCCACCGTGGTCACCGGTTCGATATTGTTGCGATCAATGATGTGGGGTCGGCGGAATCGCTGGTTCACCTGACCCGTTACGATACCACCCACGGGGCTTTCCGTGCGGATATCGGGCTGCTGGAAGACGACGGCCAGGAGTACCTGCAGGTTAATGGGGACCGGGTGGCGATCTACCATCATCAGTCCCCCACCGAATGCCCCTGGAAAGCACTGGATGTGGATGTGGTACTGGAATGCACCGGCGTGTTCCGGGCCCGTGCCGATGCTGCGCAGCATCTTGCCGCCGGTGCCCGGCAGGTAATTATCGGCGCGGTCAGCTTTGATGAAGTGGATAACACCATTGTGTATGGCGTGAATCACGACACCTACGCGCCATCGCAGAAAATCATTTCCAACGCGTCCTGCACCACCCACTGCATTGCACCCCTGCTCAAGCTGTTTGATGAGGCCTGGGGATTGCAGGAGGCATTGATGACCGAGATTCATGCCTACACCAGTGATCAGTACCTGCTGGATAAAACCCACCGGGATCTGCGCCGTGCCCGCGCCGGCGCCCAGAACCTGATTCCCACCACCAGCAGCAGTATCAATGCGGTGCAAAAGGTATTGCCGCAGCTGGAGGGCAAGATCGACGGTTATTCCATGCGGGTACCCACCATAAACGTGGCGGCGGTGGACCTGACCATGCGGTTTGCACGGCCCTGTTCGGTAGATGCCATGCACAAGCTGGTGGAAGCCAAAGCCGCCGGCGAATTCCGGGGACTGATCGATTACTGCGAGGAGCCGCTGGTGTCGTCGGATTTTATTCACCGAAGTGAATCCGCTATTTTTGACACCACCCAGACCAAGGCACTGGGAGAGCTGATCAAGATTACCGCCTGGTACGACAATGAGTGGGGCTATACCCATCGGTTAATTGATCTGCTGGATGTGATTGCCGGCAAGCTATAGACATCTGACATGAGTGACAATCGGGGGAACACCATGAGCATAATCAAAATGACTGACCTGGACCTGGCAGGTAAACGGGTCCTGATCCGCGAAGATCTGAACGTGCCGGTGAAAGACGGCAAGGTGACCAGCGATGCGCGTATTCAGGCGTCGCTGCCCACTATCCGCCATGCCATGGAAGCCGGTGCCAGGGTGATGCTGATGTCCCACCTGGGCCGGCCCACCGAAGGCGAATATGCCGAGGAGTTTTCCCTGCGGCCGGTAGCCGATCACCTGGGCAAGCTGCTGGGACAGGAGGTCCGGCTGGTAAAGGACTGGCTGGACGGCGTGGAGCTGGCCGACGGCGAGGTGGTACTGTGCGAGAACGTACGTTTTAACACCGGTGAAAAGAAAGATGATGAAGCGCTGTCGAAAAAAATGGCGGCGCTTTGTGATATCTATGTGATGGATGCCTTTGGCACCGCTCACCGGGCCCAGGCGTCCACCCATGGAGTGGCCAAATTCGCGCCGGTGGCCTGTGCCGGACCTTTGCTGGCCAACGAGCTGGATGCACTGGCAAAGGCAGTGACAGACCCTGCCAAACCGGTGGTGGCTATTGTGGGGGGCTCCAAGGTCTCCACCAAGCTCACCGTGCTTGAGTCCCTGGCAGACGTGGTGGATCAGCTGATCGTGGGCGGGGGTATTGCCAATACCTTTCTGGCTGCCTCCGGCAAACCCGTGGGCAAATCCCTGTGTGAGCATGACCTGATCCCCAATGCCAAAGCCTTGATGGCCAGGACCCATATCCCGGTACCCACCGACGTGGTAGTGGGCAAAGCCTTTGCAGAGGATGCGGAGGCCACCATCAAGTCCGCCGATGATGTGGCCCAGGATGATATGATTTTTGATATCGGACCGGACAGTCGCAAGGCACTGGAAGCCATTCTCGCTGATGCCAAAACCATTGTATGGAACGGTCCCGTGGGGGTGTTTGAATTTGATCAGTTTGGTGAGGGTACCCGGGCACTTTCACTGGCGATCGCGGAGAGTGATGCATTCTCCATTGCCGGCGGGGGTGACACGCTCGCCGCCGTGGACAAGTACGGTATCAAGGACAAGGTGTCCTACATTTCTACGGGCGGGGGTGCTTTCCTGGAGTTTCTGGAAGGAAAAACCCTTCCCGCCGTAGCGGTATTGGAGGCTCGCGGCGCTGAATAGGCGGTTTTCAGTGCTTCCGGGCAGGAATATTTCACGCCGGCGTTGTTTTGCAACCGGCGGATGGTATGGTGTTTAACGGTATTTAACAGATTCAACAGCAATGGTTGATTAGGGGGCTTTTTATGGCATTGATTAGTATGCGGCAGATGTTGGACCATGCCGCGGAACAGGGATACGGTGTACCCGCGTTTAACGTGAATAACCTGGAGCAGATGCGCGCGATTATGGAAGCCGCGGATAAAACCGACAGCCCTGTGATCGTTCAGGCATCGGCCGGTGCCCGTAAATACGCAGGTTCCAACTTCCTTCGGCACCTGATACTGGCGGCCATCGACGAATTTCCGCATATCCCGGTGGCAATGCACCAGGATCATGGTACCTCACCGGCGGTTTGTCAGCGCTCCATCCAGCTGGGTTTCAGCTCTGTCATGATGGATGGTTCGCTGGGCACGGACGGCAAAACGCCCACCGATTACGAATACAACGTACGCGTTACCAAGCAGGTGGTGGAAATGGCCCATGCCTGTGGTGTGTCCGTTGAAGGCGAACTGGGCTGTCTGGGTTCCCTGGAAACCGGTCAGGCTGGTGAAGAAGACGGTGTTGGCGCTGAAGGTACACTGAGCCATGATCAGCTGCTGACAGACCCTGAAGAAGCCGCGCAATTCGTGAAGGAAACCCAGGTGGATGCGCTGGCCATAGCTATTGGTACCAGCCACGGCGCTTACAAGTTTACGCGTCCACCCACTGGCGATATTCTGGCGATTGATCGTATCAAGGCCATTCACGAACGGATTCCCGACACGCACCTGGTAATGCACGGCTCATCCTCTGTTCCGCAGGACTGGTTGGCTATTATCAATGAGTATGGCGGCGAAATTCCGGAAACCTACGGCGTGCCGGTGGAAGAGATTCAGGAAGGCATCAAGCACGGCGTACGTAAAATCAACATTGATACGGACCTGCGTCTGGCCTCTACCGGCGCCATTCGTCGCTTTATGGCCCAGAACAGATCTGAATTTGATCCCCGCAAATACCTGAAAGTGGCAACAGCGGCTATGTCGGAAATCTGCCTGGACCGTTACGAAGCTTTTGGCACAGCGGGTAATGCCAGCAAAATCAAGCCGGTATCACTGGAGGATATGTTTGCTCGCTATGAATCCGGAGAGCTGGATCCGCGCATCAAATAGTATCGCAGCTTTGCCTGATACCCAGAAAGCCGGTAGACAAACTACCGGCTTTTTTTGTGGTGGCCCGATTTTCAGTTAGTGACATATACTGCATAGATGCACGGTACATCAGCTCTCCATAAACACCCTTTTCGCAAAGAACGTATCCGCGAGTCACTTGATTCCCTCCGGGTAGGTGATCCCGTGCCCAGCTCGCTCGCGATAAGGCGTTATCGAGAATTTTATGGCATAGATTTTGAGACGAAATATCCGGCTGTGTCGGCTTCTCTTGGCATAATAAAGTGTGCCGGTTATGACATTGTTACCCATGTTTTTCAGCATCACCAAGCCAAAGGCACTGTTTTTATTTTTCATGGTTTGTATGATCATGTGGGTATTTACAACAAGCCCATTGGCTATTTCCTGGAAAATAGCTATTCAGTTGTTGCTTATGACCTGCCAGGCCACGGTGTTTCAAGTGGGCAGTTGGTTTCAGTCAAAAACTTTTACCGCTACCGGCAGATAATGCAAACGGTCTGTGACATTCTGGCAGAGCAGGTTGCCGAGCCCTGGTATGCGGTGGCGCAGAGCACCGGTGGTGCTGTTCTGATAGACGCCATGTTACATGAGTCAGCACAAAGCCCTTATCCTTTTAATAAAACAGTGCTGCTGGCACCTTTGATTCGCCCTCAGAACTGGGAAAGAAACCGCTGGGCACACTCTGTTATCAGCCGTTTTGTTGATTACGTGCCCCGTAAATTTACCCTGAACAGCCACGATGAAGACTTCCTGCGTTTTCTGCGTGAAGATGATGTGCTGCAATCGCGCTACTTGTCTGCCCACTGGGTGGGTGCTCTCAAGCGTTGGATACCTAAAATCGAGTCTGCCAGACACAGTGAAAGATCCGTACTGGTTGTTCAGGGCCAGGAAGACACCACGGTGGACTGGAAGCACAACATGAAAGTACTTCACAGTAAATTCCAGAACCTTGAAGTCTGCTATCTTCCGGCCATGCGCCATCAGGTTGTTAACGAAATTGATCCTATCCGAAATGAAGTTTTTGAACTGGCTCGTGATTATCTGGATAAGAGCCAATCTGGATAAGAATCAATACGACCAGTAATCTGTTTACTACGCTGCAATGTAATATAAGCCCCGGGGGTCCTTGATGCCCGGACTCTTTACCGGTGATACGCTTACGCTCAGCGGGCTCTTAACGCCGTTTGCACCGCGCTCCAGTACATGGGTGTATATCTGAGTGGTTTTAAGATCCTTGTGGCCAAGTTGTTCCTGTACCGTCCGGATATCGTATCCTGCTTCCAGCAGATGCGTGGCAAACGAATGCCGAAGCGTGTGACAGGAAGCCGGCTTGTTGATATTGGCTTTTCGTACAGCGGACTTTACCGCTCTTTGCAGCGCCTGTTCCCCAATGTGGTGACGACGCATTTTCCGTGATCGTGGATCCATGCTGCGTTTGTCTGCGGGAAACACATATTGCCAGGCCCATTCTGTCGGTGCATTCGGGTATTTGCGCTCCAGAGCATGGGGCAGGTAGACTTCGCCGTACCCGGCAGCAAGATCCATTTTGAACAGGGATTGCGTCATCTCCAGCTGTGCTTTCAGGTGCGGTATCAGCATGTCGTCCATCGTGGCGACTCGATCCTTGGCTCCTTTGCCATCCCGAACAATAATACAGCGATGATCCAGATCCACATCCTTCACCCGCAGTCGTATGCATTCCATCAGGCGCAGGCCTGATCCGTAGAGAAGACCCGCCATTAACCAGTAACGTCCCTCGAGGTGATGGAACAGGCGGTTTACTTCGTCGCGCGTCAGGACAACGGGCAAGCGCTTTTGGGGTTTTGCCCTGGCGAACTGGAGTTCTTCGGGGGGAACTGTTTTCAGCACATTGGCGTAGTAGAAGACGAGGGCGTTTAAAGCCTGGTTCTGGGTTGAAGGTGCCACTTGTTCAACAACGGCGAGATAGGTCAGAAACTTGTCGATGTGAGCGGGCTTGAAGTTGATGGGTTTTAGGGTGCGGTTGAAGCGGAAAAATCGTTTGACCCAATAAATGTAGGCTTCTTCGGTTCTGATGCTGTAATGTCTTTTTTGTATTTCTTCTTTCAACAGGCGGAGCTGGGTATACATGGTATCGTCCTTGAATTAACTGTATGTATGTACAGCTTATGTTAAGTGCGGCATGATGTAAAGCGTCGCGTCGTTGAGGGTCCTATTTCTGCTGAGCTTGCCTGAAAGGTAGGTGTGACGGGGAGGGTGAGGTAATATATGTCAGTTAGGCTGCGTATTGGGTTATTATGTTGGTGTGGGGTTCAGTAAGTGTTAGAAGAGGGAGACGGATGGATCAATTCAGAATTGTCGGTGAGAATCAAATGTCGGTCACTTTTGATTCGCCCGCTTATCGAGAAGATGGTTATCTCTCCTCCTATAAGTTATCAATAAAGGCCCATTGGCATTCCTCAAGTATTGAGGCGGAAAACTCCGAATATCAAGATGATCCTGTCAATTTTTTCACTGAACTATCAGAAAAGTGGAAGGGATGGGAGGGGATAATAGATTGGCAGGGCGACAACGTATTTCTCTCAGCAAAATCAGATAATACGGGTCATGTATTGCTAAAGGTGAATATACAAACGGGTTTCCATCCTCCAAACTGGAGTTCAGAGATTGTTCTTAAGCTAGAGGCTGGCCAATTGGACAGTATAGCAAGGTCTGCTAGAAGCTTTTTTAGCTAATCTTCTAACAAAAGTATCAACCTGACGCCTGGCGGCGCAGGTTATCCAAGTGTTATGTCGTCGCAGGAAAATGGAGTTTGTTGTATGGAGAGCAAGGAGTTTGCTAAAGAATGGATAGATGCATGGAATGCACATGACCTGGAGAGGATTATTTCGCATTATGCGGATGATGTCGTATTCAAATCCCCGGTAATACAAAAACTATTAAATGATCCAGCTGGGGAAATTGTCGGCAAAAGCAAGCTTAGAGATTACTTCTCAGTAGGGCTTAAAAACTATCCAAATCTCAAGTTCGAATTGGTAAACTGCTTAGAGGGTGTTGGTAATATACTCCTTTATTACAAAAATCCTTTAGGTGGGCATACCGCTGAAAGTTTGGAGTTCAATGATGAGGGTAAGGTGAAATCAGTTGTTGCCTCATATGGGCAATGACATAACAAAAGTATCAACCTGACGCCTGGCGGCGCAGGTTATCCAAGTGTTATGTTGCCCGTATGCAGAGTGCATTTTGTGAGAAAAATATGATTAAACATGTGGTTTTACTGAATTGGAAAGATGGTGTAACACAAGAT
>JAWVYU010000156.1:0-11141 GCA_033722575.1 Ketobacteraceae bacterium | reverse complement strand
CCGTTACCATCGTCAGAAAGAAAGCCCCGGCCCGATAAAGAGCAGCAGACAGATACCCCTGAAGCGCAGCCTCCCGCAGAAACCCAGCCTCCTGCGGAAACCGTTGCTCTGGAGGTGCCGCCGGCAGCGCAGACCATTTCCCCGGATAAACAGGAAGCCGAAGAGGCACTCCCGGATTTGGACACTGTTTTAAGGGAGGCGCATCAGGAATTGCTGGATGCACTTTATAGCGGGGGCAGTGAGGCGGCCATACAGTGCTTCAATGGCATTATGGCATCGGAGATCTTTTTCAATGTCGACTTGCGCCGGCATTTTGAGGCCGGCTTGTTCGACTGGATGACCCGCTGGAATCAGCCGTTTTTACCGCTGGCGTTTTTTGAGTACGTTGCAGGCTATTACGGCTGGCAGCATCAGATTCTGGATGAAGATTACAACCGGCGGCTGGACTTTCTGCGGCGCCGGATAGCGGCTGCAAGGAAATACAATGAGCTGCGGCAACTGGCCGCTAAAAACGCGGTTTTGGCGCGATCTGAAACCGGCTTGCAAATCAGAACAGCCAAGATACTTCTGGGTAACCTCCGGCCTCTGTACTTTTACTGGTTGATGTTCTGGTCTACCCAATACCAGCACATCAAGCGCCTGCTGGCAGAGCTGGCGATCGAATACCCGACCCTGCTGCGGTTTGAACTGAACAATGACACCGTGAACTGGTTCCGGGACAGAGCGGATCGGGAATTCTTTTCCATCGCCCATGTGATTATGGCGTTGTTTCCGGCAGTTTATCTGACCTTGTTTGCGTTTCAGTATCTGGAAGAGCAGCAGATCCTGACCCCTGATAACAACCTGGCTTATTTGCTGTGGTGTTTTATTGGTTCCATGGTGGTGGCCGCACCACTGACCTTTTTCTCGATCTGGGGGTTCAAGCGCTTTTACCGTAAATTCCGAAGCTTTGTGGTGCCACTGTGGTACCGGACCGCCAATTATATCAACGGAAATACGAAGGCGAGCCTGAGCCTGCTGTTTTTCACGCTGGTTGCCGGATTCGCGGCGGCTTACCTGGATACACCGGCCAATAATGTATCTCTGGCGGTTTTCTGGATTCTGAATGTTTTTTTGTGGAACAGCTATCTGTTTATATGGCTGATGAACAGTTTACTGTGTGTGGTGACGTTAACCATTGTGTTTGATCCGGCCCACAACGCGGATGGACTCCATGTGCCTGGCAGTGCGCCGATGAATGGACTGCTGGTGTCAGTGGTCGCCACTTACGCCGTGCGGGTACTGTACGGTTATGTGAATGAGCGTATGGGAGAGTGGTTAACCAAAAACTTCACTCGCATTGCACTGCTGAATGCAGCCGTGTCATTCACTGTGTGTATGCTTTTTATATTGATTAACAACCTGCTGGGCGATTGAGGATAGGGTTATGGCAATCATAGGTATAGACCTGGGAACAACCAACTCGTTGTGTTGCGTCTGGAAAGACGGAAAGAGTCAGTTGATACCCAATGCCCTGGGTGATTACCTCACGCCTTCGGTGGTTGGGCTGGATGATAATGGCCAGCTGATTACCGGGCAGCCCGCGAAAGACAGGCTGCAGACCCATCCGGATCTGTCGGTAGGTAATTTCAAGCGCTACATGGGAACGCCCAAAAAAATCAGGCTGGGAAAGGCGGAGTTCCGCATTGAAGAGCTGGCGGGCATGTTGCTCAAATCCATTAAACAGGACGCAGAGGAAGCGCTGAAAGAGCCCGTGGAAGAGGCTGTTATCAGCGTGCCGGCCTATTTTAACGATGCACAGCGCAAGGCAACCCGCCTGGCTGCGCAGCTGGCCGGGCTCAAGGTGGACCGGCTTATCAACGAGCCAACGGCAGCGGCCATTGCCTACGGGCTGCATCATCAGGACGACGACAGTACCTTTCTGGTATTTGATATAGGGGGCGGTACCTTCGATGTTTCGGTGCTGGAGCTGTTTTCCGGTGTTCTGCAGGTGCATGCCGCAGCGGGGGACAATTCACTGGGGGGCGAGGATTTTCTGGATGTGTTACTGGGAATGATGCTGGAGCAGATTCCACTCGACCCGGCGTCGCTGGATCCAAAGCAGCTTAATTATTTTCGAAAGCAGGCAGAAACCATCAAGAAAATGCTTTCGGACCAGAACCGTGTGGAAGTCAGGATCAAGTACAACTCATCGACCCACAGCATTGATATCAGCCGCGAAGCCTTTCAGTCCCGTTGCGATGAGCTGCTCCTGCGTCTGCGATCACCGGTGGAGCGCGCATTAAAGGATTCCAATATCATGGCCCGGGACCTTGATGCCATTGTGCTGGTGGGTGGTGCCTCAAGAATGCCGATGATCCGGTCTCTGTGCGCCAAAATGTTCGGAAAAATGCCTCTCATGAACGTGGATCCCGATCAGGTGGTGGCGCTGGGTGCCGGCGTTCTGACAGGTATGCTGGCCAATGATGAGGCTCTGGAAGAAATCGTGCTGACTGATGTGGCGCCCTATACCCTGGGCACCAACGTGGTCAACCATAATGACGCCAGATCAGCCGGTGCATTGTTTCACCCCATTATTGAGCGCAACAGCCCGGTGCCGGTGAGCCGCTCGGAAATACTGTACACGGCCAGCGACTACCAGAAGAAAATCGTGATTGGCATTTACCAGGGCGAAGCCAGGCTGGCACGTGACAACATCAAGCTGGGAGAGATTACCGTGCAGGTTCCCCCCAAGCTGCAGGGTGAGGAATCTGTAGATGTTCGTTTTACCTATGATGTGAACGGCCTGCTGGAAGTGGAAGTGGAGGTGCTGAGCAGCAAGCTAAAGAAGCGTGCCGTGATTGAGGGCAACCCGGGGGTGATGACACCGAAGGAAATAGAAAAAGCGTTGGCTGGGCTCGCAAGTCTTAAGGTGCATCCCCGCGACCAGATGGAAAACAGCGCCCTCATTGCGCGTGCCGAAAGAATGTATGAAGAATCCCTGGGTGATCGCAGGGCCTATCTGTCGGAACTGACAAGCCGGTTCGAAGCGATCCTGGACCGGCAGGACCCCAAGGAAATCGAGGTGGCCCGCCGTCAGATCGGCGAGATACTGGATGAGATGGAAGAGTCACCGTTTATCTAGTACCGGATCCTGGGCAGGGTCAGGTTTGCTTGGCCAGCGCTAATGCACCACGGTCAGTGGCGGCATTTCATTGGGGTTCACGAGCATATCATTGGGGTCCACAATGATATCCGAGCGGGCCAGGATAAATGCCTGCCCTGTAATTGTACTTGCCACGCCGGCATGGTGCTGCACATTTACCTCTTTCTGGAGGTGACCAATAAATTCCGTATTGCGCAGGGACAGGGTACGCAGCGACTGCCCCGGGTGCATCTGACCCTTGGCATGGTGGTAGGCCAGGCGGGCGGCTGTGCCGGTGCCTGTTGTGCTGCGGCAAATAACATTGGGATGCACATAGGTGGCACTGCGGGAGTAAAACTCATTTGGCCCCTGCTGCTGCAATGGCCCCATAAAATGCAGGAAAGGCAAGGGCCCCACATCCCCCAGCTCGGGATGTTCAAAACGGTGCTCGTTGCAGATGGTTTCCACGATTCGGTGGGCGGCGGCGGCCAGCTCCACCTCCTCGGACAATTCGAGTGAAAACCCCAGTTGTTCGGCGTCCACCAGCGCATAGAAGCCGCCGCTATAGGCAACGCTGTAATTCACCGTGCCCAGCCCTTTGACGTCTATGGTTTCATCGGTTCGCTCAAGATAGCTGGGAAGCCCCTGAATGGTAATGGATTTTACCCTTCCGTTATGGTTAATGGCTTTAAAATCCACAAGGCCGGCGGGAGATTCAAGTTTGAAGCGCTGCTCCCCTTCCTGCATTTCAATCATGCCGCTTTCCAGCAAGGCTGTGGCAGTGCAAATTGAATTGGATCCGGAATAGATGGGGTAGCCCATGACCTCCATGATGATGTACCCATATTCTGCTTCCGGGTGGCAGGCCGGCACCACCAGGTCGATGGACATCTCGGGAATACCGAAGGGCTCATAAAGCAGCAGCTTTCGCAAACCATCGGCATGGTTTTTTAAATACTCCATTTGCTGACGTACAGTATTTCCCGGGAGCTTGCCTACACCCTGGGTGACAATCCGGCTCACATCGCCGCCAGCATGGGTATCAATCAGCTTGATGGTGTTGACAGGTTTCATAAGCGCTCCTCATTAAATTTCAGGGGCAACCCGCATTCATCCGCTGCAGGAAATTAATCTGCTATCGCAAATTCCTCGCCATGAACTTGCCACTGGCTGTCGGGTACGATCACGATTTTTCCCAGATAATCCGAGCGGCGGTTTTCAGAAAAATAGTGCTCCGCCTTGTGCAGATCACTGAGCCTGAAGGTGCCATGAAGCACGGGCTTGAGTTCTCCCTGGCGAATCCATTCCATCAGCTGGGCGGCTTCATCTCTGGTGCCGTGGGATACGCCAAAAATCTGTATCTGGAACAAATAGATCTTGGTCCAGAGAATTTCCGTGACATTACCGGCGCTGGCACCGGCGATTGACAGGCGCGGGTTATCATTACGCTCTGCCATTCTCTGGGTCATAACGTCCAGCAGCGGATTAATCATATCGCCACCTGCCAGATCCATAACGGCATCAATAATCCGGTTGTTGGTGGCCCGGTTTACTGCCTCTACCCAATCTTTAACGCGGGTTCGGTCGATGACGGTTTCAGCGCCCAGTGCTTTCAGTCCGGCTTCCTTACCGGGACTGCTGATGCAATGGGGAACGGCACCCATAATACGGCACAGCTGAATAAGTGCTGTTCCCACACCACCGCTCGCGCCACTGATAAGGATATGTTCGCCGGCTTTGACATTGGCAGAAGTCAGCATGTGATACCCGGTTTGATAGGAACACATCCCCAGGGCAGCCAGCTCGGCGTCTTTCAGTTCAGGGTTTGCAATATGATAAAACTGGTCCGAAGGAACACATACGTATTCGGCAAAACCGCCATCGGCGCCGTGTCCGAAATAGTCGGGGGATAAATTGATATGCCGCCGCTGGTCCGGATAGAGGTTGAAATCCAGCAGGCCCCGTTCACCCAGCCTGGTTTCCGGAACCCCTTCGCCAACAGCAGCGACGCGACCGACAATATCGGCGCCCTGAATCCGGGGAAACGTCAGGGTGGGGGATTCGGTCATCTGAAATGAGGTAACGTCACTGTTATCCTGGGTGGGGTACAAACCTTCACGGACTTTCCGGTCGGTGTTGTTTTTCGCGGTTGCGGTGACCTGTACCAGCACTTCACCCGGCCCTGGCCTGGGCACAGGCACCTGCTGGTACTCAAGCTTTTCGATGCCGCCATGACCTGTCAGTACCATGGCCGCCATTGTGTCAGGAACAGACATAGCTCCTCCTATGACAAAGTCAGACTACCAGGTTACTTTTACCAACATTAGCAAATTTTACTCTCATGATCCAAGTCAACAGGATATCCGCCAGCTCACCCGGTCAGACGGGATATCAGGGGTTGAAATTTTTGCGGGGAGCCCCAAGACTTCTTTAATGGCGGTTTGAAAGCAGGAGCCGTTACATTATTCGCAAAATTCACAAAACTTACATTCGACCAGATAGCATTAAAACAGGAGGGCTGATTATGAATGCGTCTGATCCATACCCAACCCGCCTCGAAAAGAAGATGCCGATGTTTGAGCGTAAGGATCCGGTAATCCACACCAATGCCCGAACCCAGTCCAATGGGCCTCTTACAAAGGAGCAGATAAAAGAGTTTGAAGAAAAAGGTTTTTTATCTTTCGAATCCTTTTTCAAAACATCCGAAATGGATGAATTTATTAATGACCTTAAAGAATATCAAAAGAATGAGGATCTCAAGCTGTCTGAGGGCACCATCCTGGAGCCAGGCGTGGATGAAATCCGATCAATTTTTGGTATCCATGAAATATCCGACCGGTTTGATGCTTTAACTCGGGATCAAAAGCTGCTCGATATGATGTATCAGCTGATTGGCTCTGATGTGTACATACATCAAAGCCGTATTAACTATAAGCCGGGATTCAAGGGCAAGGGCTTTAACTGGCACTCGGATTTCGAAACCTGGCACTCCGAGGACGGCATGCCCCGGATGCGGTGTGTCAGTTGTTCAATTATCATGACGCCCAATGGTGAATTCAATGGGCCACTGATGCTGGTGCCAGGTTCTCACAAATACTTTATCCCCACGGTGGGCAGAACGCCGGAGGACAACTACAAAAAATCTCTCAAATCCCAGACAATCGGCGTGCCGGACTACAAAAGCCTGGAAGAGATGATGCGCAAAGGCGGAATCGAGGCACCAAAAGGGCCTCCGGGCAGCCTGATTCTGTTTGAATGCAATACCCTGCACGGTTCCAATATGAATATGTCCTGCTGGCCGCGAAGCAATCTGTTTTTCGTCTATAACAGTGTCGAAAACAAACTTGAAAAACCCTACTGCGGCAACCGGCCCCGCCCCGAGTTTCTCGGCAACCGGAAAAACACCCAAGGGCTCATGGAACAGGCCTCCCAGGCTGCCTGACGCTCTGCCAGGGCTGGCAGTATTCGCTCTAAAGTGCCAATATTGCCAGCTCCATGACCCTTTCCAGAACATTTTTTCGGTTCTGTCATCCATTTGACAGACTATCTGGTCGACCCCTGATATTCTTGTACTATGGAACCAAAAAGTGGCTCCGGCACATCCATGGATGTGACTTAAAACAATAACATCACAGTTTTTACGGACAGAATTTGGGGGAACCGCAGCATGGCGGGAATGGGTATTCGTTTTGCGTTCATCACCGGACTGATCTCTACAACAATCCTTTCAGGCTGCGTCGGCAGTGATACCTGCGGGGATCCCGCAGAGCGCCCCTGGTGCGATACCTCCATGGCGCCTGAACAGCGCACGGAACTGCTGCTGGGGGAAATGACCCTGGATGAAAAGCTGAGCCTGATGTCCGGGGACAATCTTATTTCCGCTGCCATTGGCCTGCCGGCTGCCGGCGTCTCTGATGGGATACCAAGGCTGGGCATTAACACGGTTTACTATTCCGATGGTCCTTTGGGCGTGCGTGAAGGGAAGGCCACGGCATTTCCTTCTTCACTGGCGGTGGCCTCTTCCTTTAACCCGGAGCTCGCCCATGCGGTGGGCAAGGCCATTGGTAACGAAGTCAAGAACAAGGGCAACGATGTGGTTCACGCACCTACGCTGGATGTAGTGCGTATCTATACCAGTGGCCGTGTGTTTGAAACTTTCGGTGAAGATCCCTTTCTGGTGTCGCAAATGGGGTTGCAGTGGATGCAGGGTGTTGAAAGCGAAGGGGTGATCGCCAATGCCAAACATTTCGGCGTTTATACCCAGGAAGGCCTGATCGGTATTCCCTTTTTGCCTTTATCCGGCGTGTTTGGCTCGCGTTTCTTCTATGATGCGGTGATTGGCGAACGCGCCATGCGGGAAATTTATCTGCGACCTTTCGAGGTGTTGGTGAAACAGGGCGGCCTGGACAGCATCATGTGCTCCTACAATTACGTCAATGGGGAATCTGCCTGCGGCAGCAAACGCTTATTGAATGATATTCTGCGTGAGGAATGGGGCTTCAAAGGGTATGTGCTGACAGATTACATATTTGCCCAGAAGGACACGGCCGATGCGGCCAATGCCGGCAATGATCTGGAAATGCCTATCGGCATTTTCTATACCCCGCGAAAACTGAAAGCTGCCCTCGATGAGGCAAGTATAACTGAAGAGACCATAGATCAGCGCGTGGGTAATATTCTTTACACCATGTTCGATCATGGCCTGATAGACCGGACCAACTACCCGTCCAGTGAAGATGCCATCGACAAACAGGCCCATGACGATGTGGCACGGCAAATTATGGAGCAGGGCACCGTACTTTTGAAAAACGATAATCTGCTGCCTGTCGACCTGACCAAGGTGAACCGTATAGCCATTATTGGTGAGTCATCCGACCGCTTTATCAATGGCGGCGGTTCTTCCATGGTGAATCCCTATCAGCTGCAGACTCCAAGGCAGGCGATTGAGGCCCGTGCCCAGGCCGCCGGGGTGAGTGTTGTTTATCATAAAGGTGATGATCATGCTGAAGCGGCGGCAACCGCGGCGTCGGCTGATGTCGTGCTGCTGTTTGCTTCCAATAATTCCGCTGAAGGCCAGGACCGTACCTGCCACCGGCTGACCTGTGCCGAGGAAACCATCCTTGGGCAGGATCCCGATGGTCTGATCCGCGCGGTTGCTGCGGCGAATCCCGGAACCGCGGTTATACTGCAAACCGGATCAGCGGTGCTGACTCCCTGGCGTCAGGACGTGGGGGCGCTGTTGCAGGCCTGGTTCCCGGGCCAGAGTGGCGGCCCGGCCCTGGCCGGAATTCTGTTTGGTGATATCAACCCCAGTGGCAAATTGCCGCTGACGTTTCCGGAAAGTGCCGCTGACACGCTTTACGGGACAAAGCTTTCCCGTTATCCGGGTGTAGTGGAAAAGGGCCCCAAAGGTTCCCAGTTCCGAGTGAATTATGATGAAGGCGTGATGATGGGCTATCGCTGGTTCGACGATCAGAATCTTCCGGTAGCCTATCCGTTTGGTTACGGGTTGAGTTATACCAGCTTCAGTTACAGTGATCTGAGTATCAGCGGAGAATTTCCCAACCTTGTTGTCACTGCAAAGGTGACCAACACGGGGCAGGTTATGGGCTCTGAAGCGGCACAGCTGTACCTAGGGATGCCCGATGTTTCGGATGCCGAACGGCAGCCGCCCCGTCAGTTGAAGGGATTTGACCGGGTAAATCTGAAGCCGGGAGAGGTTGGGACAGTCAGCTTTGCATTGAATGCAGACAGTTTCTCATACTGGAGCGAAGCGAAGGAACAGTGGGATCTGGCATCCGGATGTTACAGGTTTTATGTGGGAAGCCACTCACGGGATCCGGCGCTGACCGCAGCCATACCGACAACGGGAGATCAGTGCGATTAATTCGTGCGTGCTATCGAGCACCCAGAGCCAGCACATGCTTCGGCTCTGGGTGGTTGGCATGTCACAGGTTCAGAGGATCGCGGACACTATTGCACATACTCCCACTTGCTATAGCGTTCATCACAATCGTTTCCAAGAACGTCGTCGTAGGGGCCGTTCAGCCTGAGCGGTAATTCCCCGGTGGCGTAGCGGAGGAACTTGCTTATCAGAGTTTCAACGTTATCAGTGAAGTGCCCGGAGTAATCAGGTACGAACAAACCAACCCCGTCACCGGGTAAGTTGGGGGTGATTATCGGGAACCACTGCGTATCAACCCCCAGCAGCTCGTTGTAGGGATCAAACAGCCCTGGAACATGGGTGACATTTGTCAGGGCGGGCTGCAGCCTGTCGTAACGGGAAAGCGCAAATGCCATTGGCAGCGCCCCCTCGATGGGTACGCAGCCGTCCTCGTAGCCTGCGGTAATCAGTATGTGGTCAGTATTAAACTGCGACGCATAAGACAGGCCGTTAGCGGTGTCGTGGAAGGTTTCAAGGGCGGAAACGACCGGGTGAAACTCGTCGAGTTCGTTTTTATCGATGCCAAGGAGTAAAAAGTTCACCAGTTCCCTGACGCTTTTTCGATAGAGAAGCTGTGCCCTGGATAGTGTGGGCATGGCGTTAAAATACGCGGCTTTAAAATCATGGTCCATGGCCAGTACCAATGGACCAATACCGGACCCCTGACTTTGCCCCATGATTACCGCGTAGTCTTCCCTCAGGTCAAGTGCATCTGCGGGAAGGTTAAGCTGTTGTATATCCAGCCCGAACTTGTCCATTATGGGCGCGATATTTTTCGCCACCCGTTTCATGTAAATCTGCTCAGCAGCCGACTGTAACTGGTTGCCAACCGCACCAGCGGGATTGAGATAATTGTAATAGACAACGCCTGATATGGTTTCAGTGTCCAGCAGTCCAATATTAAGCGTTTTAAGAAATTCTCCCAGGGATTCGGCGGTTGCGTCCAGTCTGGAATCACTTTGATGGGGAGTCACTGAGACGCCGATGGTTGACCAGCCGGCGTAACCGACAGCAAGGTCGGAGCTCTTGCCGTCAGCGCCGGTGCCATCGGCAAATACCACAATCGGCCGGCCTTTACCCGTTGTTGGCTGTTCGCAACCAATAGTGATTGAAAAATCTACCCGTTCGGTCCCGTTCTGGATCACTTTGTTGTTCTGATCAAATTTCAGGTAACCCCCGCTGAATAAATAGGGCGCCTTACCATGCTGCCATTTTGGCATTTCCAGTTCGCCAAGAAGTCTCACCCGGTATCCGCAGGATGAATAGCCCCATGAAGTGTCTACTGACAGTGATTGAACCGAATCAATAATACGCTGATCTGTTATTTCACGTACGTGATCTGCGAGTTTGTGGGCATCAGCCGTCGGATCCTGCGTGGTGTAATAGGTAAACGCCAGTATATCCCCCGGTTGCCAGGGCGTATGTTGCGACACATAGTCTTCCACAATTCTTTTCTGGTTCGCCAGTGCATTAAAATCAGTTTCGCTTAAGCCGAGGGAAGCGTCATAAGGCTGATCAAGCAAGTCGAGAAGGTCTGAGCGTACAACCGGGTTTTGCTCAGTGTCTTTAATGCCATTAAAGAGTATGGCGGCATAGGTGGTATCGGCATCCAGGCTGTATCCCGGAAAGGGTAGCAGGGTCAACAGGTTAGGTTCTTTGAACAGCGACCTGGAGGAATCAAAATCCAGCTTCAGCGGCACTTGCTCCAGGTATCGGGGAGAGTCTTTGTCAATGTTCACCAGGATAACGGGCGATGCCGGGGACAGTGTATCCGAAAGAGTTCCGAACTGGTCAGCAGCAAGCGCTCCGGAAAACGCGAAATGCACGGGCGAATGCAGGCCGAATCCGGTGGTGATAGAGGCACCTGAAGTGCCCACCTGCCGGGCTACAAGGTTGTTTTTGAATGCTTTAAGCCCCTTGATATCGATGGTACCGTCCGGGTTTTTGCGGATATCATTTGGCCATGGCATACCGAAAAAGGATTGGCTATTCGGGGACATGAGCGGCTTGTTTTCGCCGCTGCAGCCCAGTATGAAGCAGGTCATTACAAAGAGGGATAGCATCCTTGCGTGT
>JAWVYU010000155.1:0-11187 GCA_033722575.1 Ketobacteraceae bacterium | reverse complement strand
TGCCCGGCGTGTGAACATGTCAACACGCACATTGCATCGTCGCCTTGAAGCAAGAGGACTGAATTTTCAGATGCTGCTGGGAAAAACCCGGCGCCAGCTGGCGCAGCATTATCTGTCGGATACCGGTTTGTCTTTGAGTGAGGTAGCTTTTTTGCTGGGTTATTCAGAACAGAGTGCGTTTAACCGTGCGTTTCGCCAATGGTTTGGAGCAACACCCAAAGGGTATCGTGATAAGTTAATCAAAAACCGTCGGGCGTAATCTTCCCCCCACTGTTTTCTATTCAATCCGTTAATTCTCTTGCGTTGCTGATGCTCTCTTCATAATCTGTCAGGAAACAGCAGTACCAAACCAGACTTGAAGCGCCGGGGGAAATCACGGGTAGCAGTCTTCACACCGGTACTTCAGGTTTGCCTTACACAACAATAAAAAAAAGGACTAAACCATGAGTAGACTGTTTGGCTTGCCCGCAATGGGAATGCGTTGCTGTTCACTAATGTTCTGGGTTTTGTTCATGGCATCCGGGTGTGGCGGCGGTGGCTCTGGTAGCAAAGGCAGTGCAGAAAGCAATCGCAGCCTGGAAGTCGCCTCTCAAACCCCTTATCAATTTGCGAATCAGTGCTATTACCTTAAAAGCGATGAAGCGTTTCTGGGCATTGATCCGGTGTCCGGCCAATATATGCTGGATGCTACTGCTGATCAGGCTGCGCGTTTTTACCTGAAACCCAGTGCGCTGGGCAGCTATCTTTTTTACGATCATGAACAGTTTCTGCTAGGGGCTCACGACAATCCTGTGCGCACCCAGCGACTGGATGAGCGGCTGATCTGGCAGCTGGAGCAGCGCGGTCCCGCCCTGTTTGCCCTGTGGGCCGCTGACTCAGGTTACCTGGCAAAGAATGGCAGTGCACTGACGTTCAGTGATGCCGCCGATACCGCTTTAACAGCAGAGTTTGTGGCGGCAGAGAACTGTGCCTCTTACCCGGAAATTGGCACCAACAGCGAAGGTGAGCCCATAAAAAGCGAATTTGCCGATGGTGCAGTCTGGGGTCTGGCAGATGTTCATGCCCATCTGTTTGGCACCCTGGCATTCGGCGGTAACGTGATGGCGGGGAACGTTTTCCACCCTCTCGGGGTGGAAAAGGCACTGCAGGACTGTCGTGTTGAGCATGGTGTCGGCGGTAAAACCGATATCACCGGGTTTGTGACACAGGCGGATGATGACGAAGTGGGAAAACAGGTGGCCCGACTGCCGTTTCTGCTGTTATTCAATCAACCGTTGCACGATACCAGCGGCTATCCGGAATTCAGGGAATGGCCCAATAACCGCACCACTACCCATCAGATCGCTTACTACAGGTGGCTGGAAAGAGCCTACCTGGGGGGCTTGCGACTGATGGTAAATCTGCTGGTGGAAAGCGGGCCCCTCTGCAAAGTAGGGCGGGAATTATCCCGGAGCTATGCGCCGGTAGATGACCAGTATGAGTTTGACGATTCCGTCGTCTGCAATGGTGAAGCCACCAGTGAAAAGCAGTTGCAGGCTGCCCATGATCTGGTGGATTACATTGATGCCCAGCACGGCGGCCCCGGCAAGGGCTGGTTGCGTCTGGTGAGTACGCCGGAGGCAGCGCGCCAGGTAATAAAGAATAAAAAACTGGCCATGGTGATCGGTTCGGAAACCCCGGATCTGTTTCACTGTATTGATGGCGTGGAGGGCGGTCGTTCCGAGTGCACGCCGGATTATATTGATGCCCGCCTTGATGAATATGCCCAGAAAGGTATTCAGACGATCTTTCCGGTGCATCATTACGACAATGATTTTGGCGGCGCACGGGTATTCAATCCATTGATTGAGGTGGCCAGTGTGGTTCAGGACGGCAGCCTGTTCAAATACGATACCTGTGAAGGTGGCTATAATCCGGTGCTGGCGATCCAGTTGCCCCGGATCTATTACCTTCTTTTTCCTGATTTTGTCCGTGACTTGCCATTGTTTCCCTTTGTGCCCGAAGGGGACAGTTTTTGCAACCGGCGAGGCCTGACGGATCTGGGGGCGCACCTGATTAGGGGCATGATGGCCCGCGGTATGATTATCGAAACGGCTCACATGTCCCGCCCCATGAAAGAGGCAGTGGTTGATATGGCGGAGTATTACGATTATCCGCTGGTGGACAGCCATTTCGGCAAGGCCTTTGAGGATGCCCTGGAAATCGAGGAGCGCCGTTATCTCAGTCTGGGCGGGGTGCGGGCGCCGCTGTTCAACCGCTGGGTATCGGTGCCTGAGTATCAGGGGGTGGAAAAAAACTGTTATCCCTATACCTCCCAGGATATGGCTATGCAGCTGATGGCGTTCAGCGATACCCGGGAAAGCCTGGGGCTGGACCCGGGGGTGGCCTTTGGTTCCGATATGCATGGCATGGTGAAACAGGCGTATCCCCGTTTTGGTGAGCGCGCCCGGTGTGATGTGCCGCAGCAGAACCCGGTTACCTATCCCTTTTTATCCTTTGATGGTGGTGTGCGCTTTAACCGGCAGGTGTCGGGGCAACGTATTTTTGATTACAACACCGACGGCCTGGCCCATATCGGCCTGTTACCGGATGTGGTGGAGGATATGCGGCGCCAGGGGATGAGTGATGATTATATAAACCGCTTTTTCCGTGGAGCTGAATCCTATCTGAAGATGTGGGAAAAGGCCCGGGCCAGGGCAGCCAGTATTCAGTGATTGCAACGGGTCGCGGATTTGCCGGAGAATTCCCAGTGAGTTAACTGGCAAATTCGCATAGGACGGGGGAGTGTTGCATGAGTGTGATGCAAAAAATATTTCAGGAGTACAAGTCTTTTGCGCTGAAAGGCAATGTACTGGATATGGCGGTGGGGATTGTGGTTGGTGGTGCCTTTGCCACGATCACCAGCAGCCTGGTGACCAACGTGATTGCCCCGTTGCTGGGCTTATTTACCAGTGGTGTGGATATGGCTGATCTGTATGTGGTGCTGAAAGAGGGCGCCAGCGGTGGGCCTTACCTGACCCTGCAGGATGCCAACAAGGACGGCGCTGTTACCATCAGTTACGGGCTTTTCCTGAACAGTCTGTTCAGTTTTGTCATTGTGTCATGGTTTGCGTTTCTGCTGGTCAAGGGTATTAACCGGATCAAGGCGAGTGAAGCTAAAAACGAAACCAAAGCCACCAAAAAGTGTCCCTACTGTTTTTCCGCTATCCATGTTGAAGCCCTGCGCTGCCCCTGCTGTACATCGGATCTGCGATCCCGGCCCGATCCGGAGGAGTGAGCCGGGGTTCGTTGCCTGCGTGTCAGGAACTTGCCGATGGCATTGCGCCCTGGCCGCTGCTGTCAGCCTCGCTCTGGCTGCTCAGGTTTCCAGCAGTGCGGATATCGGGGCTGCCTGGTTTGGTAACCTGTCCGGCTTTTCCTTTTGGTCGTGTCAGGAACAGCAGTAACGGCGGCAGGAAAAAGAAGTCCACCAGCAGGGCCACCACAATGGTGATGGCGGTGAGCAATCCCATATCCCCGTTCAGGGCAAAATCCGAAAACGCCAGCACGCCAAAATTGGCAACCAGAATCAGGGTAGTCACCATCAGGGCTGTTCCCACGGTGCTGAAGGCATAACGAATGGATTCCGGTTCGTTCAAACCATACTCTCGCTGGGCCCGCAGGTACTTGCTGAGAAAGTGCACGGTGTAATCCACCACGATGCCCAGGGTCATGCCTGCAACCACCGACAGTCCGATACCGATTTCTCCGTCAATCATGCCCCATAAACCGAAGGCCACCGTGGCTGGAACAATATTGGGTATCAGGCTGATCACGCCGAATTTGGCCGAGCGCAGGGCGAAGCCGAGTATCACTGAAATAATGACCAGCGCAATAAAAGTGCCTTTCAGCATGCTGCGCACGTTGGAATAACCGATATGGGCGAACATGACATCGGTACTGGTGCCGGCATGGTACATGGTGTCCGGTGCATTGGCTTTCAGCCATGCCTGGGCCTGCTCCTGAAGTTCCAGAACAGTGGCGGTGGAGCTGCCTTTAATGGTACCGATTACCCGGGTGGCATCCTTGTTCATGGTGAGCTGGTTCGTCAGGTCCAGCCCAAAGGGCAGGGAAAGTTCGTACAGCAGGATATACTGGGCAGCCAGCTCACGATCATCCGGCAGTTTGTAATAGGCGGGATCGTCGTTGTGCATGGATTTGTTCAGACGCTTCATGACATCGGTAAAAGTGCTGACATGCAGAATATCCGGTTGTGATTCAAGCCAGTCGCTGAAGGCTGCCACGGTTTTAAGATATTCCGGATCGGCAATACCGTTCTGTTCACCGGACGCCAGGGAAAATTCGATGCTGTTGGGGCTGGTGAGATGTTCGCGAATAAAATCCGAATTGGCGCGGACTTCCATGCTTTCATCAAAATATTCCGCCCATACGTCGTTGAGTTTATTGGTTGGCAGAAAGGCGGACGTTGCCACGATGGCGATCAGCATCAGGGTGAACAGACTGTAGCGCCTGCGGATAACAAAGTCCGCCAACCGGTTACCGCTTTGCTCTGCTGTTTTGGTGGTCCTGACCCGCAGTGGGAACAGAACCGTGATGGCGGGCAACAGGGTTACCGCAAACAGCCAGGCAATCATCACGCCCATGGCCACCACGTTACCCAGATCCTGGAACGGTGGGGAATCGCTGAAATTCAGGGACAGGAAGCCCACCATGGTGGTGATGCTGGTAAGAAAAATAGGCTGTTGATTGAGGCGCAGGCTTTCCGCCATGGCATTGCGCCGGTTATTACCCAGACGCATCTGCTGAAAATAGGTCACCAGAATATGGATGCAGTCTGCAATCGCCAGGGTCAGGATCATGGTGGGGGCGTTGGCCACCGGTGGCGATATTTCAATATCCATCCAGGCCGCAATGCCCATGGTGGCTGCGATTGACGCCACCACAACCATCAGGGTGGCAATGGTACCCAGGATCATGGTGCTGACGCTGCGGCTGGCAATGAAGAGGTAAAAGGCGATCAACACCATGGCAATGGTGAACGCCAGAGGCACAATGTGGGTAACATCGTAAATGGATGCGTCGCGAAAGGCGTTATTGTTGACGATGCGCCCGGTGGTGTAGATGCGAATGTCCGGATAGCGGGATTCAAAAGCACGGATCAGTTCGCGTACCGCCGCTACCACCTCGGGAATTTCCCGGGTTTTGTCTTTACCGGGCAGGGTGAAATTTACATTGACGCCGGTAACACGGGAATCCGGGGGAATCAGGCGGTTAATGAGCTGGGGCTCGTTCAATGCCACCTGCCGGGCTTTTTCCAGATCAGCGGCAGAGGCTTTCGCAGGGTCCTCCACCAGATCGTTCACCATCAGTTCGTCGTCCCGGGCCTCGGTATGCTGAAAGTTGGTGATGGAATCCACCCGTGTGGCGTATGGCAGCAGCCAGCCCTGTTCAGTCAGTTCACTGACGATGCGCAGGGTCCGGTTGGTAAACACGTCACCGGACTCAGGCGCCACCACGAATAACACATTGTCGGTGGTGGCATAGTCATTCTGCATTTGCCGGTAGCTGGAAAGGTTGGCGTTGGCCGGGCCGAAATACACCTCGAAATCAGAATTGACCCGCGGGGGCATACCCAGGAGGGATGCTGTCACCATGAGAACGGTAACTGTGAGAATCAGAAACGGATGTTTAACGATCCAGCTGGAAATCTGCTTGGCCATCTGTGTACTCCCTAACTGAGCCAATCGGTCCGGTCAGCACACTATGTCCGAATGGCTCAGGGGCAGCAAACGAGAAATTATTCGGTTCAGATGAGTATTATTCACCTGACACCGGCGAGCGGTGATAGTTGTCATCCAGCCTGTTGAAAAGCGTCACCAGCCAGCGTACGAAGCGCTGCAGGTCGTCTCTCTGCTGGTCCTCGGGTCGGTAAACCAGGTAATAGCCCTCTTCAACCGGAATACGCTCCCGGAACGGTGTTACCAGGCGGCCCTGTTCCACCCATTTATAGGCAAGGGGAAATAGCGCCAGCGACACCCCAAGCCCCTGTTCAGCCGCGGTCAGGGTATTCACAAAGCTGTCCAGAGTCAGCTTGTGAGTAGTTTCCAGGTCCGTGCCGGTGCGGTCGGACCAGCGCTGCCAGGGATCCTCCTGCCACTGAATCTGGATCAGGGTCTTGCCCTTCAGGTCACTGATTTCCTTCATGTTATGCTTCGCCTGAAAACCGGGAGAGCAAACCGGCGTGGCCTCGATACACACCAGCTTTTCCGCCACCAGACCGGGCCATTTGCCCAGTCCCAGGCGCACGCCGATATCAATATCATGCAGCTCAAAGTCCAGGGCATTTGCGCTGGTTTCAATGCGTAATTCCACGTCGGGATGCTGTTGCTGAAAATCGTGTAAGTTAGGAATCACATACTCGCTGGCCATGAAGGGCAGTATATGGGCCCGTACCGAGGGGTTGCCGTGCCGGCGTATGATGCGGCCCGTATCCTTGCGCAGGGCATTCAGATGCTGGCTGACGCTGGCCAGCAGGTCCTGTCCCGCGCGGGTCAGCGTCAGCACGCGGTTGTGGCGCCGGAACAGGCTGAAGCCGAGCTGTGCTTCCAGGCTTTTGATCTGATGACTGACTGCGGAGGGGGTCACGTGCAGCTCCCGGGCTGCCTCCTTGAAACTGAGATGACGCCCGGCAACTTCGAACACCCTGAGCAGATTCAGCGGCGGTATTTTGGGTTCCATAAAGGTGAGGATAGCTCATCTGGGGGTGTGGTGTCACAGCAGTGATCCCAGATGAGCCGTTTGCATCAGGCAGCGGCAACGGGGCGTTCCGCCCGGGCAGCGGTTTTGATGTTGATGACAATTTTGCCTGCCGCGTGCCCGGTCTGGCTGCGTTCATAGGCCTTCTCGAATTCATCCAGGTCATACTGGCTGTCGATTTGGGGCTTTACCTTGCCCTGCTCGATGTACTCACAAAGGGTTTCCAGGTCCCGTGTGTTGGGCGTGACCCGTACCGCTTTGGCTTTTTGTTTGTGATGGGTGATTTGCGCCAGGGCGAAATCCACGATGGCTTTACCATGTCCCAGGGTGGAGACAAAAATGCCGTTTTCGGTCATGAGCGACGAGCATTTCGCCAGGCTGTTATAGGATGTAGCATCAAATACCGCATCAAAACTGTCATCACGATCCGTGAAGTTTTCCTGAGTGTAATCGATAACATTATCGGCACCCAGCGATTCCACCAGCTGGAGATTGCGACCGCTGCAGACACCGGTGACTTCGGCGCCCAGGGCTTTGGCGATCTGGACCGCAAAAGTACCTACGCCGCCTGAGGCTCCGATGATCAGCACTTTTGATCCTTCCTTTACTTCCGCCAGACGAAGTGCCTGCAGTGCGGTTAACCCCGCCAGCGGAACTGACGCGGCTTCGCTGAAGCTGATGTTACTGGGCTTCAGTGCGATGCAGTCCTGATCAATAGCCGCGAACTCCGCCAGGGCACCGGTACGCAGGTGCATGGTCATACCATAGACTTCATCACCTACGTTGAAACGGGATACATTGCTGCCTTTATCCACCACCACACCTGCCAGATCATCGCCCAGTACCAGCGGATGGATGGTGTCACCCAGAGTGGGTATCAGTTTGTTGATAGTGGTGTTGAGTTTCCAGTCTTTCGGATTGACCGAAGAGGCGTAGACCTCCACCATCACATCGTTTGATCCCATGCGGGGCTTGGGGTAATCGGCCAGGGTCAGCGAGGATTGAGGCCCAAATCCTTTACAAGTGGCTGCTTTCATAATGAGTCCCTCTGTATTTCTGTATAGTAAGAAATGGAAATGGTGAATTCTCGGCTACCACTGCTCTATTGTTAGGGTTTTGGCCGGCCTGTTTAAAGGGTTGGTAAACAAAAAAACAGGTATCGGGGTCGGGGCGACTGGCATGGGATATGCAGAACCCGGCTTCAGACCGGATACCTTTGGTGCAGCCCCGGCCACAGGAATGAAGCAGGGATTGCCGCAGGCTGTGGGCCCTTTATCATGTTACCCTGCTGCTTCATGGAGTTGGATGGCGGGGTTTGAAATGGAATTATCATCAGTTTTCAGCAGGTTAGGGGTGTTTTTTGCGGGGGCAATGTTTGTTGTATGCTCGGTACTCCCCGGCTGCGGAGGCGGCAGCTCAGGCACCGCTGATGAGCCTGGCTGGGGTGCTGTCAAGGCCACCACCACCGTCACACTGGCAATGCCTACTCTGTTCGAGCAGCCCCGGCCATTGGCCATCAGCACCCTTGGTTGGGAAGACGGCCTGAACGTGAGTCGGGACGGGCTTCATCTTTACGCCACCTATATTCCAGCCGATTTTCTGTCGTTTGTTCTCAGTGGTGATTCCGTTACCGCGCTTCCTGCCTATGACAGGGGGCCCCATTATGATATGGATCTTGAGAGCAATCCCACCGGTGAGACCTTCCGCTGGTATCACAGCGATATCATTTACGCGTCACGGCTCTCGGCAACTGATCCGTTTTCTCCCTGGCAAACTTCCGGCATGAAACGGCCGATTTACAGCGAGGGAGGTGTCAGTACACTCTTTTCTGATGCCGGTACCGTGGAATGGGCCCTGTTTACCAGCAATGATGGTGGCGGTCAGACGAATCTGAAAGTGATCAGTAATACCCACCCGGCCCTGTCCGGGCTCGGAGTCGTTATGGACATCAACACCCCATACATCGAAGACAATCCCCATATTGATCGCATAGACAGTGACACGCTGATACTGTTTTTTGACAGCCCTGATCGCCCGGGCGGTGCCGGAGGCCATGATCTGTGGTATTCGCTGAGCACGGATAATGGCGCAAGCTGGCGGGACCCTGAGCCTGTGTCTTCTGTCAATACACCTGGCACCGAGCATCAGCCCCACCTGTATTTTGATGGTGCTGACTGGTGGCTTTATTTTTCCGCCTATCACAGCGATGGCAAGCTGGCGATATTCAGAGCGTCACAGCAGCAACCCGCAGACTGGAACAGCTGGGGCACCCGTGAGCTGGTGCTGTCGGCGGGCTCTGCGGCGGGCATCGGGGAGCCCACCCTGACGCGGGACGGCGATCTGTATTTCGTGGTGGTTTATGAAAACCCTGAGGGTGCGGACCATGACCGCTTTGATGCCGATCCCTGGATGGCGGGGGCAAGGAATACTGGCGGTCAATAAGTATAGGGCAATAAAGGCCGTTTGCTTCTCGAAAGGCTCGGGCTTTAACCGGAATAATATAGACTACTGATGCTGCAGGTGTGAGTGGTGCTGAACACCTGTTCCGTGGAACGAGGCTCGTTTGCATGGAACAGGTGTTCGGTGAATGGAGATGTATTTCTAATACCTGGCTTTTAAAAGGCAACCGTTGATAAATAACCGGTATCGCCGGCGAGGCCTAATTCAAGGGCTTTCGCAGCAGAGAATCCAGTCTCTTCCAGAGCGGTGGCCCCGGCAATGCCCATTTGCCCAAGCTCCGTGGCTGTTGCACTAATCCCAAACTCTGCCAGTGCAGCGGTTAATGCCTCCACACCACCATAAGCCCAGACTACTCCCACACCGACAATGGTAAGGGTTCCCGCAGCGCCTACAACGGCTCCAGTAATAATTAATCCCTTTGCCCATCGCGATCTCAGCTTTCTGCAATGCGCCTGAACGCAATTTTCATTCAAGGTACTGGTTGCTTCTGTCTCGAAGCCAAGCTTATAGGCATTTTCAATTTCAATATCAATCACGAAGCCGCATGCATCCGGGTCTTGTATGCAAATCAGCGAGTTGTCGGAAATGTGCGCTTCGGAATGTTTATCCCAGAAGTGATCAGAATGCTCAGATTCAGTAAGCGTAAAGTCATGGTTCCAGTGCGCGCTTCCGTCTCTTTTTCCATCCTTGCAAAATTCTGCCACGAGTACATTGCTATAAGTGCTGTCGCAATCAACGCTGCTTCCACAACCCATGCTGGCTAGCAAAATTAACCCACAGGAAAATAGCAATCCAGCTTTTGTAATCAGCTTGCCGGTTCGCCTGACAGCGAGCGGCGCTAAAATAGTTTTCATTAGCTTATCCTAAAGTTTTATTGTTCAAAAATAGGGATTTTTTCAGGCGGCTTTAGCGTTATTCCGAAAGAACACGCGAGCAGACCCCACGAAGTTGATCGATTCTTGAGCCGGCACGTCCTTCAACGCCGGTCATGGCGTAACCTTTCGGGCAACGGGAGGTGAACTCACCCCCTCCGCTTCCACCGAACGGACCCTGTATACTGGCGAATCGATAATCTCCATCCTGCAACCTGTTAACATCCAGGCATTCGAAACCAATGTTATCGATATTGGAGCCGGCTTTACCGAAAAAGGAGGTCATCAATTTACCATCGGGACAGGAATCCGCGTATTCGCTCCCGCCGCTGCCGCCGAATCTTGCGCTCCATTGGCGTTTTTGTGCATTCAGCTCATAAGTTCCGTCTGCTTTAAGTTCACTGCATCCCACACGTAGCGCATCCACTCGGGACCCGGCACGAACCTGGAGGTGCGTGATAACATAACCATCTGAACACTGGTAAGAAAAAGCGCTTCCCCCGCTGCCACCATTGCTTGAAATTTTAATCTCATCGCGGTTATCAACCAGCCAGGTAACAACCCCGGGGTTTACAAAAATTTCAGATTTTCCGCCGTCCCAGGCCAGCACAAACTTGGGGCTTTGCGCATATCGCCAAAAATCCACATCCCAGGCGATACCTGTGTTAATTAATGCTACAGTCATTCGGGTGTCAGTTGTTATTACCATCGGAAACCCGCTGTATATAAGATTGTCGTACTGGTCTTCGATGGTTGTGCTGTATTCACCCCCATAACGATTAAAAAAGAATCCAACATACTCAATGTAATCGGTTTCGGGCGTTATCTCGGTAACCGGCGTGGTTGAACAAACCTGGGGTGTGTAGGCTGGTTCATCATAGCGATCCGGCCATTTGTTGTGTTTTATTTCCTGAACATTTTTCGCAATAAATATGGCCAGGTAATCAGTGGCACAAAATGTCAGAGACATTGTTTCTTGAAGTACTCCTCTGAGATCATCGGCGATCTGTGATGAGAGTTCAGTGCCTGCTGATTCGAATTCACTGATTGAATCAATGAGTACTTCTCGCCAATCATCCGGGGCGTTTTCAATGGCTTC
>JAWVYU010000154.1:0-11246 GCA_033722575.1 Ketobacteraceae bacterium | reverse complement strand
CCCACTACCCAGGGCTTCATTCGCTCCAGACCATAGCGGTTCAGCCCCCGTGATTTGAGAACAGAAACCAGCTGGTCAAAGGTGTCAGGGCCCACCAGGTCACTGAGGGTTTTCGGCCCCTTGAGAACAGACAGGTTGGCCAGTGTTTTGTAACTGTTACCATCCAGCTTCACTTCCATGGTGTAGGAAGCGGCGCTTTTCACCACCTGTTCGATATGTGGTGGAAGGTTGACGATCGTGGGGTCGGAAAGATGCATGGTTCCCAGCAGGTAGCTGGGCTTTACCGAAGGCGCCTCCGGCATGGATACCTGCCACAGCCTGGAGGGGTATTGGCGGATTTCCTTCGCCGTGGCCTGCGCCGGCAACAGCGGGAACGCCATTGCCAGCCACACAACAAAAAAGGCACAGCATCGTTGCAATCGCCATTCAGAATGCCATTGCTGACGCCGTGCCTTCTCCGGCAGATGTGCTTTACCGTGAGTGTTTATTCTTCCCACTGCACATCTTTGCCGGATTCATACCAGCTTTCGATATGATCACCGTAATGGGATTCCAGCACGTTACGCTTGATTTTCAGGGTGGGCGTCATGAAACCGTTTTCGGGGGTCCACTCATCTTTCACCACCACCAGGGTTTTGATTTTTTCGTGGGGGTCAAGCTGTGCATTCACTTCCCGCAGGGTTTCCTGAAGCTCCGAATGGATCTCGTCACGGCTTTTACCTTTGGCAAGTGCTTCTCTGTCCCCTTCTGACAGCATCACCAGTGCGATGGGTTGCGGCAGTGCTGAACCCATTACACACAGCTGCTCAATATGGGAGCTTGCCAGCAGCTTGTTTTCGATGGGGAACGGCGCCACATACTTGCCTTTACTGGTTTTGAAGATTTCCTTGATCCTGCCGGTGATCTTGAGGCTGCCATCGCTC
The DNA here is from genome assembly GCA_033722575.1 of Ketobacteraceae bacterium. Classification (GTDB taxonomy): domain Bacteria; phylum Pseudomonadota; class Gammaproteobacteria; order Pseudomonadales; family Ketobacteraceae. The sequence goes on along the minus strand of JAWVYU010000154.1, from coordinate 10,323 downwards.
TCGATCTGGCCCACGTCACCGGTATGTATGTAACCATCTTCATCCAGGGTTTCCGCTGTTTTCTCGGGCTCCTTGTAATACCCCAGCATGGTGGTGGGACTTTTGACAAGAATCTCGCCACCGTCACCCAGCTTCACATCCACACCGGGGTTGTGCTGTCCCACATATCCTGGCCGTGAGCGGCCCAGGCGTGTGCTGTGGGAATAGCCCATATTCTCAGTCATGCCATACACTTCAAGAATGTCCAGGCCCAGCTCCTTGTACCAGTTGAGCAGGCTGCCGGAAATGGGTGCGGCGCCGCTCAGGCAGAACTTGGCTTCATTCAGTCCCAGTCCCGACAGGATTTTCTTTTTGATGACCTTGTTCAGAACAGGAATCCGGAGCATTACCTTGAGTTTTTTCTCGGGCATTTTCGAGAAAACGCCAGACTGGAACTTGGCCCAGATGCGTGGCACGGCAAAGAAAATGGTGGGCCGGGCCCGCTGCAGGTCCTGGGCAAAGGTATCCAGCGATTCCGCAAAAAATACGTGCGTGCCCTGATAGATCTGGGCCAGCTCCACGCACATGCGCTCTGCAACGTGCGAAAGCGGCAGATAGGACAGCAGTCTGTCGGAGGAAGTCACATCATAGATATTGGCCGCCTGGCTGGCGCCTGCTGCCAGGCTGGCAAAATTATGCATCACGCCCTTTGGCATGCCGGTGGTACCGGAGGTGTAAATAATGGTGGCCAGTTCGGCGTGACTGCGGGCCGGGCTTTCCGTCATGGGCGGATTCTGGGCCACAATATCGTTCCAGGTATCATAGGAATTGGGCGGGCTCAGGGGATAGGAAATGCACTTTATATCTTCCGGAATGCCGGGTTTCATGTCTTCCCAGCCATCCAGCTTGCCAACGAAAAGCACTTTGGTTTCGGAGTGCTCCAGAATCTTTTCGATCATGTCAGAGGCCAGGGTGGGATACAGCGGTACGGACACGCCGCCGGCCATCCAGATGGCAAGGTCACTCATGATCCAGTGGGCGCAGTTTTTGGAGATAATGCCCACGCGATCCCCGGGCTCCACGCCTGTTTTCTGCAGGTACGTTGCCATTCGGCGGATCTGGTTGCCCACTTCACCCCAGGTAAAGTCGACGATCCGACCGTTATTCATGGGTTGTGTGTAACAAACCTTATTAGGATGGTTCTTTTCCCAGTAATATAAGCGTTCCAGAGGAAGTGGAGTGCCTGTTTTTGCCATAGTCGACGCCTGTATGTTGAGATCCGCCGATGCTGTCATGATTGTAGTCCTTCTCGTTAATTTCGATGAACACCCTGTCGAGAGACACCCCGCAGGCTGACCCTGCCGGAGTCGTCATTCGGATTATCGTCACTCAGATGGTGTCAGCCGGCATCCGAGCGTTCACGGCTGACGGAAAATGCGGGCGTTTCGGCCAAAGCAGGTCCCGAACCCGTCAAGAGGAGGAAATATGACGTAACCCCGGGACAAACGCAAGGACCGCACGGCCTGATCCGGCCGCCACCCTGTTTACAAATTAATCAGTCTAGCTCAACCACTGGAGTCTGCCTTGCCCGACACCCAAAATTTCGTCAAATTCTATACAGGCCACGCTGGCAGTACCCATGGCATAACCACCCTGCAGGTCACCATCCACCAGCAGACTCACCAGGGCCGACACCAGGGGGTTGTGGCTCACCATCAGAATGCTGCCCACCGCCTCCAGGTCAGCAAGCATTCTGACCACTCCTTGCGGGTGGTCATCCGGTGTTATGCCCTCTTCTGTGGTGATATCCGTGGGGATTGCCGCCGCTTCTTTCAGGATACGCGCGGTTTGCTGGGCCCTCAGGTAAGGGCTGGCAATAAACAGGTCCGGCTGCAGACCTTCCAGCTTATGGGCTGCTTTTCTGACTTCAATCTCGCCATTGGCGCTCAGTGGACGCTCGGCGTCCGAGGACGCCTTGTTCACTGCGTGGCCATGGCGCATCACATAGAGCGTTATTCCCATGATTTAACCTTCTTCCCTCTCATTGGCGTCAGATGGCCAGTCGGTAAATGGAAACGGCTTGGTATTGCTCACCCAGGTCATGTAGCCCACAATCTGCGACACATACCGGGTCAGGCTGCGGGAAAAGCGCAACAGATCTTCCTGGTATTCCTCGGTCAGGAGTATGTGAAGAAACTGGACAATTGCGACCACTCCGATCAGGAAACGGGACATGGCGTAAACAAAATAAAAGAGAATGGCATAAACCAGACGCAGCAGAATGGGATCTTCATCAGTCTCGCTTTCATCGGCGATAATGACTTCAATTTCCTTTTCCTTATCCCTGTTGCTGCTCTTGTCGGGGGTTGCCTGGGTATCTTTGTCGCTCATAGTTGCCTCACTGCAGATGCTTTTCCGTTAACAGGACAAATTTATTTCATGGCTGATTGTGCGGCCCCGGCAGCACGAATTCAACGTCAGAATTCTGTTCCCCCAGCATCAGGGAGCGAATCACGTCTTTTAACTGGCTGCCCTCAAAAATGATTTTGTGCAAACCGCTCACCAGCGGCATATAGACCTGCAGCTCATCGGCCTTTGCCTTGACGATTCGTATAGTGTTGATCCCCTCGGCAGTACCCCCCAGGTTGGCCACGATATCATCAAGATCCTTGCCCCGGGCCAATGCCTGACCCACCTGATAGTTGCGACTGAGGGGTGAGCTGCAGGTGACGAAAAGATCACCTACCCCTGCAAGCCCCAGGAATGTCAGTGGATTGGCCCCCAGCTTTTCAGCGAAACGGCTCATTTCCGCCAGACTGCGGGTGATCAGCATGCTCTTGGTGTTTTCCCCCATACCCATTTCTCCGGCCATGCCAGCGGCAATCGCGTAGATGTTCTTCAAAGCACCCCCCAGCTCCACCCCAAAGGTGTCGCTGTTGGCGTAAACCCGGAAGTACGCACAGGACAAAGCTTCCTGGATGGTGTTCCTGACCCGCTCACTGTCACTGGCAATGACCGTTCCGGTCAGGTAGCGGGCAGCGATCTCCTTGGCCAGATTTGGGCCGCTCAGCACGCCCACATGCTCACTGGCGGTCTGACCTCGCAGGATCTGACTCATTAACAGGAACCCCTCTTCCTTGATCCCTTTGGTGGTACTTACAAGAATCTGGTCCGGCGAGATATGATCACTGATTCTATCGACAACGGACTGAAAGGATTTGGAGGGTATCGCAACGAAGATGACATCTGCTGAGTCCACAGTGGACATCAGGTCAGTAGTGGGAACAATGGATTTGTTTAACTTGTAACCGGGCAGATAACGGGAATTTTCGTTAGTGGTACGAATCTCTTCCACCTGATCTTCGTTTCGCATCCAAAGCGAAACATTATGACCATTATCAGCCGATATGTTGGCTATGGCGGTGCCAAAACTGCCACCACCAAGAACTGAAATATTCAGAGGCCCTGACGCCATTGAGTCGCTCCGCAATGCATTTATGTCAATGCATTATATGCGTAAAACCCGGTTTCATAAACGTGGGCTCAGGTATCCAGCCAGCGCCGCAGACCGTATTCCGTTTGCATGAAGTCCTTGGTACCCGTTGGCCCCGCCACTTCCAGCTTGATAGGCCCTGCATTGGATTCCGACACCAGCGCCATTCTCAGGAACGGCTGGCATACACGCTCAACTTTCAGAAAGGTTGTGATCAGATCAATACATTCCGACTGGCGCCCAAAATTCAGCGTGTAACCTTCTTCCGTTTCCAGCACGGTGTGAATCTGGTCCAGAACCTGGGTTAGAACCGACTCACGAAGCTCCCCGGCAGCCTCTTTCGTGACGGGATTTGGAAGTTCAAATTGACTCATTTCCGCCTCACTACTGATGATAATTTTGCCGCATTGCGTTTACCTCAACAATTTCAGTCTAGCAGAACTTGCCACTCAAAAATAATAGGCATTTGGGCCAGACACAAAAAAAACCGCTACGACATTCAGTCGTAGCGGTTTTTATCGTGTCCAACGGTTATGGTGTCAGACAAGCTCAAGCAGCAACCGATTCACTCGCTGCACATAGCCTGCCGGATCCTCCAGGGCGCTGCCTTCAGCCAATGTAGCCTGCTCAAAAATAATCAGGCTGAGATCATTGAAGCGATCCTCCTGAACCTCATTTTTCAGCTTTTCCACCAGCGGATGGCCGGGGTTGATTTCCAGCGTTGGCTTGCTGCCGGGTACTTTCTGCCCCGCTGCCTCCATAATCTGACGCATTTGCGCGCCCATATCATAGGCACCCAGCACCAGACATGCGGGTGAATCCGTAAGACGATGTGACACTTTTACATCAGACACTTTATCGTCCAGGGATTCTTTGAGGCGTTTCACCAGGTCTTCGGATTCTTTCTCAACTTTTTCCTGTGCTTCCTTGTCTTCCTCTTTCTCTTCACCAATACCCGACAGGTCCAGGTCACCTTTGGCAATGTTGATGAAAGACTTACCGTCATACTCGCTCAGGTATCCCATCATCCATTCATCAATACGATCGGACAACAGCAGTACCTCAATGCCTTTCTTCCTGAATATTTCCAAGTGTGGGCTGTGGGCAGCCGCTGTGTGGGTGTCGCCAATAATGTAGTAGATCTTGTCCTGGCCTTCTGCCATCCGGCTGACGTAATCATCCAGCGACACAGTTTGCTTGCTGCCTTCGGACTTGGTGGTGGCAAAACGGAACAGTGCAGACACTTTTTCGCGGTTGGCAAAATCCTCTGCCGGCCCCTCTTTCAACACCTGGCCAAACTGATTCCAGAATTCCTGATACTCTTCGGGCTTGTTCTTGCCGAGTTTTTTGAGCATATCCAGAACCCGCTTGGTCAGGGCACTCTTGATACTCTCAACGGTTTTGTTACTTTGCAGGATTTCCCGGGAAATATTCAGGGGCAGATCGTTACTGTCCAGTACGCCTTTGATAAAGCGCAAATACAGTGGCAGGAACTGCTCGGCATCATCCATGATAAACACGCGCTGCACATAGAGCTTGAGGCCCCGCGGTGCTTCACGGTTGTATAGATCGAAAGGCGCCCTTTTTGGCACATACAGCAGGCTGGTGTATTCCTGCTTGCCCTCAACCCGGTTATGGGTCCAGGTCAGGGGATCTTCAAAATCGTGGGATATGTGTTTGTAGAATTCCTTGTATTCCTCATCGGTCACTTCTGATTTTGAACAGGTCCAAAGGGCCGTTGCCTTGTTGATAACCTCGTCTTTGGGTTCTTCCTCAGAAGGTTTTTCATTGCCTTCTTCATCATAGCTGGGCGCGGGAACCGACTGCATGATGATGGGCACGGAAATATGATCGGAATAACGTTTTACGATGCTGCGCAGGCGGTGGGCATCGGCAAACTCTTCTTCACCGTCACGCAGATGCAGCACGATTTTCGTGCCACGGGATGCTTTCTCAGTGTTCTCAACGGTGAACTCACCTTCACCTTCGGAACACCAGTAAACGCCCTCGGAAGCGGGTTCCCCTGCCTTGCGGCTGTACACTTCCACCTTGTCGGCCACAATGAACGCCGAATAGAAACCCACACCAAACTGCCCGATCAGTTTGGAATCTTTTTTCTGATCGCCGGTGAGCTGGTTAAGAAATTGCGCGGTACCGGATTTGGCAATAGTGCCCAGGTGTTCAATCACATCCTGACGGTTCATGCCTATGCCGTTGTCTTCGATGGTGACGGTTTTAGCGTCTTTATCAAAATCCAGACGGATCTTGAATTCGCCGTCGCCTTCCAGCAGATCCGGGTTAGACAGACTCTGGAAGTGCAGCTTGTCCGCCGCATCAGAGGCATTGGACACCAGCTCACGCAAAAATATCTCTTTATTGGAATAAAGAGAATGAATCATCAGGTGAAGCAGTTGTTTGACTTCGGTTTGAAAGCCCAAGGTTTCTTTTTGAGCGTCAACTGTCATTGCTTGAAATCTCCACTTTGCTCTCGTTTTTGTTAAAAATGTACGGGATGTTGCGGATATGGGGCTTCCTGAGGTGATTTCAACCATCAGTGTGGCGAAAATGCCGTAAATCTGGGATTATGGCGCAAGCCCTCAGACACCTAAAATCATTAGGAGGCAAGAACTTGCAGACGGAAGCGTCGCCGGCCGAGCCCACGGAGGTGGCTTTCTTTGTGACCTGTCTGGTGAACACCCTCAGACCGGATGCGGGGTTCGCCGCCATTCGCCTGCTGGAGGCTGCCGGATTCAACGTCGCGGTGCCCCGGGCGCAAACCTGTTGCGGCCAGCCGAATTACAACAACGGCGACCCTGCCCATGCTGCCAATGGCGCCCGGGCGGTGATTGAGGCCTTTTCACCCTGGCAGCAGGTGGTGGTGCCCTCGGCGTCCTGCGCCGGCATGATCAGAAACCATTACCCCCGATTACTGGCGGATGATCCCATCTGGCTGCCCCGGGCCCGGGCCCTGGCAGAAAAAACCCGGGAGCTGGCGGAATTTCTGGCGCCTGTCGCCCATCGTCTGCCCAGCAACCCGGACTTTACCGGCCGCCTTACCCATCACCACAGCTGCTCTGCCCTGCGGGAGATCGGCGTGACCCAGCCCGTTGAGGCCCTGCTGTCCCATTGCCTGCCCAATGCCGATGTGAGGGAATTACAGGAGCCTGAAGCCTGCTGCGGTTTCGGCGGCACCTTCTGCGTCAAGTTCCATGCCGTATCCGGCAAGATGGGCCAGAACAAGCTGGCGGATATCAGGAGCACCGGGGCAGCCACCACCACCTCCCTCGATCTTGGTTGCCAGCTGCATCTGCAATCGCTTCAGACACAGGGTGATATAGAGCTTATTCATCTTGCTGAGCTGCTGGTAAGGGAAGCCTGCCCATGAACCGCCATCCCAATCAATTCAAAAGCCAGGCCCGGGACGCCCTCGCAGACGAACAATTACAGGTTGCCCTGGCCCGCGCCAAATCCGGTTTTATTGAAAAGCGCCGTAAAGCCATTCAACTGGTGGATGATTTCGAGCTGCTCAAGCACCGCGCCCGGGAAGCCAAACAGAAAGCCCTGGATAACCTGGATCATTACCTGCAGCTGTTCGAGGCCAATGTAAAAAAGCATGGCGGACAGGTGTACCGTGCCGGCACACCAGAGGAACTGAATGAATACGTTTCCGGGGTTTGCAAGCAGCACAATGCCCGGCTGGTGACCAAAGGCAAGTCCATGATCAGTGAGGAAACCGGGCTCAACGATTATCTGATCCGGCAGGGAATCCGCGTGGCCGAAACGGATCTGGGGGAATACATTATTCAGCTGGCGCAGGAAAAGCCGTCTCATATTATTGCGCCGGCCGTGCATAAAACCCGGCAGCAGGTGGCGGATCTGTTTCGCGATCATCACGCCCTGGGTGAGCGAGACCTGGAAGAAATCAGATCCCTGGTGGACGAGGCCCGCCAGATGCTGCGCAAAGACTTTATGACAGCGGATGTGGGCATTACCGGCGCCAACCTGCTGGTGGCGGACACCGGCAGCATTGGCCTGGTAACCAATGAAGGCAATGGCGACCTTACCGCCACCCTCCCCCGGGTTCACATTGTGACGGCTTCCATCGAAAAGGTGGTGGCCGACATGCAGGATGCAGCAGCCATACTCAACGTGCTGGGGCGCAGCGCAACCGGTCAGCCCATGTCCACCTATACCAGCTTTTATCAGGGCCCCGGGCGGGCGGACGACCGGGATGGCCCCGCGGAATTCCATGTGGTGATTCTGGATAACGGACGCACCGGGATCATGAACTCCAAGTACCGCGACATGATGCGTTGCATTAAATGCGGCGCCTGTCTGAACCACTGCCCGGTGTACGGTGCCACCGGTGGACACGCCTACGGCTGGGTTTATCCCGGCCCCATGGGCTCTGTGCTGACACCGCTCATGCAGGGACTCGATCAGGCGAAGCCCCTGCCCAATGCTTCCAGTTTCTGTGGCCGTTGTGCTGAAGTCTGTCCGATGGGGATTCCCTTGCCGGAGCTGTTGCGACAGCTGCGCAACGACCAGGGCAGCGCCAGAATCAACAGCTTCCCGGAGCGTAGATTGCTGGCATTGCATGGATGGCTACTGACCCGGCCCCGCCTGTATCAGGCCGGCATGCAGGTGGGACTGACCCTGCTGAACCTGATACAGCGCAGCCGGTGGATCACCACCCGGTTAAGACAACGCTATCACCGCCGGATTCCACCACCGGCATCGCGGCAAACCTTTATGAAACAGTGGAAACAGCACCGCCATGGCGAACGTTGAACAGTTTGCGGAGCAACTGGAAAGTAACGGCGCCCGCGTATGGCGCACCGCCAGATCACGCCTGGCAGAGTGCATAAAAACAGCACTGGAGACTGTGTCCACAGACGGCAACGTGCCGACGGAACTGCTGACGTTTGTTAACTCTGAAGATTTTCCTGAGGGATTAGCGTTGATCAATGAGCTGCCCACTGGCGACAGTCAGGCAGGCTTGTCAGAGGCTGCCCTCGGCATCTGTGAAACCGGCACACTGGCACTGGTTTCATCGGCGGAAAACCCTACTTCCTTGAATTTTCTGGTGGACTATCACCTGGTCACCGTGAACGAATCCGATCTGGTGGACAATCTGCAACAGGCCATGGAGCGTTTGTCCCGGAACAACGCCTGGAATGCCAGGGCTGTTAACTTTATCTCGGGGCCTTCCCGAACCGCCGACATTGAACAAACCATCCAGCTGGGCGCCCACGGGCCCCGTCATCTGCTGGTGTTTATTCTGTCCTGACGCACTACCCTGTCCTGCTGCGCTACCAGTTATTCAGCACCACTACCTGCTCAATCTGACGCTTGGGCAGGTAGATATCCATAAAACCCTTGTCTATTCGCTGATGCAACACCAGCTGTGAGCTTTCCACCTGACTGAGCAACCCTTCACGGGCTTTTCCCTCGTAGGAAATCACCTTGATACGCTTGCCCACAAGGCTGCTGTAATCGCTGCCACCGAACAGTTTCTCGGGGTTTTCCTCCGGCTCCGGCGGCCCAGCAGCCGGGGGCTGTTCCATCAGGGTTTCAATGGCCACCCGCAAGTCATCGGTGGAACGGGTATCCACCGTCCAGCCCTGTTCGCCTTTGAACAGCGCCAACGGAATGGTATGAACACTGTTGTCCACCAGGGTCAGCTCTGCCACGGTCCGCCCCGTGGGCAGCGCAACATGGCCCAGGTAATGAGTATCCAGAAAAGACACATCCCTGACTGCCTTTTTGAACCGGCTTTCAAGATGTTGCTGAGCGACATACTCCAGGGTATCAACGGAATCATGAAAACGGTCAATCTCATCCCCGTCAAACCGCAACCGGCTGGTATAACTTTCAAAGTTACCGGCAATGAAATCCCGTTGCTCATTGGGCAGGAGCAGCCGCACGAAACCGGATATTTCATTGCTGCGGCGATCACTGAGTACCAGCTCCAGCCAATAGCCCTGGTCGTACACCTCGGTTTTCAGCTGTCCCGTGCGGGCATCATAGCGGGACACATGAATAATGGGTGCATCGGTGGACGCCGGGGTCACATCCAGCTCCCAGCGATCATCCACATCAAATTCCGTAATTCCCAGAAACACGGCCACTTCCCGCTGGGGGTAAAAGCCCTCGCCACGGCGGAAACGCAGTGTACCGTCCACCAGTTCAACGGTTTCAATCTGCACCGGATCGCCGAACAGGCGCCCCCCCATAACCCCGTCAATGCGACCGATGTAGGGGCTGACATCGCCGGATGACGCAAATTCCTCCAGCACCACATTCAGCGGGCGGTTACGGGACGCTGGTGCCACGGCATCCCTCACCGGCGCCAGCGCGCTGTGATCAAAATAGACCGGGTGCGCCCGGACCAACAGCAAACCGCCCACCAGCGTGAGGGTGAGCGCCACAGTATGGGCCGTGAACAAGGGCCAGCGTCGCTGCCAGTAGATGCAGTAATAGACCAGCGCAATGGGCGGCACCAAAATACTCACCCACGCCCAGACCGGCGACTTCTGATAAGCGTCTTTGAGATAAACCACGGTTGCCACCAGATACAGTGACAGCCCGCCCACAAAAACTGCTGTTTCCATTTGCGGAGCTCTTATTTTTTGCTGATTGTTATTGCAGATTACGGTTAAGGGGATTACCGCGTTGTTACCGGGCAAGGATTATCTATCAAAGGCAGCCTGTCTGTGAAGCAGGCCGCGAAAATACCAAAACACAACCAAAGGTCAATCCAGTAAAAAATGTGCACGGGCAGTACAAACCGGCCGTGACCTGGTGGTTTGCCATACGGTAACCGAGACATTGGCCAGCCGCCGCCCCAT
>JAWVYU010000153.1:0-11257 GCA_033722575.1 Ketobacteraceae bacterium | reverse complement strand
TGCCACCGATCTGGGAGGCACCAAATGTGCGGCGGATATCATGAACTTCCTGGATACCCAGACCGAATCCCAGTTGATGGAAGCCATCAAGGAAACCGACGAAGATCTGGCGCAGACCATACAGGATCTCATGTTCGTGTTCGACAACCTGGCGGATGTGGACGATCGTGGCATCCAGTCGCTGCTGCGCGAAGTGTCCTCCGAATCGCTGATCCTGGCCCTGAAAGGCGCCGATGAGGCGGTTAAGGAAAAAATCTTTGGCAATATGTCAAAACGGGCCGCTGAACTTCTGCGTGATGACCTGGAGGCGAAAGGTCCGGTGAAAGTGAGCGAAGTGGAAGGTGCCCAGAAAGAAATTCTCGCAATCGCTCGCCGCATGGCAGAAGCCGGGGAAATTGTCCTCGGTGGTAAAGGCGGTGAGGAGATGATTTAGGCTAACGTATGGAAAAGAAAAAACCGCTGGATTCCATACTGACCCGGGACAATACCCCTGCCGAAAAGCTGTCAGCCTATGAACGCTGGGAGCTTCCCATGGTGGAAGATGAGCGCGCTGTTCCAGGAACCGATTCCCCGTTTTCCAGTCAGCCCAAACCCCGTTCCCGCCGGCAGGCAGCGCCCGAGCAGGAGCCGGAAGACGTTGAGGATGTAAAACCCCTTACGGCCGAGGAGCTGGAAGCCATCCGTCAGGCTGCTTACGACGAAGGTCGCGAAGAAGGCAAACGGGATGGTTACAAGGAAGGCTACGATCAGGGCTACAAAAGCGGCGAAAGCGACCTGAGGGCGGCGGTCAACAAGCTGGCGCAGATCAGCCGGGCACTGTTTGAGCCGGTGGATGCCCAGGATGAAGCCCTGGAAAAAGCGCTGCTGGAACTGGTGCGTAACATCACTACCCGTGTGGTCCACCGGGAACTGAAGCTGGATTCCTCCTGTATTCTGACGATCGTCAAAGAGGCCGTTAATGCCCTGATTCCGGGAACAGAGCGGGTGCGCATTCACCTGAATCCTGCTGACCTGGAGTTTGTGGTTCAGTCCCTAAAAGAGTCAGGGGAAATGGGTGAAAACTGGAATTTTCTGGCGCATCAGACCATCAGTCCCGGCGGCTGTATTGTTGATACCGATAATGCTGTGGTGGATATGCGCGCGGAAAAGCGACTCGCCACCGTTATCCGGCAGGTTTATGAAAAGGATCAGCAGGCCCTGGCGGATATCGAGAAAAAAGAGGCGGGTCTGGACCAGATTATCAACGAGGTGGACAGTTTTCGCGACGATGATGACGATGATAGCGACGCGGAAAGCAATACCGACACCTCTTCCGACATTGATCCCGATAACCTGCCATGAGCGATACGATCGAGAAACGCCAGCCACTGTCGGCGCGCCTGCAGTCTTACCTGCCCTACAGCCTGGCTTATCCCCACGTTACCGTTGAAGGCCGCCTGATCCGCATGGTGGGGCTGACACTGGAAGCGGAGGGCTGCCGGGTTCCCATCGGTGGGCATTGCACCATTCGGTCTGGCACCCAACGGGATGTGGTAGCTGAAGTGGTGGGGTTTTCCGGCAGCAAGGTTTTCCTTATGCCGGTGGAGCCGGTGTCGGGGCTCAAGCCCGGTGCCCGGGTAATTCCCCATCGCAGCGTGGCGCAGGTTCCGGTGGGCGACCAGTTGCTGGGGCGCGTGCTGGACGGGCGCGGCGAGCCGCTGGACGGCAGGGGCGCCCTGGATATTTCCGATTCCGTGCCCCTGGCACGCGCGCCCATCAATCCCTTGCATCGTAAACCCATATCCGAACCGATGGACGTGGGCATCCGGGCCATCAATACCCTGCTGACCCTGGGCAAAGGTCAGCGTATGGGCCTGTTTGCCGGCAGTGGTGTGGGCAAAAGTGTGTTGCTGGGCATGATGACCAAGTTTACAACGGCGGATGTCACTGTGGTGGGCCTGGTGGGGGAGCGGGGCCGTGAGGTGAAGGAATTTATTGAGCACATACTGGGAGAGGAAGGGCTGAAGCGCTCTATTGTGGTTGCCTCTCCGGCGGATGACTCGCCCCTGATGCGCATGCACGGTGCCATGATGGCAACGGCAATTGCAGAGTATTTTCGTGACCAGGGCAAGGATGTGCTGCTCTTGATGGATTCATTGACCCGGTATGCCCAGGCCCAGCGGGAAATCGCATTGTCCGTGGGCGAACCACCCGCCACCAAGGGCTATCCCCCGTCGGTATTTGCCAAACTGCCGGCGCTGGTGGAGCGGGCCGGAAACGGTGTGGAGGGCGGTGGCTCCATTACCGCCTTTTATACCGTGCTGACCGAAGGGGATGATGTGCAGGATCCGGTAGCAGATTCTGCCAGAGCCATTCTTGACGGCCACGTGGTGCTGTCCCGCCGCCTGGCGGAGGAAGGCATGTACCCCGCCATTGATATTGAGGCCTCCATCAGCCGTGCCATGCCCCAGATCGTCAGTGAGGATCAGCTCAAGCGGGCCCAGCTGTTCAAGCGTTTGTATTCTCGCTACGAGCAAAACAAGGATCTGATCAGTGTGGGAGCCTATGTAAAAGGCAGCGATCCGGAAACGGATCTGGCAGTCAGCAAGATCGGTGAACTGAAAGAATTCATTTCCCAGTCCATTAATGAAAGTGTCTCTTTTCCCCAGGGCATACAACAGCTGAACATGCTGTTTTCGCCGCCACAGCAGAAGAGACCTGATAAATGAAGCGCTCCGAGCGAATGCAGCCAGTCAGGAAGCTGAAGCAACAGGAAGAACGTCAACTGGCCCGCAAGTTCGCCCGTGCCCAGCAGGAACTGCAGCGTGAGCAGAAGCAGTTGACCATGTTGCGCCAGTACCAGGCAGAGTATTTCCAGGGTCTTACCGGCAGTCAGCAGCAGGCCCGCACCGGCAGCATCAGCGCCAGCGAGCTGGAAAAATATCAGATGTTCCTGTCACGTCTGGAAAAAGCGATTCAGAACCAGCACCAGGTAACCGTTATCAAGGAAAAGTCGGTGGAGGCTGCCCGGCAGAAATGGGCCGAAGCCAACGCACGCCTGAAAGCTATGGATAACCTGATCGCAAAGATGCGGTTTGAAGAAGCCCGGGAGCAGGACAGGCGCGAGCAGCGCATGATCGATGATCTGCCTTTAAGAAACAATCGCTATGACTGAATTATTTTTATAACCAATTTACGTTTCATTTTGCCGTATTGTTACTGTTGTTTCTGTTTTTTAGAACCTGGTTTTGTCTGAATCCGGTTTCTCATATTCTTTTTTCATATCACGACTCAAACCCTGGTCATCATCAAATTCCTTCTAGCAGAAGCTTTGGGGCGGTCTATGCTTTTCAAAGAGCACAAGAATTTTGGGAGTTCTGTGGCATAGACACTCAGTCAAGAGGGAAATTGTGGCCAAGTCGAACGTGGTAAAGCTGCCTGAAAAACTCGATATCAGCGGCGTTGAAGCCCTTTTCAGGGAATTCCGGGATCTGGTGGAAAAAGGTGGATCCGTTCGCCTGGACGCGTCCCGAGTGAAACGGGCCGATACCGCCGGAATGCAGCTGTTATACAGCCTGCAGAAAACACTGGCCGAGCAGGGTGCCAAGGCTGCTGTTGCGGACCCTTCCGAGGATTTTATGACGTGCGTGCGCCTGACAGGTTTCGACAAGGTGCTGGCATTTAATCAGTGAATCAATCAGTTGTGAATTAGCGTGTAAGACGGAGATTGTTTATGGCAACCATACTTGCGGTTGACGATAGTGCATCAATGCGACAAATGGTGAGCTTTACCCTGCAGGGTGCAGGTTACGATGTCATTGAGGCCAGTGATGGCCAGGAAGCGCTGGATAAAGCCAGAAACCAGTCGGTGGACCTGGTATTGTCGGATGTCAATATGCCCGTGATGGATGGCATTACCCTGATTAAAAACCTTCGCACACTGGATACCTACAAATACACGCCCATTCTGATGCTGACCACCGAATCTGCCGGTGACAAAAAGCAGGAAGGCAAAGCCGCCGGTGCCACGGGCTGGATCGTCAAGCCTTTCAATCCGGACCAGTTGGTAAACACAATAAAGAAAGTGATCGGGTAACAGGACTCGGAGCAGCTGATGAGTATTGATCTGAGCCAGTTTCACCAGATCTTTTATGAGGAAAGTTTCGAGGGCCTGGATGCCATGGAATCCTGCCTTCTGGACCTGGATACCGAGTCTGTAGACCCGGAAACCATCAATACCATTTTCCGTGCGGCCCATTCCATCAAAGGCAGCAGCGGTACCTTCGGGTTTACGGAAATCACCGAGTTCACCCATGTACTGGAAACACTACTGGATCAGATCAGGGAGGGCAGCCGTCGCCTGACCCAGGAGCATGTTGACCTGTTGCTGCAGTCTGTCGACTGTCTTCGCTCAATGCTCTCCTCCCTTCAGGCTGGTGAGGTGGTGGAGAACGAATCCGCCAGAGCACTAATGGCGGATTTCAACCGCATTCTAAGTGGTTCGTCGGGTGAGACCCCAGCATCGCCGGCGGGCAGTGCCGGTCAACAGGATCAGGCAGCGGCAACAGTTCCCGACTCTGATGAAAGCGCGGATACCACGGATTACCTGATTCGATTCAAGCCGGACGCCTCGATTTTGCGTACCGGCAATGAGCCATCCCGCATGTTTCGGGAACTGGCTGAACTGGGAACTCTGGGGGTTACCTGCGACGTGGGCGGCGTGCCCATTATGGATGCTATGGTGCCGGAGGACTGTTATCTGTCCTGGGAGCTCACGCTTTCCACCAGCCATGATATTGCCGCGATCGAGGAAGTCTTTGAGTGGGTAGTTGATGAATCGGATCTGGAAATCAAGGTGGTGGCTGGCCTGTTTGACCAGTCCGCAGCGCCAGAATCAGCCTCTGAAGCGACACGGGATAATGCCGGATCACAGGCTGGCCCTGAACCCGACCAGATAGAGCCGGTAGCTGCTTCCAAAGGGTCGGAAAAATCACTCCAGGGAACGGCCAAATCCAAAGCCACTGCCAAACCCGCTGAAACCACGTCCATACGGGTCAGCACCAGCAAAATAGATAACCTGGTTAATCTGGTGGGTGAACTTGTTATTACGCAGTCAATGCTGGGCCAGATCGGTTCTGAATTTGATCTGAGCAAACTGGCCAAGCTTCAGGAAGGCCTGGCGCAACTTGAGCATAATACCCGGGAGCTGCAGGAAAGTGTGATGCGCATACGCATGCTTCCCATCAGCTTCACCTTCAGCCGTTTCCCGAGAATGGTTCGCGATCTATCCCGGCAATTGGGCAAGAAAGTGGATATCAAACTGCTGGGAGAGCAAACGGAACTTGATAAAACCGTCATGGAAAAGATTGGCGATCCCATGGTGCACCTGGTGCGGAATTCGCTTGATCATGGTCTGGAACCACCCGCTGAAAGGATCAAGTCCGGTAAACCCGAAACCGGGAAGGTTACGCTGAACGCCTATCATCAGAGCGGCAATATTGTGATTGAAATCATAGATGACGGGCGTGGCCTTAACACCAAAAAAATACGCGCAAAGGCAATCCAGAACGGTTTGATTGATGAGCACGAGCACTTAACGACAGAGCAGATCCATGACCTGATATTCCGGCCCGGATTCTCAACGGCGGATGCAGTCACCGATGTCTCCGGTCGAGGTGTGGGAATGGATGTGGTTCGCAGGAACATCCAGGAGCTGAAAGGCACCGTAGAAGTGAAATCCGAGGAAGGTGTAGGTTCCACCTTCACTATTCGGCTGCCCCTGACGCTGTCCATTCTGGATGGTCAGCTTATCAGTGTGGGTGATCAGACGTTTATTATACCGCTGGTGTCCATCGTGGAATCCCTGCAGGTGGATACATCCCTGATTAATCACGTGGCGGGTGGATGCGATGTGTTTCGCCTGCGTGACGAGTACATTCCCATTATCAAGTTGTGGGAAGTCTTTTCCGTCGAGCCGAGGTCTCGCGAAATCTCTGACAGTCTTTTGGTGGTTCTGGAAGCCGGGGCACAGAAAGTTGCTCTTGTGGTGGACGACCTGCTCGGGCAGCAACAGGTCGTTATCAAGAGTATGGAGTCGAACTACAAAAAGATTGATGGTATCTCAGGCGCCACCATTCTGGGTGACGGCACCGTCTCGCTTATTCTGGATATTACCGACCTGATTCAGATGGCCGGCGCCCACCATCAGATAACACGTTCCGCGATCCTGCGGGCCGTAAGTTAGGTATTGCAGGCACAGTGCTGTATCACAGGAGTAGAAAATGAGTGCTTCATCCAAAAAAATGTCAGCCACGGATACCACACTGAGTGATTCCGACCTGACGTTGAAAGAAAACGATGAAACTGACCAGTATCTTACGTTTATTATGGCGGACGAAGAATACGGCGTTGATATTCTCAGTGTTCAGGAAATCCGCGGGTGGGAAAATGTGACTCCTCTGCCCAATTCTCCCAGGCACGTAAAAGGTGTGATCAATCTGCGGGGTACCATTGTACCTATCGTGGATCTTCGGCAGCGGTTCGGGTTGCAGAATATTGAATATGGTCCGTTAACTGTGGTGATCGTGCTGAAAGTGGAATCAAAACAGAAAGAGCGCATCATGGGCATCGTGGTTGATGCCGTCAGTGACGTTTATGCGCTGTCCGGCGAGGATATGCGAGCAGCACCTGATCTGGGTGACCATGTGGATACCGCCTACATCAAAGGCCTCGTCAACGTTGACAATAAAATGGTTATTCTACTGGAAATTAATGAACTTCTGGGCAGCGATGCGATTCCGGAAATCAATATGCCTGCCATCAAGCAAATGAGCAGCGAGAAACACTAATACTCAGGACGCGACACACAGCGGAGACCGTTATCAATGGAAGCATTAAACCGATTATCAGCAATGCAAAGAAACCTGCTTATCGTGGCATTGCCGACGCTGGGCATGATTATTTTCATGATGTCTGGCTGGCAATATGTCAAGGCCGGACTGCTGGCTGACGGAGCCGGCACCGCCAGCGTGCTGTTCCTTCCCCTGCTGCTTGTGGCTGCAGGGTGGGTGATTGCCTGGCTGAGTGGAGCAGCCTCATCAGACAAAGACAGTGAACGTCTGGAGCGGGCCCTGGAAACCTGCAAGGCCAACGTGATGGTGGCGGACAATGATTTCAATATCAAATACATGAACAAGTCGGTGCTGGAGATGATGCGTGACAACGAAGTCAGGCTGCGTGACGCATTGCCCGGCTTCTCCGCTGACCAGTTAATCGGCATGAACGTGGATGTGTTTCACAAAAACCCGTCACACCAGCGCCGTATGGTACAGAACCTCAGTCGTGTGTACGAAACTGATATCGAAGTGGCAGGGCTCACCTTCGGGTTGGTGGCAACACCTATTTTTTCCCGTACCGGTGACCGCCTGGGAACCGTGGTAGAGTGGTACGACAAGACCGAAGAGCTGGCCAGAGAGGAAGAGCGAGAATCCCGGGCGGCTGAGAACCAGCGAATTGCCGAGGCACTGAAAATCTGTGATACCAGTGTGATGATCGCGGACAGTGAAATGAACATCATCTTCATGAATGATGCGGTGAAAGAGATGATGGAAGACGCGGAAGCAGAGCTGCGCAAAGAATTGCCGAGCTTCAGTGCGGACAAGATAATGGGCAGCAACGCGGATGTGTTTCACAAGGATCCCTCTCATCAGCGTAATATGATTGCCCGCTTGAAAGAGGTTTATCGCACTCGCATTACTGTGGGTAGTCTGACTTTCTCCCTGATTGCCACTCCTCTCAAAAATGAGGAAGGGGAGCGTATAGGCACCGTCATTGAATGGGAAAACCTGACAGAGCAGCTGGAGCGGGAGAAAGAGGCGGAGCAGATTGCTGCTGAGAATCTCAGGGTTCGTCAGGCACTGGATAATGTCTCCACAAACACCATGATCGCGGATGCCGACGGACAAATCGTTTATCTTAACCAGTCTGTCACCAGCATGCTGAAAAATGCCGAGTCCGATATCCGCAAGGAGTTGTCAGGTTTTGACGCCAGCAACCTGCTGGGCAGAAATTTCGATACCTTCCATAAAAACCCTGCCCATCAGCGCAACCTTCTGGGCAAGCTGACTTCCACCTACAGCACCCAGATTCAGGTGGGTGGCCGGACTTTCAAACTGGTGGCGAATCCTATTATCGACGACAACCGGCAGCGCATTGGTTCCGTTGTGGAGTGGGATGACCGAACCGAGGAGGTTCGCACCGAAAATGAAGTATCAGAGCTGGTGGATGCTGCCGTTGAGGGCGATCTTACCTATCGCCTGCCGCTGGAAGGAAAAACCGGTTTTCATCTGACCCTTGGGCAAGGGCTTAACCGGCTGGTAAGTAATGTCGAAGATGTGATTAAAGATGTGGTGAGAGTGCTGGATGCGCTGGCTAATGGCGACCTGACCCAGAAGATCGACCGTGAATACCAGGGTTCCTACCAGAAGCTGAAAGAAGACGCCAACAAAACCATTGCCAAGCTGATCGACATTATCGGTAATGTGGTGAGTTCAGCCAATGCGGTAACCAACGGTGCTGATGAAATTGCCCAGGGCAATGCAGATCTGAGCCAGCGTACGGAGGAACAGGCGTCATCGCTTGAGGAAACCGCTTCCAGCATGGAGGAAATGACCAGCGCTGTGCGCCAAAGCAGCGACAATGCATTGAAAGCCAGTGAACGCGCTGAACAGGCGCTGAAGCAGGCGTCCCGGGGAGGTGAAGTGGTTGCCAATGCCGTCAACGCCATGTCCCAGATTAACGATTCCAGCAAGCGAATTGCGGACATTATCGGTGTTATCGATGAAATCGCGTTCCAGACCAATCTGCTGGCACTGAATGCAGCCGTTGAGGCGGCTCGTGCCGGCGAACAGGGCAGAGGCTTCGCGGTGGTAGCCGGTGAAGTACGTAACCTGGCTCAGCGGTCTGCCCAGGCTGCCAAGGAAATCAAGGATCTGATTCGTGACAGTGTTGCCAAGGTAGAGGATGGTACCGATCTGGTGAACGAGTCCGGTGCCATGCTTCAGGAGATCGTGGAAGCTGTCCAGAACGTGACATCGATGATCAGGGACATCGCCCAGTCCTCCCAGGAGCAAAGCTCCGGTATCGAGCAGGTCAATACCGCGGTCACCCAGATGGACGAGATGACACAGCAGAATGCCGCGCTGGTGGAAGAGGCCTCCGCAGCTGGGGAATCCCTGTCTGAACAGGCCCGGCAGTTAATGAACCTGATGAGCTTTTTCACCGTGGACGAAGCGGCATTGGTCAACGCGCAGTATGGTGAGCCCATCGTGTCTCCCGTCCACTCAGCGTCCCGACCGGCTTCATCATCCACCAGATCCAGAAAGGCGGTTCCGCCAGCGGCCATGAAGCCTGTTATTGACGACGGTGACGAGTGGGATGAGTTCTGATTCATGGGGCTGGCGGGGGAAGCAGTCAATCTAGGTCACAAGCCCGGGTTCGACAAACGCGAATATCCCATGACGGATCGGGATTTCGCGTTCATCCGGGCACTTGCCAAAAGCAATACTGGCATTGAGCTTGGGGACCAGAAAAAAGAAATGATCTACAGCCGTATCGTGCGTCGCATACGCAGCTTACGGCTGAATTCTTTTGCTGCTTACTGTCATTACCTTGAAAACAATCTTGATATTGAACTGACGGATTTTATCAACGCGATAACCACCAACCTGACAGCCTTCTTCAGGGAGGCTCACCATTTCGATTTTCTGAAACAGACAGTGCTTCCGGAGCTCAAGCAGATACATCAGTCCGACAAACGGCTCCGGATCTGGTCTGCCGGCTGTTCCACCGGGGAGGAGCCTTATTCGCTGGCAATAACCCTGCATGAGGCGCTGCACGGCAGCAATGGCTGGAACGCCCGTATTCTGGCAACGGATCTGGACAGCAATGTGGTGGCCCATGGCCGGACAGGCATATACAGTGCGGAGCGCTTTCGTGGCCTTGATCCGAAAATGGTGGGTAAATATTTTTCCAGACCCTGCGATGACAACTTCAGTGATGGTTCTCTGATGGTGAACGACGGCCTCAAACAGTACATCACCTTCAATCGCCTGAATCTGCTGGGCCCGTGGCCAATGAAAGGGAAGTTCGATGTGATATTCTGCCGAAACGTGGTGATTTATTTCAGCAAGGATACGCAAAGAGTACTGTTCGACCGCTACGCCGATATTCTTAACCCCAATGGCTACCTGTTTATCGGGCACTCGGAAAGCCTTCACGGCGTATCAAAGCGATTTGAGTCCCTGGGAAGGACGATTTACAGGAAAACGGAATGACAAGCAGCAGTGCCCCGATGTATATGCCGACTCATCCGCAGCCCAAGCCTCTGCGTGGATTCAGTCATATTAACCGGTACTGGGACAAAAGGCAGGGGGTGTATGCTGCGAAAATCCTGCCCGGGCAATTTTATGTCAGCCGTGAAGGTGAAATGGTGGTCACCGTCCTGGGATCCTGTATCAGTGCCTGTATTCGTGACCCGGTCAACAGGGTAGGGGGCATGAATCATTTTATGCTGCCCATACAGCGCAACAATATGAGCCCCTCCGGGGTTGCCAGTCTCACACCGGGCTCCGTTTCCGAGGCTGCCCGCTATGGTAACTGGGCCATGGAGTACCTGATCAACGAAATCCTGAAAAACGGTGGTGAGCGCGGTAACCTGGAAGTGAAGGTATTTGGCGGGGGAAAGGTGCTCAGCCATATGAACCAGATCGACGTCGGCAAGCAGAACATCGATTTCGTCCGGCTTTATCTGGAACAGGAAGGGTTCCGGGTGGCCGCCCATGATGTGGGAGGGCCGTTTCCGCGCAAGGTGCTGTACTTTACCGATACCGGTTCCGCCAAAGTGCGCAAGCTGCGCAGTGTCAGCAACGAAACCGTTTACGAACGCGAAGTGTCCTATCAACAGAACATCAATTCAGAACCGGCCACTGGCAGCATCGAACTATTTGATTAAGAGCTTTAAGGATCTCGCGTGTGTCAAAGATAAAAGTACTGGTCATCGATGATTCCGCCGTCATACGCAAGCTGCTTGCGACGATTATTGACGCGCAGCCGGATATGGAAGTGGTGGGCACGGCCTCCGATCCCTATATCGCGAGGGAAAAGATCAAGCAGCTGAATCCCGATGTGCTGACCCTGGATATCGAGATGCCACGAATGGATGGCATCACCTTTCTACGTAATCTCATGCGCCTGCGGCCGATGCCTGTGATCATGATAT
>JAWVYU010000152.1:0-11299 GCA_033722575.1 Ketobacteraceae bacterium | reverse complement strand
CCTTCCAAAGCGGCCTGGGCGGCTTTCTGGGCGATGGAGCAGGGGTTCGAGGTGCTCTGGGACTGGATTTTCTTCATGGCGCCGATCAGTTTGGCCGGGCCGCCCGCATAGCCAATCCGCCAGCCGGTCATGGAATAGGCTTTTGACACGCCGTTCAGCACGATGGTGCGGTCGTACAGGTCCGGGTTGGCGGTGACGATGTTATTGAATGGCTCGTCAGTCCACAGGATGGGCTCGTACATGTCGTCGGTGGCGATCAGCACGTTGGGGTACTTGCGCAGCACTTCGCCCAGGGCTTCGAACTCGGCTTTCGAGTAGGCCATGCCGGAAGGGTTGGAAGGGCTGTTCAGTGTCACCAGCCGGGTTTTGGGGGTTATGGCCGCTTCCAGCTGCTCGGGGGTGATTTTGTAGCGCTGCTCCGGCGTGGTTTCAATGATCACGGGCACGCCTTCGGCCACGGTCACCATGTCCGGGTAGCTCACCCAGTAGGGGGCGGGTATTACCACTTCATCGCCCTTGTTGAGCAGGGCCAGGGCCATGTTAAAGTAGCTTTGTTTGCCGCCGCTGGACACCAGAATCTGGTTGGGTTGGTATTCCAGATTGTTGTCTCTGGCAAACTTCTGGATAATGGCTTTCTTTAAATCCGGCGTGCCATCTACCGCAGTGTATTTGGTAAAGCCTTCTTCAATGGCCTTGATGGCGGCGGCTTTTATATGGTCGGGTGTATCAAAGTCCGGCTCGCCGGCGCCCAGTCCGATGATGTCCTTGCCTTCGGCGCGGAGTTCAGCGGCCCGGTTGGTAACGGCCAGAGTGGGTGATGGTTTGATCGCCTGTGCGCGATCGGATAGTTGTATATCCAAAATATAACTCCCGAAATTTCGACTGCAAAAATTATGGCATAATGCATCTGTCAAACCCCGCAATCATACAGGAATCCCGGGCTAGCGTGAATGTCTGACGATCGTAAGTTCAAAGTTCGCTCCAAATACGAGCCTGCCGGCGACCAGCCAAAAGCCATTAATGCCCTGGTAGAAGGGGTTGAAGACGGCCTGTCTCACCAGACCCTTCTTGGTGTGACCGGCTCCGGCAAAACCTTCACCATGGCCAAGGTCATTGAGGCGGTTCAGCGGCCCACCCTGGTGATTGCCCACAACAAAACCCTGGCGGCGCAGCTCTACGGTGAGTTCAAGGAGTTCTTCCCCGATAACGCGGTGGAGTACTTCGTTTCCTATTACGATTACTATCAGCCGGAAGCCTATGTGCCGTCTTCCGACACCTTCATAGAGAAGGACGCATCCGTAAACGACCATATCGAGCAGATGCGGTTGTCCGCCACCAAGGCCCTGATGGAGCGCCATGACGTTATTATTGTGGCGACGGTGTCTGCGATTTACGGCCTGGGCGACCCGGAAAGCTACCTGAAGATGCTGCTGCACCTGGTGCGGGGTGATCAGATTGATCAGCGGGCCATTCTGCGGCGGCTGGCAGAACTGCAGTACACCCGCAATGACGCGGATTTCCATCGCGGAACGTATCGCGTGCGCGGGGATGTGATTGATATCTTCCCCGCAGAATCCGAGCGGGACGCCGTACGCGTGGAGCTGTTCGACGACGAGGTGGAAAACATCTCCCTGTTTGATCCGCTCACCGGCGAGGTGATCCAGCGGCTTTCCCGGGTTACTGTGTACCCCAAATCCCACTATGTGACGCCGCGGCATACCATTCTGGAGGCCATCGAAAAGATCAAGGTGGAACTAAAGGAGCGGCTTGAGCAGTTGTCGGAGGCGGGCAAGCTGCTGGAGCATCAGCGGCTCAGCGAGCGCACCCGCTTTGATATCGAAATGATGCAGGAGCTGGGGTACTGCAACGGTATCGAGAACTATTCGCGCCTGTTGTCGGGGCGTAATCCGGGCGAACCGCCGCCCACCCTGTTTGACTACCTGCCGGACGAGGCCCTGCTGATTCTGGATGAGTCCCACGTCACGGTTCCCCAGATCGGCGGTATGTACCGGGGGGACCGCTCCCGCAAGGAAACCCTGGTGGAGTATGGCTTCCGGTTGCCTTCGGCCCTGGATAACCGGCCTCTGAAATTTGAGGAGTGGGAGCACCTGTGCCCGCAGACCCTGTTTGTTTCGGCAACGCCAGGAGCCTATGAGGCCGAGCATGCCGGCGCTGTGGTGGAGCAGGTGGTGCGGCCCACGGGGCTGGTGGATCCGGCCGTGGAGGTAAGGCCCGCCACCACTCAGGTGGACGATCTGCTGGGGGAAATTCATAAAACCGTTGCTCTGGGGGAGCGGGTACTGGTGACCACGCTCACCAAACGCATGGCCGAAGACCTCACGGAATACCTGCAGGAACACGGGGTTCGGGTGCGCTATCTGCATTCGGATATTGATACCGTGGAGCGGGTGGAGATTATCCGCGACCTGCGCCTGGGTGAGTTTGACGTGCTGGTGGGGATTAACCTGTTGCGGGAAGGGCTGGATATGCCGGAGGTGTCTCTGGTGGCCATTCTGGATGCGGACAAGGAGGGCTTTTTGCGTTCCGACCGCTCACTGATTCAAACCATCGGCAGGGCTGCCCGTAACCTGAATGGCCGGGCGATTCTCTACGCCGACAAGGTGACCGGGTCCATGCAGCGGGCCATGGATGAAACCGAACGGCGCCGGGACAAGCAGATTGCCTTCAATGAAGAGCACGGCATTACGCCGGCGAGCATCCGCAAATCCGTGGAGGATATTCTTGAAGCCTCTTATGCCCCCGGCTCGAAGCGGAGCGGTGACCGCAAAAAATCTGCCGGTGTTCGGGAGCGCAGAACCGGGGAATACGAAGTACTGGACCCGAAAAACATGGCCAAAGAAATCGCCCGGCTGGAAGAGCAGATGTATCAGTACGCCAAAAACCTGGAATTTGAGGAGGCTGCCCGGCTGCGGGACCGGATTGAAAACCTCCGTGAGCAGGCATTAATTCAGTAATTTGCCATACTTGCGTGATTGAATGGCGAGTCGCGTTGTTAAATTCGTGAATTTGGTGGCCAGCCTTGGCAGAATAGGCGGCTTAATGGATCAGAGAAGGACAATACCGTGAAAGTAATGGTAACCGGTGCGGCCGGATTTATCGGGTTTCACTTGAGTCAGCGCTTGCTGGCCCGTGGTGATGAGGTAATAGGCGTTGATATCGTTAACGATTATTACGATGTGAATCTCAAGCTGGCGCGTCTGGACCAGATCAGGGACCACGACAATTTCACCTTCGTGAAGTGTGCGCTGGAAGACAAGGATGCCATGGAAAAGGCGTTCCGGGAGCATCAGCCTGATCGGGTGGTAAACCTGGCGGCCCAGGCCGGGGTGCGGTATTCCCTGGAAAATCCCCAGGCCTACATCGATTCCAATATTGTGGGTTTCACCAATATCCTTGAAGGTTGCCGCCATAATGGCGTTGAGCATCTGGTGTACGCTTCCAGCAGCTCGGTATATGGCGCCAATACCAATATGCCCTTTTCGGTGCATCATAACGTGGACCACCCCGTGAGCCTGTACGCGGCTTCCAAAAAGGCCAATGAGCTGATGGCGCACACCTACAGCCACCTGTTTAACCTGCCCACCACGGGATTGCGCTTTTTTACGGTGTATGGCCCCTGGGGGCGCCCGGATATGGCGCTGTTCATCTTTACCCGGGCTATTCTGGAGGGCAAGCCGATCCAGGTGTTCAATTACGGCAAACACCGCCGGGATTTCACCTATATAGATGATATTGTTGAAGGGGTGATCCGGACCCTGGACAAGGTGGCAGCGCCCAATCCGGACTGGAGCGGCGACAAGCCGGACCCGGGTACCAGCAAAGCGCCTTACCGCATCTACAATATCGGCAGCAACCGGCCGGTTGAATTGCTGCGCTACATTGAAGTGCTGGAGCAGAACCTGGGTAAAGAAGCGGAGAAAGAGCTGCTTCCCCTGCAGCCCGGGGATGTGCCGGACACCTACGCCGATGTGGATGCGCTGGTTGAGGATGTGGATTACAAGCCGGAAACACCCCTGGAAACCGGCGTGGCTAACTTTGTTAGCTGGTACCGCGATTATTACCAGGTTTAGGGCCCGGGTGACAGCCCCGGTTAGCCAGAAATTGCCAGTAATGACTGGCGCTTAGGTTAACTCGATGGTAATATTGCGCGCCTATTCAGGCACGTAGCTCAGTTGGTTAGAGCACCACCTTGACATGGTGGGGGTCGTTGGTTCGAATCCAATCGTGCCTACCAGAATTTTCAGCAAAAGGCATCGCGGTTCGGTGCCTTTTTTGTGTGGCTAATTTTTTTCGGGATTTCCTTGAGAATTCCACAGGCGCCGATTAGAATTGCCACCCTAGGCCCCGTATATCGGGGCTGCGTACGTTTAAGGCACTGGTAAACGGCAGATTTTTCGCCACGCCGTACCGGGCCGTCCGACAGTCATCGGAAGGATATTAACCGAAACAGGAGACAACACTATTAAGCGAAGCAAAAACGACGCGCAGAAGCGAAAAAATCGTATAAACGACGAAATCACTGCGCAAGAAGTTCGCCTAATTGGACAGGATGGGGAGCAGATCGGAATTGTAGGGCTCGCCGAGGCCTTATCTGCAGCGAGTGAAGCGGGACTGGATCTCGTCGAAATCGCCTCTACCTCGGAACCTCCTGTATGTCGGATCATGGATTATGGCAAGCACATCTTCGAGGAAAAGAAGAAACGTGCTGAAGCCAAGAAGAAGCAAAAGCAGACCCAGGTTAAGGAAATCAAATTCCGGCCCGGGACTGAAGAGGGGGACTACCAGGTCAAACTTCGCAACCTGAAGCGGTTCCTCTCGGACGGCGACAAAACCAAAGTCACCTTGCGTTTCCGTGGTCGGGAAATGGCTCACCAGGAGCTGGGTATGGAATTACTCAAGCGGGTTGAGCAGGATCTCGAAGAGTACGGCGCTGTTGAGCAGCACCCGAAAATGGAAGGGCGTCAGATGATCATGGTATTGGGGCCAAAGAAAAAGAAGTAGCCACCCGTCGAATCCCCGACCCCGGTGTGCTGTAGTCGTTAACACTTTAGGTAACAATGCGGAGCCAAAAATGCCTAAGATCAAAACGAACAGTGGCGCAGCCAAGCGTTTCAAGAAAACCGCCAACGGTTTTAAACGCAAGCGTGCCTTCAAAAACCACATCCTGACCAAGAAGAGCTCAAAGCGTATCCGTCAACTGAGACCAAAATCTCAGGTGGCAGCAGCCGATATCGCTTTGGTTCGTCGCATGATGCCTAACGTTTAACCGGCCTCAGAGTGAGTCTTAGTCTTTATTAAAGGTTTTTGGAGATTTAGTTATGCCACGTGTAAAACGCGGTGTTCAGGCGCGAGCCAGACACAAGAAAGTTCTTAAACAAGCCAAGGGTTACTACGGTGCACGCAGCCGTGTGTATCGCGTAGCCAACCAGGCCGTTATCAAAGCAGGTCAGTATGCCTACCGTGACCGCCGTCAGAGAAAGCGTCAGTTCCGTCAGTTGTGGATTACGCGTATCAATGCGGCTGCCCGTCTGAATGGCTTGTCCTACAGCCGCTTTATTAACGGTTTGAAAAAGTCATCAGTCGAAATCGATCGTAAAGTGCTGGCGGATATCGCTGTACACGATCTGAACACATTTGCGGTGTTAGCTGAAAAGGCAAAATCTGGCCTTTCCAACTAGTCGTACGGCGCTGTGTTGATAGAAAGCGAATAGGGGAAGGGTTAACAGCTCTTCCCCTATTTCATTTTTGGGGAAATCATCTGTTAGTTGGGCGAATCGATGGAAGATCTCGAGAAACTCGTGGAACAAGCGCTGGCCGAAATCAGTGCGGCAAGCGACAACCAGGCCCTCGACCAGGTGCGGGTAAAGTATCTGGGTAAAAAAGGCGAACTCACCGGTCTGCTGAAAAACCTCGGCAAGCTGTCACCGGAAGAGCGCCCCAAGGCGGGCGCTTCCATCAATGAAGCCAAGCAGGCTTTACAGGCAGCCATCAACGATCGGAAAGACACCCTGGCCAGTGCCGCGCTGGAGCAGCAGCTGGCATCGGAAAAAGTGGATGTGACCTTACCCGGACGCAACAGTGAGGTGGGCGGACTCCATCCGGTGACCCGCACCATGAACCGCATTGAGGAATTTTTTGCCAATGTGGGTTTTAAAGTGGTTCAGGGGCCGGAAATCGAAGATGATTACCACAATTTTGAAGCCCTGAATATTCCTTCCCATCACCCGGCCCGGGCGATGCACGATACGTTTTACTTTAATGCCAACACCCTGTTGCGCACCCATACTTCGCCGGTGCAGATCCGCACCATGGAATCGGAACAGGCGCCGTATCGGGTGATTTGTCCCGGCCGGGTCTATCGCTGTGATTCGGATCTGACCCATACTCCCATGTTCCATCAGGTGGAAGGCCTGCTGGTGGATGAAAACGTCACCTTCGCCGATCTGAAAGGGGTGCTGGAACTGTTCCTGCGGGAATTCTTTGAAACCGAGCTGGCGGTGCGGTTCCGTCCTTCCTACTTCCCGTTCACCGAACCTTCTGCGGAAGTGGATATTGAATGTGTGATCTGCAGCGGCAAGGGTTGCCGCGTGTGTTCCCATACCGGCTGGCTGGAAGTGCTGGGTTGCGGCATGGTGCATCCTCGGGTGTTCGAACACGTTAATGTGGACACGGAAAAGTACACCGGGTTTGCCTTTGGCATGGGGGTTGAGCGCCTTGCCATGCTGCGCTATGGCGTCAACGATCTGCGGTTGTTCTTTGAAAACGACCTGAAGTTTCTGAGCCAGTTTCAGTAACGCTTTCCTCATCAATCCCGAGCGAACCAAGACAGAATACGGATTAGAAAACCATGCGAATCAGTGAAACCTGGTTAAAAGAATGGGTAAAAACCAACAGCACCACAGACGAGCTGGCAGCAAAGCTCACCATGGCCGGTCTGGAAGTGGACGGGGTTGAGCCCGTGGCCGGTGAATTCCAGGGCGTGGTGGTGGCTGAGATCATTGCCTGCGAGCAACACCCCGATGCCGACAAACTCAGGGTTTGCCAGGTGAACGTGGGGGAGCCGGAGCCCCTGTCCATTGTCTGTGGCGCGCCCAATGCCCGGGTGGGCATCAAGGTGCCCTGCGCCAGAATTGGCGCAGTGTTGCCGGGTGATTTTAAAATCAAGAAGTCCAAACTGCGGGGCGTGGAGTCCCACGGCATGCTGTGTGCCGAGCAGGAACTGGGAATGGCAGAGTCTTCCGACGGCCTGTTTGAGCTGCCCGCCGATGCACCGGTGGGGGAGGATATCCGCCAGTACCTGAAGCTGGATGATAATATCATTGAGGTTGACCTGACCCCTAACCGGAGCGACTGCCTGAGCATTGCCGGTGTTGCCCGTGATATCGGTGTGATTGAAAGGGCCGAATACACCCCGGTGCATATCGATGAAGTGGCCCCCGTGATCAATGATACCTTCGATGTCAGTATCACGGCGGTGGAGCAGTGCCCTCATTATGTAGGCCGTGTAATTCGTGGCGTGGATGTAAAAGCCCCGACCCCTCTGTGGATGGTGGAACGGTTGCGCCGCAGCGATATCCGCAGTATCGATCCGGTGGTGGATGTTACCAATTATGTGCTGCTGGAGCTGGGTCAGCCAATGCATGCTTTTGATCTGGACAGGCTGGAAGGCCATATCCATGTGCGGCTGGCGGAATCCGGGGAAAAGCTGGTGCTGCTCAACGGTCAGGAACTGGAGCTGACCCCTGATTCCCTGGTGATTGCTGACGCCTCCGGTGCCCTGGCTTTGGCCGGCGTAATGGGGGGTGCAGGCTCCGGTGTGACAGAAACCACCCGGGATATATTCCTGGAGTCAGCCTTTTTTGATCCCATTGCCATTGCCGGCAAGGCCCGTGGCTATGGGTTGCACACGGATTCCTCCCACCGCTTTGAGCGTGGTGTGGATTTTGAGCTGCAGAAAAAAGCCATGGAGCGTGCTACGTCGCTGCTGTGCGAAATCGCCGGCGGCAAGCCTGGCCCCATCATTGAGGCGTCCTATCCGGACCATTTTCCGAAGCTGGAACCCATCAATCTGCGCCGTTCACAGATTCAGCGGGTGCTCGGTTTTGCCATGAAAGATAATGACGTGGAGGACATTCTGGAACGGCTGGGAATGGATCTGGTCAGCACCGAATCTGGCTGGCATATTGTGCCGCCGGCCTATCGTTTTGATATTCGCATTGAAGTGGATCTGATTGAAGAGCTGGGCCGGGTGTGGGGGTACAACAATCTGCCCACCCGTTTGCCTGCCATGAATTTCGAAGTGGTGCCGGCTCCGGAAAACCGTATTCCGGAAAGCCGTATCAAACAGCTGCTGGTGGACCGGGGATATCAGGAAGCCATTACCTACACCTTTGTGGAAAAAGCATTGCTGGATAAACTGGCGCCGGACACTCAGGCGGTGGAACTGGCGAACCCCATTTCCGCTGACATGTCACACATGCGCACCAGTATCTGGGCGGGCCTGTTGAAAGTGGCCCAGCACAACATCAACCGGCAGCAGCACCGGGTACGTTTGTTTGAAACCGGGCTGGTGTTCAGCGAACAGAACGGCATTTACCAGCAGCCTCACATTGGTGGCCTGCTATTTGGGGACGTAACGGCAGAATCCTGGCATGCCAAGGGCCGGTCAGTGGATTTCTTTGATATCAAGGCAGACGTGGAAAGCCTGATTAATCTATCAGCTGAGCCCGAAGCTTTCAGCTTTGCTGCTGCCGAACACCCGGCGCTGCATCCGGGGCAGGCGGCTGTGGTATCCCGTGGTGACCAGATTGTGGGCTATCTTGGCGCGCTCCATCCGGTTATACAGAAAGCCCTTGATATCCCGGGTCCGGTATACCTTTTTGATCTTGAAATGGCCGCCATTTCGGCCCGAACTCTCCCTTCATTCAAAGAGTTATCACGTTTTCCTGAAGTAAGACGTGATTTAGCAGTAATCGTACAGGAAAACATCCCAGCAGAGGCTATACTGAGAGTTGTGCGTGCAGAAACTGGTGAATGGTTGACCAGTTCTGTGATATTTGATGTCTACCAGGGTGATAATCTCAAAGAAGGTCACAAGAGTGTGGCATTTGGGTTGACCCTTCAGCATCCTTCGCGCACTCTTAAAGATGAAGAGGTCAACGATGTGGTTAATCGCGTTGTTGCCTCCTTGAAAGAGCAACTGAATGTGACATTGAGGGAATAGCCATGACAGCGTTGACCAAGGCTGATTTAGCAGAAAAGCTATTTGAAGAGCTTGGTTTGAACAAGCGTGAGGCCAAGGAGATGGTTGAACTCTTCTTTGAGGAGATCAGACACTCACTTGAATGCAATGAGCACGTAAAGCTTTCTGGTTTTGGTAATTTTGATCTGCGCAACAAGCGCGAGCGTCCCGGGCGAAATCCGAAAACCGGGGAAGAGATTCCAATCTGCGCTCGCCGGGTAGTGACGTTCAGGCCAGGTCAGAAACTGAAACAGAGAGTAGAGGCGTATGCTGGAACCAAGCCACAATAATGAATTACCAGCCATACCAGGAAAGCGGTATTTTACCATCGGGGAAGTGAGTGAACTGTGTGACGTAAAGCCACACGTGCTCCGTTACTGGGAACAGGAGTTCCCTCAGCTGAAGCCAGTAAAGCGGCGGGGCAACCGGCGTTACTACCAGCGACAGGACGTTATCATGATCCGGCAGATTCGCAGCCTGCTTTACGATCAGGGCTATACCATTGGCGGAGCCCGCCAGCAGATGTCCGGGGCAGGTGCTGCCGAAGATGTCAGCAAATCCAATCAACTGGTCAAACAGATGATCGCCGAGCTCGAGGAAGTGCTTGCTGTTCTGAAAGACTAGGTGCGTTCTTACCTGTTTCATTGGGTGTCTGAAAGCAGGTGCCTGAAAGCTGATTCACTGAATCCGTAACCGAGTGTAATGCCTTCGGTCTGAGCTGCTGCGCTTAGCAAATCCCTTCATTTCTCATTCTTGAAATATTATCAGCACTTCTTGTACAAGCTTTTGTTTTTAAATGATTATTCATCGCTGATTGGAAATATGCGTTTGAGTAATTCCGTGCACAGAGCTAATCTTAGCCCCTTCAGGAATAACAGCAGGGGGCAATGTGAAGTTTCTGGTTTCCGGGGGCGCGGGTTTTATTGGTTCGGCCGTTGTTCGCCATCTGATTAACGACACATCCCATTCGGTGATGAATCTGGATAAACTCACCTACGCGGGCAATCTGGATTCGCTGGCTGAGGTCTCCTCCAGCGATCGTTACCGGTTTTCCCAAACAGATATTTGTGATGGCGAAGCCCTGGCAAAGGTGTTTAGCGATTATCAACCGGATATCGTTATGCATCTGGCGGCGGAAACCCATGTGGACCGCTCCATTGATGGCCCGGCGGATTTTATCCAGACCAATGTGGTAGGTACCTATCAGTTGCTTGAGGCGGCACGCACTTACTGGAAGCACCTGCCGGAAGAAAAACAGCAGTGCTTTCGCTTTCACCATATTTCCACCGATGAGGTTTACGGGGATCTGGAAGGCACCGACGATCTTTTTACTGAACAGACCCCTTACGCCCCCAGCTCACCCTATTCGGCATCAAAGGCCGGTTCCGATCACTTGGTCAGAGCTTGGCACCGGACTTATCGGCTGCCCGTGCTGATTACCAATTGTTCCAATAATTACGGCCCCTACCATTTCCCGGAAAAACTGATTCCCCACATGATTCTGAATGCCCTGGCGGGTAAACCGTTGCCGGTCTATGGCAAAGGCGATCAGATCCGCGACTGGCTGTACGTGGAAGATCATGCCCGTGCACTGGTGTTGGTGGCCACCCAGGCAAAGGTGGGTGAAACCTATAACATTGGTGGCCATAATGAAAAGCGCAATATCGATGTGGTTCACATGATCTGCGACATCCTTGAGGAATTACAGCCATCAAAACCTGCCGGGGTGAAACAATACAAGGATCTGATCCGCTTTGTGGAGGACCGACCCGGTCACGACGCCCGTTATGCCATTGATGCCAGCAAGATCGAGGAAGACCTGGGCTGGAAACCACGGGAAACCTTTGCGTCGGGATTACGCAAAACCGTTGAATGGTATCTGGAAAACCGGGGATGGTGGCAGCGTGTGCTGGATGGCAACTATCGCCTGGATCGCATCGGACGAACATAAACGGCAGTTGAGTGGGCAGCTAATATGAAAGGTATCATTCTTGCCGGGGGCTCGGGCACCCGTCTGCATCCGATCACACGGGGTGT
>JAWVYU010000151.1:0-11530 GCA_033722575.1 Ketobacteraceae bacterium | reverse complement strand
CGTTTTCTCAACGGGTGATCCGGCGCCGCAAACACACAGAGTTCATCCGGTCGCCAGGGGGTCAGATTCAGCTGGGGGTGTTGCAGCTCGCCCTCCACCAGGCCGATATCCAGTTCGAAATTGGCGACCTTGCTGGCAACCGTACGGGTGTTGCTCACCTCCAGTGCCACCTGTGCCCCCGGGTTAAGCTGTTTATAGTGACTCATAATGCTGACTGCCAGGTAGTTCCCGATGGTGAGCGTAGCGCCTACCTTGAGGTCCCCGGGAATCCGGTGCTGGCTGAAACCGGTCTGCAGGTCTTCGGCCTGGTCCAGCAGCGACTGTGCCCGGGGGCGCAGGGCATGGCCCAGCTCGTTCATTTGCAGACGCTTACCCACCCGGTCAAACAGCTGAATATCAAACTGGGACTCCAGCTCTTTCAGGGCGCTGCTGGCGGCAGACTGGCTCATATTCAGTTCCTCCGCGGCCTGGCTGATGTTTTCATGGTGAGCGGTGGCCAGAAACACCTGCAGCTGTCGCAGTGTGAAGCGCATGAACAGTCTTCCTATATCGATTTTATCGATAATAATAACCCAAATAACTTGTTTTATCTATTAGCGGGTCTGGTTCAGACTGTGAGCAGTTGAGTTCGAGAGCCCCAGGAGGTTTGCAATGAGCCAGTTACGCAGCGAAACCGTTACCCATGTTCACCACTGGAACGACACCCTGTTCAGTTTCCGTACAACGCGGGATCCGGGTTTCCGTTTCAAGAACGGCCATTTCACCATGATCGGCCTGAAACAGGAAAAGCGGCCACTGCTGCGGGCTTATTCCATTGCCAGCGCAAACCACGAAGAAGAGATGGAATTTTTCAGTATCAAGGTGCCTGATGGCGCGCTCACCTCCCAGCTGCAGAAGATCAAGGTGGGTGACGAGATTCTGGTGAACAGCAAACCCACCGGTACCCTGACGCTGGATAATATCCTGCCCGGCAAGCGGTTGTGGTTGCTGGCCACCGGTACCGGCCTGGCGCCGTTTCTGAGCATTATCCGGGATCCGGAAACTTACGAAAATTTTGATCAGGTGATTCTGACCCACGGTGTGCGCTATGTTTCCGAGCTGGCCTACCGGGATCACATTCTGAAAGAGCTGCCCGGCAACGAATATTTTGGCGACATGGTCCGGGAGCAGCTGCTGTACTACCCAACGGTTACCCGGGAAGAGTTTGAGCGTCAGGGCCGCCTCACGGACCTGTTGCGCACCGGTACTGCATCCAGGGAGCTGGGACTGCCGGAGCTGAACAAGGAAGAGGACCGCTTTCTGATCTGCGGGAGCCCGTCCATGCTGAAGGATTTCTGCGGCATTCTGGACGCTGAGGGTTATCGGGAGTCTCGCCACGGTGACCTTGGCGAATATGCCATCGAGCGGGCTTTTGTGGAAAAGTAGGCCGCCGCAGCAACCCCTCTTGATTTGTTAATCCCTGAACACCGTGAAAGGGCCTCTGCTGAGGCCCTTTTTGGTAGGTTTTCTGCTGCGGTTTCTGATTTGGCTTTTCTTTGGACTAGCGTTTGCCGATCGTTTCCCGGCCACGCTGTACCGCTGCACGCACCTGACCGGGAGCTGTCCCTCCCAGGTGATTGCGGGCATTCACCGAGCCTTCCAGGGTCAGCACGTCAAAGACATCCTCGCTGATCTGGTCGCTGAACTGGTGCAGTTCAGCCAGGCTCATTTCCGACAGATCCTTTTTCTGCTGAATGCCATAGGCCACCGCCTTGCCCACGATTTCGTGGGAATCGCGGAATGCCACTCCTTTCTTCACCAGATAATCAGCCAGATCCGTGGCGGTGGAAAAGCCCCGGCGGGCCGCTTCCCGCATGCTGTCCCGGTTGGCGCGGATGGCGGGCACCATATCGGCATAGGCGCGCAGGCAATTGAAAAGGTTTTCCACGGTGTCGAACAGCGGCTCCTTGTCTTCCTGATTGTCCTTGTTGTAGGCAAGCGGCTGAGACTTCATCAGTGTCAGCAGGGATACCAGATGCCCGGTAATCCGGCCGGTCTTGCCCCGGACCAGCTCGGGTACGTCGGGGTTTTTCTTCTGGGGCATGATGGAAGAGCCGGTGCAGAAGCGGTCCGGTAGTTCGATAAAATTGAACTGTGCGGAAGTCCACAACACCAGTTCCTCGGAAAAGCGCGACAGGTGGGTCATGATCAGGCTGGCGGCGGCACTGAATTCAATGGCAAAATCCCGGTCGCTGACCCCGTCCAGGGAGTTCTCGCAAATGCCTTCAAAGCCCAGCAGCCTGGCGGTTATGGTGCGGTCGATGGGGTAGGTGGTGCCCGCCAGAGCGGCAGAACCCAGTGGCATACGGTTAACCCGCTTGCGGCAATCCTGAAGGCGTTCATGGTCGCGGCTGAGCATTTCAAACCAGGCCATCAGGTGGTGGCCGAAAGTCACCGGCTGGGCGGTTTGCAGATGTGTAAACCCAGGCATGATGGTATCTGCTTCCGCCTCCGCCAGGTTCAGCAGGCCAGTTTGCAGGCGGGTAATTTCGCCGCTGATGGCATCAATGGCATCCCGCAGGTAAAGACGGATATCGGTGGCCACCTGATCATTGCGGGAGCGCCCGGTATGGAGCTTTTTCCCGGTAATGCCAATCAGGTCCGTGAGGCGGGCCTCGATGTTCATGTGCACATCTTCCAGTTTGATGGACCACTCAAACTCGCCGTTACGGATCTCGCCCCGGATTTTTTCCAGGCCGCCGGTGATCTGGTCGCGCTCGTCGGCAGTAAGCACGCCCACTTCTGCCAGCATGGTGGCGTGGGCGATGGAGCCGTTGATATCCTGCTCTGCCATTTTCTGATCGAATTCAACGGAAGCGGTAAAGGCTTCCACAAAAGCGTCGGTGGCTTCGGTAAAGCGCCCACCCCATTGTTTGTTGGTTCCGGCCTGGTTGTCTTGCATTGATGCTTCGCCTAATTAACGTTGGTTGCTGACATCTGCCCTATACTGTCAGGGTGATCGAAAAGGTGGGGCATTATACACCTTTGCTGAACAGTCTGCTGAGGATCTCCATTGAGCAAATCACAACCCCCTCGTAAACCCGTGAAAAAGAAGGACAGCGCCCCAGCAGAGGTGGAGGACAGCTTCTTTCTGCCGGACATGTGTGCCATTCAACCGGTGTTCCTGCTGATACTGGTGTCGGAGCTGTTTTCCATTGTGCTGGTACTGGCTTCCGGATCCTTGCGTACCTTTGACTGGGAAAACCTGGCGCTGATTTCCCTGTTTGTGCAATGGGTGGCGCTGACCAGTGCGGCCGTTCTCTGCTGGCTGCGGCCGCGGTTGCGAAAGCTGCCGCAGAACAGAGCAGTGACCATCAGCTATCTCATTATCCCGGTGAACACCTGGCTGGTAAGCTGGCTCAGCCAGCAGCTGATTGTCCGCCCTGGATTCGAGACCATCGGGCTATTCCACGATTCGGTGCTGACCCATGTCGTTATTGCGTCCATCATCGGCGGCCTGGTGATCCGCTATTTTTACTTGCAGGCACAGCTTATTGAGCGGCGTCAGTCGGCGCTGGTCAATCGGATTCAGGCGCTGCAGTCGCGAATCCGCCCCCACTTTCTGTTTAACAGTATGAACATTATCGCCAGTCTGATCTCGGTAGACCCCGACACCGCCGAAGAGGTGGTGGAGGATCTGTCGCACCTGTTCCGGGCAAGTCTTAATGAAGTAGGCAATCAGGTGCCCCTCCGGGAGGAAATTGACCTGTGCCAGCGCTATCTGCGGATCGAGCAGTTACGCCTGGGGGACCGGCTGCAGGTGGAGTGGCAGATAAGAGCTGTACCGGATGGTGTCAGGATTCCCCTGCTGACCCTGCAGCCGCTGCTGGAAAACGCGATTCTGCACGGCGTGCAACCACTGGAAGACGGCGGTATGATTGAGATAGACGCCTCCTATCAGTACGGCGTGTTTGAGCTGAAAATTGCCAACCCCTATGTGGCGGAAGAAGTGAAAGAGCACACCCGGGGTAATCGCATTGCCCTGGATAATATCCGCAACCGTTTGCGGGTGCTTTATGGAGAACGGGCCAAGTTAACATCCTATCCGGAAAATAACCGGTATATTACGCGGCTCAGCTATCCCTTCGACGCAAGAGGCAGCGCCGGCGGGACAAAGTAAACAACTGATAAAGAGAACAGTTAACAGCAACAATAATAACTACAGACAGTTCCGACAGAACAAGAAAGAACAAAAAGACCCGATAAAAAATAGAACAGTGCTCAGGGCACGGGCCCACCCCGCCCGGGCAGGCAACAGAATGAGGTAATCCATGAGGGTGTTGATTTGTGATGATGAGCCGCTCGCCCGTGATCGCATTAAACGCATGCTGGAAAAAATCACCGACGTGGAAGTGGTGGGTGAGGCCCGTAACGGCATTGATCTGCTGGATCGGATCCCCCTGACCCAGCCCGACGTGGTGCTCACCGACATCCGGATGCCAGCAATGGACGGCATGGAGGCCGCTGAGCACATGGCCAACATGGCCGAGCCCCCCGCGTTGATTTTCTGCACGGCTTACGATGAATACGCCATCCGCGCTTTTCAGGTTCAGGCCATTGGCTATCTCCTGAAACCGGTACGTCAGGAAGATCTGGAACAGGCTCTTTCCCAGGCGCGGCGGGTCAACCGCGCCCAGCTGAGCGCCGTGCGTGAAGGGCTGCCGGAGCAGACGTCCGGTGAGCCACCGTCCTCCCGTGGCCGCCGGCATATCAGCGCCAAAACCCATCGTGGTATTGAGCTGATCCCGGTGGATGAAGTCCGCTATTTCATGGCCGATCAGAAATATGTCACGGTCCGCTACCCCGGTGGCGATGTGCTGATTGATGATACCCTGAAAGAGCTGGAAGAGGAGTTCGGGCA
Organism: Ketobacteraceae bacterium; assembly: GCA_033722575.1. Taxonomy (GTDB): domain Bacteria; phylum Pseudomonadota; class Gammaproteobacteria; order Pseudomonadales; family Ketobacteraceae. The sequence goes on along the minus strand of JAWVYU010000151.1, from coordinate 6,630 downwards.
GCGTTTCCTGCGGGTGCATCGTAACGCGTTGGTGGCGCTGGCCCATATCGAGGGCCTGGAACAGCATCAGAACCAGTATCAGCTGCGCTTCAAGGATATTGAAGACCGGGTGGTTATCAGCCGGCGCCACGTGGCGGCCGTTAAAAAGCTGTTGCAGCGGTACTAGCATTCCCCAGGGCGGGGCCGTTCCTCCGGTACCGGAATCATGGTGAAAAATGGCCCTTTGTGGTAGCTTAGCCCGCCAATGAAAACGGCAGCAGGCTGGCTCCGGCCAGTGCAACCACAGGTTTACTTCCAATGACTGATCGTACCATCCGAATCGCAACCCGCAAAAGCCCCCTGGCCCTCTGGCAGGCGGAGCATGTAAAAGCAGAGCTGGAACGCCATCATCCGGGCCTGACGGTGGAGCTGGCCGCCATGAGCACCCGGGGCGACAAGATTCTGGATACGCCCCTGGCAAAGGTGGGCGGCAAGGGCCTGTTTGTAAAGGAATTGGAAGTGGCCATGCTGGAGAAGCGGGCCGATCTGGCGGTGCATTCCATGAAAGATGTGCCGGTGGATTTTCCGGACGGCCTTGGCCTGACAGTGATCTGCGAGCGGGAAGACCCCCGCGACGCCTTCGTTTCCAACCACTATAACAGTGTGGACGACCTTCCCCGGGGAGCCCGGGTAGGCACCTGCAGCCTGCGGCGTCAGTGTCAGCTGAAAGAGCGTCGGCCGGATCTGGAGGTGATTACCCTGCGGGGCAACGTGAACTCCCGCCTCGCCAAACTGGATGACGGTCAGTTCGAGGCTATTATCCTGGCCGCTTCCGGCCTGAAACGGCTTCAGTTTGATGCGCGCATCCGTCAGGAGATTCCGCCTGAGGTAAGTCTTCCTGCCGTGGGCCAGGGTGCTCTGGGCATTGAGTGCCGGCTGGATGACGAAGAGCTCATCCGGTTACTCAAGCCCCTGAATCACCGGGACTCCTGGGTACGCCTGCAGGCAGAGCGTGCCATGAACCGCCGCCTTCAGGGGGGCTGTCAGGTGCCGATTGCGGGATATGCCCTGCTGGAAGGGGATGAGATTTATCTGCGGGGGCTGGTGGGTGAGCCGGATGGCACCCGGGTGGTGCGTCACGAAGCCAGGGCTCCCCAGGCTGAGGCTGAAGCCCTGGGTGCCGAGGTGGGTCAGGTGCTGCTGAATAACGGTGCCCGGGAGATTCTCGACAGGCTGTACAATGAGTGACAAGCCGGTATCCGTGCTGGTGACCCGCCCAGAGGATCAGGCCGCTGGCTGGGTGGCGGCTATAGAATCCCGGGGCTGGCAGGCAGTGGTGTTTCCCACACTGGCTATTTGCCCCCTGAAACTGACTCCGGAGCTTCGCCAGCGGGTGCTGGATCTGGACCGCTATCAGGGCGTGATCTGTGTATCTGCCAATGCCGCCCGGCTGGGGCTTTCGCTGCTTTCGGATTACTGGCCCCAGTGGCCTGTGCGTCAGGACTGGTATGCCGTGGGGCCGGCCACCGCAGAAGTCATGGCGGATTACCAGCTTCCGGTAAAGGTGCCTGGTCGGCATGACAGTGAGGGGGTGCTGGATTTTCCCCGGTTGCAAGCGGTGGCGGAGCAACGGTTTCTGGTGCTCAAAGGTGCCGGCGGGCGTGACGCGATCCAGCGGGAGCTGCAGCGGCGCGGAGCCCTGGTGGACGAATTGCCGCTCTATGAACGTGAGATGCCCGATACGGATCTAGACATCTTCCAGACATGGTTCAGGGCTGATGTGCAGCATTATGTGGCCATCAGCAGTGGCGACGGCCTGAAGAACTTTCTGGGTATGGTGGGCAGCCAGGTAAAGGAAATCTGTCAGTTGCCACTGGTTGTCGTCAGTGAACGGCTGGGAAAATTTGCGAGAGATCAGGGTTTTACCAGGGTTCTGGTAGCTCAGGGTGCGTCCGGAGAGGCGCTCGCCGAGGCGATTTCTGCGGTGGAACAAGCATGAAAAATGCTCCACATCACCGGCAAATTACAGTAGGGTTATGGCACTATTAAAACAATAAACTGGTGGGAAAATGTCAGATACGGAAGGACTGGAAAAACCGGTTTCTGGCGGCAAGACTACACTGTCCGGTAGAGCATCGGGTGGTGCCCGTGGCAGCAGGCCGAAAAGCACTGAAAACGACAGCAGGCCCGGGAGTTCCGAGGTGGAGGGTACGGGCCGGCAGGCAAAGGTGACCACGGATACCGAAAATCCGGACTATCAGGCGAGCTTCCACCCGGACACAGAAACACGCTTTGCCACACTGAGTCAGGGTAACGGAGACAAGGGCAACAGCATGGAAAAAACGCAGGCCGGAAAGCCGCAAAAGGAGAAGGCGCTGAGCAAACAATCTTCCTCTTCATTTCCCACGGTCCTGGCCGTGATTGCACTGTTCATAGCCCTGGCTGCGGCGGCTGGCATCGGCTACCTCTGGAACGAATCACGGGTCGATAATGCCAGGCTGGCCTATGAGAAAAGCAGCCTGCAGGCAGATATCAAGGCGCAGGACGCCCGGCTGGAAGCATTGCAGGCCACCATCACCGCCCTCGGCAAGGAACTCCAGGACACCGAGAATTTTGCGGCCACCGTCAAGGCCAACAATCAGACCCTGGATGGCCGGGTAGCAGCCATTGAAAGTGAAATCGCCGAAATGACCGGCTCTTCCCGCATCGACTGGATGCTTCGGGAAGTGGAGCATTTTGTAATGGTGGCGGAGCGGCGTCTGAGCCTGCTGGGAGACGTGGATGGCGCCCTGGCGCTGATGATAGAGGCGGACCAGCTGGTACGTGAAATGGCAGAGCCTGCGGCCCGGCCCCTGCGTAACGCCATTCAGTCTGACCTGATGCTGTTGCAGCAGGCCTCAGATGTCAGTGTGGATACCGAAGGGCTGTTCGCCCGGCTGTCACTGCTCAGTGAAAAAGTGCCTGCTTTGCGTGCCGCCAGTATCAATTATGAGATGTCTCTGGAAAGTAAAAAGCAAACCGAGACGGTGCCAGGGGATGGTCTGGCTTATGCCTGGTATGAAGTAAAACGTTTTCTGACCTCACTGGTGCGGGTGCAGCGGGTCACGGATGGTGAAATCAAACCACTCCTGCTCCAGGACCAGCAGATATTCGTGGAGCAGAATATTCGCCTATTACTGGAACAGGCCCAGCTGGCGCTGTTGCGCGGTGATCAGGTGATCTATGAAACCAGTCTGGGTGAAGTGGAAAGCCGCATCCGTGAATATCTGCGTACCAACACCAAAGAGGCGGAAAGTTTTCTGAAAAGCATCGCTCAGCTCAAAGCTGCTGTCGTTAACCCGCCGGTACCCAGTATCGAGAGTTCCGTCAGGGCGGTGCAGGTATTCCGCGATTACTGGCAGAAAGAAAAGGTAGAGCGGCAACTGGGTACAGCGGCCATTGAGAATGCCGTAGACAGCGCTCAGAGTTCTGAGGCTGCCGGTAAGGAAGTGTCCGACGCCACAGGAAATGCCGCCGGTGCGCCAGCGGACAAGCAGGGGGCTCCATGACCAGTTTATTCCGCGCAGTGGTTTTCAAACCGTCCACTATTATCTTTCTGGTGTTCGGTGCCAGTCTCATCGCCATGTTTGTGGCCCGGCAGTCCAGCGATCCCGGTTACCTGCTGTTTTCTCTTGGCAATTACACTTTTGAAACCAGTGCTATTGTGGCCACCATCGGCTTTTTGCTGCTGGTTACCCTGGTGTTCTGGATTTACCGTGGTGCGGAATGGTTGGTGGATAAAAGCCGCCTTCAGCATGGCGCCCGCAAGCGCACGACCAAAGGTTTGATTGCCTACGCGGAGGGTAACTGGTCAGAGGCGGAAAAAGTGCTGGTGAAAGCCGCTTCCCGCCACGAGGTGCCGCTGATCAACTACATTACCGCTGCCAAGGCCGCCCATGAGCAGGGCAAGGATGAACGCCGTGATGACTATCTGCGCCTTGCCCATGAAACAACCAAGGGGGTGGACTCAGCTATTGGTCTTACCAAGGCACGCTTGCAGTTCGATTCCGGGCAATGGGAACAATGTCTGGCCACCCTGATGATGCTGAAAAAGGATACCAGATCCCCCGGTTATACCTCCGTGCTGAAAATGCTGGCACAGGTCTATGTGCGCCTGGAGGACTGGGAGAATCTTCGCGGCGTTCTTCCCGAGATCAAAAAACGCCGTTTGCTGGCAAAGGAAGAATACCTGGCGCTGGCGGAAACCTGCTACGAAGGACTCATCAAGTCCCAATCAAGAAATTCTCCGGCGACCTCCCAGTTGCAGCAACTGAAACAGGCCTGGTCCGAAGTGCCGCGGGCTGCGCGCCAGAACCCTGCGTTGCTGCATGCCTACTGTTCCCGTTTGATGGAGCTGGGGGCAGAGCAGGAGGCGGAACGTGTGATCACCGCCTTCCTGAAAAAGGACTGGGATGATCAGCTGGTACGCCTTTACGGCATTGTGAAAGGTGAGGACCTGGAAAAGCAGAAATTGCTGGCGGAAAACTGGCTCCAGGAGCGGCCCAATAATGCCATGCTGCTGTTAACCCTGGGCCGGTTGTCCATGCAGCTGCAGCAGTGGGAAAAGGCCCGCTCCTATTTTGAATCCAGCCTGAGCAGTCGTAAAACTGCCGAGGCCTACGGTGAACTGGGGCGGTTGCTCGGCTATCTGGGAGACCACAAGGAAAGCAGCGAGTACTTCCAGAAAGGGCTGGCGATGATTTCTCAACGTCTGCCGGATCTGCCATTACCCACTGCCGAAGACTAGCGGTTAGCGGGGTGCATAGGCGAATACATCGGAATGGAGCTGGTGTTTTGCCAGCCCGGCAGCCATAAAGTCATCATAGGCGGCGTGAACCATCCCAGGTGAGCCGCCGGCGATAATCTGGGTGTTGCTGTCAAAGGGCAGCATGTCTTCCATAAGGGCCTTATGTACAAACCCCGAGCGTCCTTTCCAGCCCGGGCTGTTCTCAGGTTCGGAAACCACCGGGATATAGGTAAAGTTGGGGTGTTTCTGCTGCCATTCTCTGGCCAGCCCGTGCTGGTACAAGTCGTCTTCCGTGCGGCCACCCCAATAAAGCACGACGGGCCGTTGTAACCCTTCCTGAAAACAATATTCAATCATGGCCTTCACCGGAGCAAAGCCAGTGCTGCCTGCCAGGAACACCAGCGGTGTAGTGCCGGTGCGAATATCGTCGTCCCCATAGATATGATTCAGTGTGCAGTCGCCACTGGGCAGACGTACGTGGATCATCTCTCCGGAACCCAGCATTTTTTTCAGCAGCTCCAGTGAATCACTGCCGGGAATGTCCCTGATATGGAGTTCCAGCAGGCGATCTGCAGAGGATAGTTCCAGGCGCCGATACCGCCGCAGACGCCGAGCGGCTCGCGGCGCGTGTAGACGAACGCGCGCGCCAGGTCGATGTATTCGCCCTGGATGCCGGCGGCGATGCCGCCGAAGAACTCGAGGCAGGCGGCGCCCGATTCGACGTCGGCCTCCGGCGTCTCCTGGATCGGGCGCCCGGTATCGAGGCTCTCCAGCCGCGCCAGTTCGTCGACCCGCTCGCGCAGCAGCTCGGCGGCCCGCCGCAGGATGCGGCCCCGCTCGGCGCCGGTGCGGCGCGCCCACTCGCGTTGGGCCCGCGCGGCCACGGTGACCGCGCGGTCGACGTCCGCCGCCTCGGCGAGCGCCACCTCGCAGATCGGCTCGCCCGTTGCCGGGTTGTAGTCGGTGAACGTGCCACCCCCCGCGGCATCGGCCGGCGATCCGTCGATGAACAGCTTGCGATCGTCCACTTTCACGGCAGCTTGCTTCTCCTCACGGGCCACCGGCGGTGCGGGCCGGGTGCCCGGTCGCCTGGCGGCCGTAGTAGTCGAGCGTCATGTGCAGGTAGTCGTTCGCCAGGCTGTAGGCCTGGTGGATGTCGGCGGCCTCGCCCCGCAGGGCGGCGCGCACGTAGATCCCGTCGATCAGCGCGCTCATCCCCTCGGCCGCCCGCTCGGCCTCGGTGGCCGGCAGGCACTGGCGATACGCGTGGGCGAGGTTCGAGCGCAGGCGCCGCACGTACACCCGGTGCAGACGTGCGAGCTCCGGCGACCACGGGACCTGGGCATAGAACGCCAGCCAGGCGGCGCACACCCGCGGGGTGAACTGTTCCGGCGCGAAGTTGGCCGCGACGATCGCGGCGACGCGCTCGGTCGGCGTGCGCGCCTGGCGCAGGCGCACGATCGTCACCGCCTGCAGCTCGCGCAGCAGCGACCGCATGCTCGCCGCCAGCAGGGCATTCTTGCCGCCGAAATAATGGCTGATGATGCCGCTGGAGAGGCCCGCGGCCTGGCTGATGCCGGCGATCGTGGTCTCGGCGAAGCCATGCCGCTCGATGGTGGCGATGGTCGCCTCGATGAGTTGCCGGCGCCGCACCTCCTGCATCCCCAGTTTCGGCATGTTGCGGGTCCCCGGCGCCAGAACTTGCGGCACACAGGCTACGGATTTTTAATTGAACAGTCAACCAAAAACCCGGCGCGGCGGGCACCTGATGGACGCGCTTGTCCGCCCCCGGGCTTTGCCCGACACTCGCCCCCGGGTCCGGTTGCCTGGCAGGGACACCGTGCAGGTACTGCAGCGATGAAACG
>JAWVYU010000150.1:0-11532 GCA_033722575.1 Ketobacteraceae bacterium | reverse complement strand
GTAACCGTAATCACGATCCTTTCCGATGATATTGGTGTAGGTATGATGCTCAAAATTATGGGTACGTTTCCAGGATTCTGAATCACACACATTGTCCCATTCGTAAACCCGGGAGTTGATATCGGGATCGTTCATCCAGTCATACTGTCCATGAAGCACATTGTGGCCTATCTCCATATTTTCCAGAATCTTGGCCAAACCCAGGGATGCCGAACCCATACTGAAACCGATAGGGGTAAAGCTGAAATGCAGCATTACACGACCGGCAATTTCAAGTCCCCGCTGAAGACGAATAATGTTGCGAATGTAATCGGCATCTTTTTTGCCAAGATCATTGATAATATCGTTTCTGATCTGATCCATTTCCCTTCCGAGCTCTTCCAGCTTTTGATCCGAGAGCTTCCCGGTGGGAATGCTAAAATTTGCGGCTGTCATGGTAGCCTCCTGTCCTTATCCATGAATGGGAATTCGTTAACGTCAGTGTTAAAGATCGATTTCTACGGCTGTTTCCGGTATGGAAATGCATAACTGTATATCTTCCTCGTCGGTGCCGGACAGTTTGCCGGTCAGGGCATTGCGAACAACGCCGCTGGTTTTTCGGCACTTGCAGGTGTAGCAAATACCCATACGACAGCCGTAATTCGGTGTCAGACCGTTTTGCTCGGCCGCTTCCAGCAGGGGTGTGCCGGGGTTGCAGTCGATGGTTTTGCGGCTTTTTGTCAGTGTAACGGGCTGGGCGCATGTATCGCCGGAGGGTCGTTTGATTAACAGGCCGAACGACTCCGCATGAAAAGCTGCCTGGTCGCCATAGCTTTCTGTTGTCAGCCCTTCAGCAGCCTCCCTCAGGGCATTCGGGCCACACACAAAAACGTGCTCCGGGCTGTATGTCAGTGCCCGATCGAGATGCGCCTGACAAAGGTGGCCGTTTAATTGTTTTTCCTCAGCCCTTTCCTGAGTGCAGATCAGGTACAGTTTGAACTGTTTGAAATGATTGGCGATGGCTTCAAGCTCTGCCCTGAAGATAATCTCATCCCGGCGTTTCGCGTAGTAGAGCAGGGTGACAGGGTAGGGGAACTGTGACTCCATCAGTTCCCGGATATGGGACATGATGGGGGTTATACCGGAGCCACCGGCGATGTACAGCGTGTTGGCCGGCTGTGTTGGTAACAAAAATTCGCCTGCGGGCGCCTGCAACCGGACGAAGTGCCCGGGCTTTACATGTTCGTGAATCCAGTTGGTGACCTGCCCCCGGGGTACGGCTTTAATGGTAAGCTGCAGTTTGCCGTGCCTGCGCCACTCTCCCGGACTTGAGGCGATAGTGAAGGTGCGGGTTTTTCTGGCACCGTTAATCTCCACACTCAGCTGCACATGCTGCCCGGCGCTGAATCCCGGAAATCGCGTGTTCGGTTGAACTGTCAGGGTCAGGGTATCGGATGTTTCCCGATAAATACGTTCTACCCTGGCCTGGGCGGACTGTAAGGACCACATGGGGTCAATACCCTCCGCCAGGGGCTCAAAATAGCTGCCGGCAGAATCCGTATTGAACAATGCTTTGCTGACCCATCGTCTGATGGATTGCAGCGCGTCTGCGTGTCTGGTCATGTGATTACCTTCCATGTCGTTGTTTAGTGTTCAGTTGTACACTAAAGTGGGTCTTTGAGTCAACATGTGTGCACTGAAATTAATATCTAGATTTTAAAAAACAATAAAAACAACAAGATAAATGATTATATGTGATTCTTTAAATTGGGGTTTTGAAGCCGGTGGCAGGTCGAAGTGCTGGCTATTGTTGTTTTTTTTCGCCATAATCCGGCGACTGTGTATTCAAGTGAACACCAAGTCATGGTGTCCGGGGCCTGTAACTATGTCGACTCGACTCGAGAAGAAGCTGAAAACCCGACATAACCTGATGTTCGGTGCCCTGGGGCTGGTTGCCCAGGGACAGCACTTTTCCACTATCAGCATTCGCGAAGTGGCGAAAAGCGCCGAGGTGGTGCCCACTTCCTTCTATCGGCACTTTACGGATATGGACGATCTGGGGCTGGCCCTGGTAGACGAGTTGAGCCTGATACTGCGCCAGTTAATGCGGCGTGCCCGCCAGGAAGTGATGTCTCCGGAAATGATCATCCGGAATTCCGTGGACCTCTTTGTTGAGCATGTGTATGCCAACAAGAGTTTTTTTATCTTCATGTCCCAGGAGTTGACCGGCGGCTCGAAAACGCTGCGGGACGCTATTCGCAGTGAGTTATTGTATTTCGCCAATGAACTGTCTGCGGATATGAGGAAACTCCATTTAATGGATCATCTGCCTGCGGACATTCTTGATCATGTGTGTCTGCAGACCATTATGACGGTTGCCATGAACACTACGGAACTGCTGGATGCCCATGACGATCCCAAAGAGGCAGAGCGTATTCATCAGCGCATGGCAGTGCAGTTGCGCCTGCTGTTTCTGGGAGCAGCTCACTGGGCGGCGGACAAAGAAGCGTTGGATAAGCCCGGCAAAAAAGCCTGACGGTCAGTGGTCAGTGTAATTTGTCCGGGTCGGAAAGGTTGTCCTCGCCATCCAGATCCCACTCATCCAGCGGGTTTTCCTGACCCGGAATGGCCCGGTTTTCGCTGGCCCACTCACCCAGGTCGATCAGTTTGCAGCGGTGTGAACAAAACGGCCGGTAGGGATTGGTGTTGCTCCATTCCACCTCTTTGTCACAGGTGGGGCATTTCACTTTCAAGGTCATGGGGTGGATCCTTTATCCCTTAGCCATTTGCAGATACTTTGTATGGAGCTGTTCGACTTCATGATGCAGATGGTCAATATCCTGGTCATTCACGATAATGTCATCCGCTCTGGCGCGACGCTCTTCCCGCGACATCTGGGCTTTCATAATGGCTTTGACATCGGCTTCGCTGGTGTTATCCCGGGCACTGGTGCGCTGGATTTGCAGTGCTTCCGGCACATCAATCAGTAACACTCGCTGCGTCAGCCGGGACTGGCCGCTTTCCAGCAGCAGCGGGGAGGCAAGAATGGTATAGGGCGACTGACTGGCCTGGATCTGGCGGAGAATTTCCTGGCCGATCAGAGGGTGGGTGAGCTGCTCCAGCCATTTGCGCTCATCGGGATTCCGGAAAACAATCTCGCGCAGCGCGCGGCGGTCCAGAGTGCCGTCACCGGCAATGACACCGCTGCCAAAGTGCTCTTCGATTCTGACCAGGGCCTCGCGACCCGGTTCAACAATCACCCGCGACGCAAGATCCGCATCCACCACGGTAATACCCAGTGAATGAAAATGATCAGTGGCAGCGGTTTTGCCACTGCCTATGCCGCCGGTTACGCCCACAACGAACATGCTGCTACCTCTGGTTTGAAATTACAGGCTGATACCATAGAGGCGCATGATGGTATCACCCCAGAAAAAGGCAATCCATCCGGCAATGGCCAGGTAGGGGCCAAAGGCGATGGGAATATTTTTGTCACGCCCCCTGATCACGATGATGCTGATGCCAATGGCCGCGCCGACAAAAGAGGACAGAATGATGATAAGGGGTAGCACTTCCCAGCCCATCCAGGCGCCCATGGCGGCCAGCAGCTTGAAGTCGCCGAATCCCATGCCTTCCTTGCCGGTGACAAACTTGAAGATCCAGTAGATGCTCCACAACGACAGATAACCGGCAACCGCACCAATAACCGCGGATTCCAGGGAGGTGAACATGCCATTCAGGTTGAGGATCAGGCCCAGCCACAACAGTGGCAGAGTGATCTGATCCGGCAGGAGCTGGGTGTCAAAATCGATCATGGTCAGGCATATCAGTGCCCAGGTGAACACCAGTATGGCCGCGGTTTCCCAGGAAACCCCCAGTTTCCAGGCAACAAAGGCAGATAACAGCCCTGTGGCCAGTTCAACCAGCGGGTAGCGGGGCGAAATGGGCGCCCGGCAACTGCTGCACTTGCCTTTCAGCCACAACCAGCTGGCCAGGGGAATGTTTTCATACCAGCGGATCCTGTGGCCGCAGGCAGGGCAGGTGGACGCCGGCGTTGACAGATTGAACGGCTCTTCCCGGAAGTCTTTGGGGGTGCTTTCCAGCTCCTTGGGGAGGCTGCCATAGGCTTCCTTGACGAAATCCCGGCAGTTGGCCAGCCAGTCGTTATGCAGCATCATCGGCAGCCGGTAAATCACCACATTAAAGAAGCTGCCAAAAATCAGCCCGAACAAAAAAACAACCCCGATAAAAAGTTCGGGGTTATTTTGCAGGTAAACAAGAATTTCGTGTTTTGGCATCTCTGATTATACAACAGCACCCAGTTGGAAAATGGGCAGGTACATGGCAATGATCAGGCCGCCAACCAGTACGCCCAGTACCGACATAATCAGTGGCTCCATCAGACTGGTGAGGCCGTCAACGGCGTTATCCACCTCGGATTCGTAATAGGTGGCCACCTTGTCCAGCATGGTGTCCAGCGCACCGGACTCTTCACCGATGGCGGTCATCTGCACGGCCATGGGAGGAAATATGCCGGTGGCTTTCATGGAGAAGTTCAGCTGGGTACCACTGGCAACCTCGTCCTTGATTTTCAGCACCGCATTGCGATACACCACGTTACCGGTGGCGCCGGCCACAGAATCCAGTGCCTCCACCAGGGGAACACCGGCGGAGAAGGTGGTGGCCAGGGTTCTGGCATAACGGGCAATGGTGGACATGTAAACGATATGGCCGGCCACGGGAGCTTTGAGTATTGCCCGGTCAATAGCATCGCTGAATGCCCGGGAGCGTTTCTTGCCCTGCAAAAAGCCGAACACGCCGAGCCCGATACCGCCGAAGAATACCAGCCACCACTCCTGCATCCAATCGGAGATACCGATCACGAACTGGGTAAAGGCCGGCAGCTCGGCGCCGAATCCCTCGAACAGTTCCTGGAAGGTGGGCACCACCTTGATCAGCAGAATCGCTGTGACGACAATGGCCACACAGACAACGGCGATGGGGTATTTCATCGCTTTCTTGATTTTGGCCTTGAGGGCTTCGGTTTTCTCTTTGTAAATGGCGATACGGTCCAGCATGGTTTCCAGGGCACCGGATTGTTCACCGGATTCCACCAGGCTGCAGAACAGGTCGTCAAAATACAGCGGGTGCTTGCCCAGTGAATTGGCCAGACTGTTACCGGCTTCCACCTCGGCTTTGATTTTCAGCACCAGGTCTTTCATGGACGGGTTCTCCAGACCATCGGCGACGATTTCAAAGGATTGCACCAGCGGTACACCGGCTTTCATCATGGTGGCCAGCTGGCGGGTGAAAATCGCGATATCCAGTGCTGTGATCTTCTTGCCGGCGCTACCGAACAACGGCTGTGCTTTTTTGCGGACCTTTTTCGCATTAATGCCCTGTTTGCGCAGTTCGGCCCGTACCACCGTCATGTTGGGGGCACTGATCTCACCCTTGATCGTGTTGCCTTTACGATCCTTGCCTTCCCAGCTGAAGGTTGTTTGCTTAGCCGACTTTTTTGCTGCTGCCGGTTTTTGTTGCGCTTGAGTCGCTGCCATGGTTAATGCCCTGTTGTTACGCGGTTAACTTCTTCCAGACTGGTGACACCCTGTTTAACTTTCATTAAACCGCTCTTGCGTAAATCATTAAAGCCTTCTCTGCGTGCCGCATCACCGATTTCGATGGAATTGCCATCTTCCATGATAATGCGGGAAATGGCGTCAGTGATTTTCACCACCTCGTAAATGCCCACCCGGCCCTTGTAGCCATTGTTGCACTTGTCGCAGCCTTTGGGGGTGTAAACCTTGAAGGTGCCGATTTCGTCCTCCTTGAAGCCTGCTTCCAAAAGGGCCTCTTTGGGGACATCAATAATCTCTTTGCAATGTTTACACAATCTGCGGGCCAAACGCTGTGCGATAATTAACGAAACTGAAGTTGCGATGTTAAAAGCCGGCACCCCCATGTTCCTGAGTCGGGTCAGGGTTTCCGGTGCACTGTTGGTATGCAGCGTGGACAAAACCAGGTGGCCCGTCTGCGCTGCCTTGATGGCGATATTGGCGGTTTCCAGGTCCCGGATCTCACCCACCATCACGATATCCGGATCCTGACGCAGGAAGGCCCGCAGTGCGGCACTGAAATCCAGGCCCACTTTGGGGTTCACATTCACCTGGTTGATACCCTCCAGGTTGATTTCCGCCGGGTCTTCGGCGGTGGATATGTTGCGCTCGGAGGTGTTCAGGATATTGAGGCCGGTGTACAGCGATACGGTTTTACCGCTGCCGGTGGGGCCCGTAACGAGGATCATACCCTGCGGCTGCTCAAGGGCGTCCATATAGAGTTTCTTCTGATCCTCTTCGTAACCCAGCATATCAATACCCAGCTTGGCGCTGTCCGGATCCAGAATACGCAGTACGATCTTTTCGCCGAACAGGGTAGGCAGGGTGTTTACACGAAAATCAATGGCCCGTGTTTTGGAGAGTTTCAGTTTGATACGGCCGTCCTGGGGAATCCGGCGTTCGGAAATATCCAGGCGGGACATAACCTTCAGACGTGCCGCCAGTTTCCCGGCCAGGTTAATGGGCGGCTTGGCGACTTCCTGCAAAATACCGTCGGCGCGGAACCGGATCCGATAGGATTTTTCGTAAGGTTCAAAGTGGATGTCGGATGCCCCCATCTTGATGGCATCCAGTAATATCTTGTTAACAAAGCGGACAATCGGGGCATCGTCAGCAGCATCCTGGCCGGCATCGTCACCCTTGGAATCTTCTGCTGCCTCAATGTCGAGATCCTCTAGGTCCGCATCCCCCATATCCTGCAGGGTGGTGTCCTGGCTCTCCAGAAAAGCTTCTATGGCTTCGTTGAGCTTGTCTTCCTCGGCAACGATGGCTTCGGTGTTCAGGCCGGTATTGAACTTGATTTCGTCAAGTGCAGGCAGGTTGGTTGGGTCTGACAGGGCCACAAACAGGCGTGTGCCACGCTTGAAGAGCGGCAGCGCCCGGTGTTTTCGGATCAGTTTTTCATTAACCAGGTCTTTTGGTATAACATCCGGTGCTAAGGCCGTCAGGTCCACCACCGGTGTGCCGAATTCGTCAGCCGCGGTAATCGCGATGCTTCTGGCGGAGACGGTTCCCGACTGGACCAGATGGGTAACAAACGGGATTTTCTGCTCCATAGCCGTGGTGGTGGCCTGCTCCGCCACTTGCTGACTGATAACGGAATCCCGTACCAGCCGTTTCGCCAGCCCACTGAGAGAGACAGCTTTATTCATTCAATCTACCTTGTGTGATTCCTTTGCCTACGGGCTATATACACATAAACAACAACTTATCTTCTTATTCTAGACCTTTGTTTCATGGTTGAGTAGCAAAGGCCAATCTTTATTCAAGAGTGACGAATTTTGTCAGTGATTGTCCCATTTTGACATGGATTTCAGGTTCTGAGCATCATCAAAATCGGCAAGCCCTTGTTTAACGGTAGGTTATTTGTTTTGGCATGCTAGCTGCAAGTGGGAAATCAGTTTCTCCCAGGGTTATGTGGGGGGCGTAAAATGTGGTTTAAACGATTTGAGGTTTTATCATGAAGCAAGTCCAGCAAGGTTTTACTCTAATTGAATTGATGATCGTGGTTGCGATCATTGGTATTCTGGCCGCTGTTGCGATTCCCCAGTACCAGGACTATACCATCCGTACCCAGGTAACTGAAGGTATGAACATGGCTGCCGAGCACAAGACGTCCATCAGTGACTTCTACTCTTCACGTGGTCGTCTGCCTGATTCTGCAGCTTCTGCCGGTATTGCCCAGGCTGCCAGTTACGAAGGTAACTACGTAACCCAGATCGAAGTAACAAGCAGTGGTGGTGTTGACGTAACTTACGGTAACCGTGCTAACCAGTCCATCGCAGGCAGCATCCTGTCTCTGCGTCCTGCACGTAACGCCGCTGGTGGTATCGTATGGATCTGCGGTAACGCTGACGAAACTCCCGGAACCGCGGTTACTGCGCCCAGTGCTACTAACAACACTGACCTGGATCCACGTTACCTGCCGACTGATTGCCGTAACTAATAAACGGTTGATCGCTTAGACAAAGGAGCCACTCAAAAGGTGGCTCCTTTTTTATTTGCAATGACAAAAAAACTGATTGTTCCGCTTATCATTCTTGCTGCTGCCATTGGTGTTTACTGGCCCGGTATGAATGGTCCTTTTGTTTTTGATGACTTTTATAATTTTGTTGATAACCCCGGTGTTCAGATAGAGTCGCTGTCGTTGCAGTCGGCGCAGGATGCCATAGCAGCGTCAACATCGGGCCCTCTGAAACGGCCCATTCCTGTTCTTTCCCTGTCCCTGAATTACTATTTCTCCGGCCTGGAGCCCTTCAGTTACAAGCTGGTGAATTTACTGATCCACTTGCTGAACGGATTGCTGGTTTATGGTGTGTTCGTGCTGGTGCTGCGCGTGGCCAGGGTCGCGGGCGATTCCGGTTCATCTGCAGTCAGTTCCAGCGAGCGGTTGTTACTGGCGCTGCTGGCGGGGGCCTGGTTGCTGCATCCCCTGAACCTGACCTCGGTGCTCTATGTGGTGCAGCGTATGAACAGCATGGCGACACTGTTCATGCTGCTTGCGCTCGCCTGTTACCTTAAAGCCCGCCTCAGCGCGGACAGTGCGCGGGGCTGGTGCTGGTTGCTGGGGGCACTGCTGTCGGGCGTGGCCGCTATCTTCTGTAAGGAGAATGCGGCGGTGCTGTTTTTTGTGGTGCTGGCACTGGAGTTATCCCTGACCGGTTTTGCCAGCCTTTGCGGGAACCGTGATGTCATGACGCGGTTGCTACGCTGGCTATTTGGATTGATTCTTGTGGGGCTGGTGGTTGCTGTGGCCTGGTATTTCAGCGCGTTGCAGGCGGGCTTTGAATCCAGACCCTACAGCATGGGAGAGCGGTTGCTGACCCAGGGAAGAGCACTGGTTTTTTACATTTCGCAGATCATTCTGCCCAATTCAACCAGAATGGCGCTGTTTCATGATGAGATCAGGGCATCGACTTCCTTGCTGGAACCGCTTACGACGCTATGGTCGGTTGTGTTTCTGGTGGTTGTTACGGCGGTGGTGCTGTTTGTCAGAAAAAAACAGCCACTGGTTACCGCCGGCTGGTTCTGGTTTCTGGGGGGGCATCTGATCGAGTCCAGTATATTCCCCCTTGAGCTGGTTCACGAGCACCGTAACTATTTTCCCATGCTGGGATTATTCCTCATGGGTTTCGTCTTGCTGAAAACGGCATGCGACAAATTTGATTCAAGAAAAGTGCTGGTTATTCTGGTGGCCTATATCTGTGTGCTGGGTTCTGTCACTTTCAGCAGGGCGAATGACTGGAGCAGCTGGGCCAAGCTGGTATTGTCGGAAGCGGCAAAAAATCCGGAATCTGCCCGCTCGAATTTTGAGGCTGCCCGCTACTATTTCGGCCTGTTACAGATCAAAGCTGCACGGGATCCGGAAAAAGCTTACGAATTTTCGCGCCGGCATTTTCTGACGGTATCGCGGGTGGATGAGCATGCCTGGTATGGGTATGCGGGTCTGATCAGGCTTGATGACCTGATGGGATACCCTACCGATGAACGGGTCTGGAAGGCGTTTTACGAGCGGCTGGCGGAAAAAAATGTGCAACACATGGACATGAATCAGTTTCTGGGGATGCTGGATTGCCAGATGGGTGATGATTGCAGCATTGAGCCGGAAAAACTTCTCAAAGCCGTGGATGCGGCACTTGCCAATCCTGACCTGATTGCCAACCGTAAGCGCTATATTGCCAATGCGGCCACCGCGCTGAGTCTGAAATACCGGCAGCTGGACAGAGCTCAGGAATATTCGCTGCAAGTTATAAGCTATAATGAAAGCTTGCTGCAATCCTACAAGAATGCGTTGGAAATTGCCCGGCTAAGAAACGACGCGGAGCTGGAAGAAAAACTGCTGGAGCAGGTTTCGCAGCAGGTGGAAGGCGAATTGCCTGAGTGGGCCAATCCGCAGGAAGACTGACAAGCTGCAACACGCTTGAAATACGCCTGAGACCCTGAGCCTCAGAACAACAGGGTTCCTCATGATGAAAACCATGGAATGCGCACAACAATGACGAACCTAGTATCGATAGTAATTCCGGCGAAAAATGAGGCCGCTGCCCTGGAAAAGCTCCTGCCCAATATCCGGCAGGTGATGCCTGACAGCGAAATCATTGTAATAAATGACGGCTCCACCGATAACACCATAGCAGTGTGTGAACAGTGCGACGTGATCTGTGTTACCCATCCCTATTCGAAAGGAAACGGTTCAGCCATCAAGACCGGCGCACGTACTGCCCGCGGCGATATTCTGGTGTTTATGGACGGTGATGGCCAGCATGACCCCAATGATATTCCGAAAATGCTCGATCTGCTGGCGCGTGGCTACGACATGGTGGTGGGTGCCCGTGATCGTGCTTCCCAGGCCAGCCTGGGCCGGCTGGCGGCCAATACGCTTTACAATAACCTGTCATCCTGGATGGTGGGGCATGAGGTGAAAGATCTGACGTCCGGTTTCCGGGCTGTGAGGGCCGGTTATTTCAAACAGTTTCTGTCGTTGCTGCCCAATGGTTTTTCATACCCAACCACCATCACCATGGCATTTTTCCGTGCCGGTTATTCGGTTGCCTATCTGCCCATTGTGGCCGCCCAGCGGATCGGTAAAAGCCATATCAGCCTCAGCAGGGACGGAGTCCGCTTTCTGCTGATTATTTTCAAGGTGGGCACCCTGTTTTCACCCCTCAAGTTATTTACGCCCATCAGCCTGGCCTTTTTCTTTACCGGGTTAACCTATTATATGTACACCTTCTGGACGGCGGGACGCTTTACCAACATGAGCGCATTGCTGCTTTCCATTTCCGTGCTGGTGTTTCTGATGGGCTTGATCTCGGAACAGGTAACCAACCTGATGTATTCCCAGCGGGGTGGACCCAGAGCTTCTGATCTGAGGCCCGATGACGACTCCTGATCCGGCAGAACCGAATACAACACCGCTGCGGGTGCTTGTGCTCGCATCCACCTTTCCGGTATCGGAGACCGACCCCCAGCCCCAGTTTATCAGGCTGCTGTGCCGGCAACTGGGCAAGCGGGGATGCGCGGTTACCGCACTGGTTCCTTCAGCACCCGGTGCAGTCCGGTGTGAACAGGTGGATAACACGGAAGTGTTGCGTTACCGCTACTTTTTCAGGTCTATGGAAACCCTGGCTTATGGCTCCGGCATTCTCGAGAATATTCGCAGCAACAAGGCCAGGCTTTTTCTGATTCCGTTTTTTGTGCTGGGGCAGATTGTTGCGCTGGTGCATCTGTTACGGCGCCGGCACTGGGACGCCATCCATGCCCACTGGATTATTCCCCAGGGGGTGGTGGCGATTCTGGCAATGGTGCTGGCCCGCAGGAAGGTGCCGGTCTGCGTCACGTCCCATGGAGGTGACCTGTTTGCCATTAAAGGCAGGCTGGGGCGGGCCATGAAACGCTGGGTTTTATCCCGTGCGGATGGCGTGACGGTGGTGAGTTC
>JAWVYU010000149.1:0-11697 GCA_033722575.1 Ketobacteraceae bacterium | reverse complement strand
ATTACGGTTACGCTGCACTGCGGCTTTCGGATGATACCGAATGGCACCCTGTATGGCGCTTCAACCTGTTTTATCTCTTTGCGCTGAGCGCTGTCTTCCAGTGGGGCGTTGCGCTTCATGAACTGGAAACCGAAAAGCTTCGCTCCGGAGAAATTTCTATAAAAGACAAGCTTCCGATGCTGAAAGACTTTGCCAAAAAAAGTTCACGGCAATTATTCAAGGATTATGTATTCTTCCCGGCGCTGGCAGGCCCGTTCTTCTGGAAAGTGGCTGCGGGAAACCTGATCGCCAATGGCATGCGTAACCTGTGGACATCGAGCATTATTTTCTGCGGTCACTTTACCGAAGGCGCACAAACTTTCACACAGGAAGAATGCGAGAACGAAACCAAAGGCCACTGGTATTACCGCCAGATGCTGGGATCCAGCAACTTTACCGGTGGACGCTGGCTTCACATCATGAGTGGTCATTTGAGCTATCAGGTCGAGCACCACCTTTTCCCTGATATTCCGGCCCACCGCTACGCAGAGCTTTCACCGCGGATACAGGCCATTTGTGAAAAATACAACCTGCCCTACAACACCGGTTCGTTCTTCAGCCAGTACAAAACCGTACTCAGGAAAGTCTGGAAATTTTCAAAGCCCCCCAGAGTTTCCAGGCTGTTCGCCTGAGCCACTCGTTCCGACAATATAAACCTGCGCTTACAGGAGCACATGTCATGAGCAACCAGATAAGAAAAATCCATGTCTATAAAGACATTACCCAGCTGGCGATTGACCGGGCGCTGGAAACCTCAGAGAACATCCATACGACCATTCAGAATTTTATTCTTGATATGGCCACCGGCGCCCTGGAAAACAACCAGACTGTGGAAACCCTGAAGGCTTATCCGCAGGACCATGTGTCACGGGTCTATCGGTTTGCCCGTGACATTAACCGCCAGGTAGGCCAAGCTATATCGGAAATGCTGACGGCTTACGAGCATCGCAGCGAAATCAAACAACTGGCAGACGACACCTGACCATTGAGCACAGCAACACGAGGAAACCCCATGAGCATCCTAAGCAAGTTAGAAGTGGTTAAGGACATGATCCAGAAGACGGTCAATCAGGGAACCCAGACTGTTGAGGATATTCACATTGCCATTGGCGATGTGGCCTTCGACATCCTGGAGAAACAGGGAAGAATGGATGAGGAGGCCAGAAAAATGCGCGAGCAGCACAATGATCTGGTGCGCTCCATCTATGGCAAGATTCGCGAAGTGAATGACAAGGTGGGTGGGTTTGCCAGCGACGTGTTCGAGTCCATCGAAGACAGTGAAGTGATCATCAAGAACATGTCGGAAGCAGAGCGGCGTGCCGGGGAGACAAAGCAGGAACCCTGACAGGTGCAATGCGCCCAACCTGTCATGGAACAGGATCGAGCGCAATGAATCAAGATAGAGTGTAGTGAGCAGCCTGGCTGCTTTACGGCGATGCCTTCCCGACATCGCCTTTTTTATTGCCGCTCAATCAGCATCGCCTGTGGCAATATGACGTATGCCAGCCACTCCCTGAAACCCCATACGCTTCATTTCGCTAATGTCTCCGTCACCCAATCCACCCAGGGCGAATACCGGCAAAGCGGCTTTTCTCAGCCACTGGCTGATGTTTTCCGAAGACAGGGGCTTGGCATGGGGATGGCTCGCGGTCGCTCTGACCGGTGACAGCGTCACGAAATGACAGCCAACAGACTGCGCCACCTCTAGCTCCTTCTGGTCATGGCAGGAAGCAGCAACCCACTGCCCGGGTGATAAGTACGCGGTTAACCGTTTAGCATCACTGCCATTCAGATGAGTTGCGGTCAGATGCACCCCATCAAACAGCGCAGCGACAGCATCCCAGCGATTCTGGTGCAGCAAGGACTGCATACAATCACTGTTAAGTAACAACCTGAATTCGAAACGCAGTTTCAGCGGTATTAACGCCTCGCATAGCAACACCAGTTGTTGCGCATCCAGACTCTTGGTGCGCAACTGAACAAGGCAAATTCCAGCAGACAGTCTGGCTTCGAACAACCGGATAAACTCTGACAATGCACCGTCAAACTCCGGCGTAATCCAGTAACGGTCCGGCAGCGTCACGGCGCGGACAATCGGTACGTTGGCGGCGGGAAATTCAAAGCTGTCGAGTTTGCCCGACGGTACCCAGCGTATGGCCTGACCTTCCACGCCCCGCGGTTCACCGGAAAACTCCAGCACATCCCATACATCCAGAAAAACGGATTTATCGGGGTAATCATGGTGAATCTGTATCAGGGGCTTCAGCTGACCCACCCCGATAGCCAGCTCTTCTTTCAGCTCCCGTGTCAGCGCCGCCTCAACCGCTTCCCCCGGCTCCACTTTGCCACCGGGAAACTCCCACTTGCCTCCCTGATGCAAATGGTCAGGCCGTTTTGATATCAGAATCTCACCAGCCCTGCCAACGCAATCACCGTGAATAACCGCTGCCACCACATGAATGGATTTCATGAAGTATTCCTGATATCAGCCCGCCTCAGCTACGGTAGTCCGCATTGATTTTGACATAGTCATAGGAAAAATCGCAGGTCCAGACTTCGGCGCTGATTTCCCCCAGTCCCATGCGGATTTCGATGGTGTATTCTTCCTGCTGCATCACGGCAGCACAATCCTCTTCCACATAGGATTCCGCCACACTGCCTTTTTCGCACAGCAGCACGTCGTCCAGATAAACCGTCACTTTTTCCACCTCAAAACTATCCACCGGCGCCCGGCCGATGGCCGCCAGGATTCGTCCCCAGTTGGGGTCTGCAGCAAACAGCGCGGTTTTAACCAACGGGGAGTGTGCCACGGTATAAGCAATTTCTCTGGCCTCATTGCGGTTTCTGGCTTCGGAAACCTTTACCGTCACAAATTTGGTAGCTCCTTCACCGTCTTTCACGATGGCTTTGGCGAGATCCACACACACCTCAAAAAGCGCCTCGCGGAATTCCACAAAACCGGGTTCGTCGCCATTCTGGAAATACACATCGGCCTTGTTGGTTGCCACCAGCATACAGCTGTCGTTGGTGGAGGTATCGCCATCCACCGTGGCCTGGTTAAAGGAAATGTCTGCCGCCTCGCGGAGAAGCTCATCCAGCAACGGTTTGGCGACCCCTGCATCCGTTGCAATATAGGCGAGCATGGTGGCCATATTGGGCCGGATCATACCGGCACCTTTGGAAATCCCTGTAACAGTCACCGTTTTGCCGGCACAATCCACCTGAACAGAGGCTCCTTTGGGGCGCGTGTCGGTGGTCATAATGCCTCTGCCAGCATCACTCCAGCCATCCTCGGACAATGCCTTGAAACAGCGCTCCAGCCCCCCTTCAATTTTTTCCACCGGCAAACGCTCGCCAATGACTCCGGTGGAAAACGGAAACACATTTTCCGTGGCTGCGCCCCCCTGACTGGACACCAGCTGACAGACTTTCAGACTGTTTTCGTAACCGTCCGGGCCGGTGCCTGCATTGGCAAACCCGGTATTGGTGATCAGGTAATTGATGCATTCTGTGGCCCGGGTCTGCTGTTGCAGATGTTTTTGACAGATCAGCACAGGCGCCGCGCAAAAGCGGTTGCGGGTGAACACGCCGGCAATGGTGGCACCGATATCCACCCGCATTAATACCAGATCCTTGCGACCGGGCTTTTTGATTTCCGCCGCTGTGGTACCCAGCTGAAAACCGGCAACCGGATGCATGTCAGGAAAAGTGTCTGGGCCAACCGCCATAAGAAAAGTCTCCTCGAATAAAAAAGGCCATATCCCTTGATACAGCCTTCTGGTCTTTCATCTCAATTCTGTCGCAAGTTTTTTGCTCGTGTTAATGTTCTAATCGAGCTTGCCGTGACAGTGCTTGTATTTCTTGCCTGAGCCACAGGGACAGGGTTCATTACGGCCCACCTTGCGCTCAGTCCGCTGGAACGGAGTATTGGAATCTTCCCGGGGCTTTTCGTCGGCGCCATCCAGCGCGGCGGCATTCTCATGCTGCAACTGCATTTCCCGTGCTGCGGCTTCACGGCGCTGCTGCTCCAGGGCTTCCACTTCTTCCTGGCGGCGTATTTCCACTGTGGACAGGGTGCGTACCACCTCGAATTTCACGTTCTCCAGGAAGGTCTGGAACAACTCGAAGGCTTCCCGCTTGTACTCCTGCTTGGGATTCTTCTGTGCGTAGCCCCGCAGGTGAATACCTTGACGCAGATGATCCATATTGGCCAGGTGCTCTTTCCAGAGGCGATCCAGGGTGACCAGCATCACCTGTTTTTCCAGCTGGCGCATCAGGGATGGCTCGGGCGCATTGTTTTCCTTTTCCCGGTAGGCATCCTCAAGTGCCACAAGGATTTTTTCCCGCAACGATTCCTCGTGGAGTTTTTCATCTTCCTCCAGCCATGCAGCCACCGGCAGATGAGCCCGAAAGTCGGTTTCAAGCGCCCGCTCAAGACCCTCAATGTCCCATTGCTCCGCCATGGAGCCCGGTGGGATATAGCCGCTCACGAAATCATTCACGACCTCTTCGCGAATGGCTTTCACGCTGTTGGAAAGATCTTCGGCGCCAAGAATCTCATTACGCTGGTCGTAGACAACACGGCGCTGATCATTCGCCACGTCGTCGTATTCCAGCAGGGATTTACGGATGTCGAAGTTACGCCCTTCCACCTTGCGCTGGGCATTCTCGATGGATCGCGTTACCCAGCGATGCTCAATGGCTTCGCCACGCTGCATTCCCAGGGTCTGCATTAACCCTTTCATTCGGTCGGAGGCAAATATCCGCATCAGACTGTCTTCGAGAGACAGATAGAACCGGGTTGAACCGGGGTCGCCCTGGCGCCCGGCACGGCCACGCAACTGATTATCGATACGCCTGGATTCGTGGCGTTCGGTACCAATGATGTGCAAGCCGCCCGCATCCAGCACTTCCTGGTGTCGTTCTTGCCAGGCTTTCTTGCGCTTTTCGATTTCCGCTTCGCTGGGGTCCTTGAGGTTCTCGAGCTCTTCCTTGAGGCTGCCACCCAGCACAATATCGGTACCGCGGCCTGCCATGTTGGTGGCAATGGTAACCGCACCGGGCCGACCTGCCTGGGCAATGATTTCGGCTTCCTGTGCGTGGAATTTGGCGTTAAGTACCTTGTGGGGGATTTTTTCCTTTTTGAGAATTCCGGACAGTAATTCGGAGGTTTCAATGGAGACTGTACCCACCAGAACCGGCCGCTTGTTCTCCACCTGCTCCTTGATATCTTCGATGATGGCCTCGTATTTTTCTTCCGCCGTCATGAAGATCAGGTCATTCATATCATCACGGATCATGGGCTTGTGGGTGGGTATCACCACCACATCCAGGCCATAGATCTGACGAAACTCGAATGCTTCGGTATCCGCTGTACCGGTCATGCCGGACAGCTTGTCATAAATACGGAAATAGTTCTGGAAGGTGGTGGAAGCCAGGGTCTGGTTTTCCTGCTGAATCTTCACGCCCTCCTTCGCTTCAATGGCCTGGTGTATGCCGTCCGACCAGCGACGACCGGGCATGGTACGGCCAGTGTGTTCATCCACGATCACGATCTGGCTGTTCTGCACGATGTAATCCACATCCCGCTGGAACAGCACGTTGGCCTTGAGCGCCGCGTGAACATGGTGGAGCAGGTTGAGGTTATTGGCAGCGTAAAGGCTGTCTTCTTCGGTGAGCAGACCAATTTCAATCAGCAGCTCTTCGACATACTCGTGACCTTCCTCGGTCAGTTCCACCTGGCGGTTTTTCTCGTCAACGGTGTAGTGCCCCTCTCCCACTTCGTCGCCTTCCACTTCGGCACGCTTGAGGCGGGGAATCAGGACATTGATACGTTTGTAAAGATCGGAGCTGTCCTCGCTGGGACCGGAAATAATCAGTGGCGTCCGGGCTTCATCGATCAGAATCGAGTCCACCTCATCCACGATGGCAAAGTTAAGTGGGCCCTGAACACGATCCTCCAGGCTGAATGCCATGTTGTCGCGCAGGTAATCGAACCCGAATTCGTTGTTGGTACCGTAGGTGATATCCGCAGAATACGCGGCCTTTTTCTCGTCCTGGGGCTGACGGGATAAAACCACTCCCACCTTCATGCCAAGGAATTCATACAGTGGCCGGTTCCAGTCGGCATCCCGTTGCGCCAGGTAATCGTTCACCGTCACGATATGTACGCCACGGCCGGTCAGGGCGTTCAGATAGGCCGCCAGGGTAGCGGTCAGGGTTTTACCCTCACCGGTACGCATCTCCGCGATACGACCTTCATGGAGGGTGATACCACCCACCAGCTGGACATCGAAGTGGCGCATACCCATGACACGCTTGCTGGCCTCCCTGACCGCTGCAAAGGCGTCCGGAAGCAGGTTATCCAGGCTTTCCCCTTCATCCAGCCGTTTACGAAATTCCTGGGTTTTAGCCTTCAGCTCATCATCGGATAACGGTTCATACTGTTCTTCCAGCTGGTTGATCACCGCTACCAGCTTTCTCATCCGTTTCAGTTCACGCTCATTCTTGGAACCAAAAACTTTGCGAAGGGCTTGTCCTAACATAGTTACCTGCTTGCATTAGGGCCAGAAGGCTATTATTTAACCAGCCGGCGATCATTACAGAGTCCGCAATTCTAACCAGAAAATGGCATGCGTATGAAGAGCTTATGGGAGCTTTTCCTGATTAATAGCCATCCTTGGATTTCAGGGAGAGGGAAAACGGGTAAAAAAGTTACTTTTCTACCCGCCGGTTTACATAACGGGTAGGATCAACGGCTTTGCCGTGTTTCAGGACTTCAAAATGTACGTGGGGGCCAGTGGATCGACCGGTACTGCCCATCAGTGCCACAGTCTGGCCCTTGTGGACGATCTCACCCACTTTCACTTTGATTTCCTTGGCATGGGCGTAGCGGGTACTCAGGCCATCGCCGTGATTGACCTCAACCATCAGGCCATAACCATAACGGTCTCCAGCCCAGGTAACCACGCCGGAGCCCACGGAAATGATATCGGAACCATCCTTGCCGGCAAAATCCACGCCGCCGTGCCAGGCCAGCTTACCGGTGAAGGGGTCAGTGCGCCGCCCAAAACGGGAGGACATCCACCCCCATTTGACGGGCCGTCCGGCCAGGTAAACCTCTTTCTGAATCTTGCGGTTTGCCAGCAGGGATTCAAGCACCTCAAGCTGCTGTTCCCGCTGCTCCACGTCAGCGGCCAGCTGATCCAGGGCCTGAATAAAGCTGGGTTTGGCAAAGGCGTCCTCCAGCTGTTGCTGAGCATCTTCGGGACCGCCCACCGGCGGACCGGAGGAGAAATCAAACTCGCCGTTATGAAGCTTGGCGACGTCAACCAGCCGCTCACCCAGTGCATCCAGCCTGACCAGACGGGCCTGCAATTCGGCCATACGCACCGTCAGGGCAGTCATCTGCTGCTTCGCCGTTTCCTGGGCCTCGCGGATAAGCGCCTGATTATTAACCACATCCGCATGAATGTCGGTGGCCATGGTGGGCTCATCACTGCTGGCAGTCAAGTGGGGTGCTGCTCCGGCCAGCCAATACCCCAGGCCGGAAAAGCCTGCGGATAACAGAAGAAATCCGCCAATCACCAACCCCAGTAGTGGCCCCCTTACAGGAACCGTTCTGGATCTGCCTGTTTTTCTGTCGATAAATACAATATTCATGGTTTAAACTGTACCACCCTTGGAGGCGAGCCTTCCAAACTTTGGGTTTTTACTCTCTTACTTACAATTACAAAAATGACGATCAAATGCTTGAATGTTTGAATAAACGTTTAACGTTTATTCAAAGACGGAGCCGGCTTTAGCCAGCCCCTGAAATTATCCGGATTCAATCACTGTCAGCTGAGAACCTGCATCAATGGGCCGCGAAAATAACATAAAATCCGTTAAAGATCTTTTGTTCCGTGCGCAGCGACTTAACAGACTGGCGACCCGGTCACAACAACTCAGTCAATTCAATCGCGCTTTTCTCGGCAAACTGCCCACCATGCTCAGCCACTACTGCCAGGTCTGTGACTACCAGAACGGCATATTGCATGTGGAAACCACCAGTCAAGCCGTAGCGACACAGCTGAGGTTCACAAAACCCCAGCTGCTGGGCAAACTGCGCCAGAGCCCGCCCTTTCAGCGGCTGACTGATATTGAAGTGAAAGTCGCGAAACCCACCTCAGACAGCCGGGAAGCACGCCGCAGACGACCCAACAGCGATGTTTCACCAGGGAATCGCCAGATGCTGCGGGACACGGCGGCACATATCGCCGCGGACGACAGCAACGAGGCAAAAAACCTGGCGTCCTCTCTACAGAGATTAGCTTCTACTTTAGACAAATTAGGCAAAAAATGAGCAGGTTTCCATAAACCCGGCGAAATTTACCGGGTTTATGAAAAAATAGACTATTCAGCCGCAAGAACCGGCTTCATATAGGATATGGGAGCGGTAGTTTCATCTTCAAATGTGACGATTTCCCAGGCATCGTCCTGTGCCAGAAGCTCTCTCAGCAACATATTGTTCAATGCATGACCAGATTTGTAACCCCGGAATTCACCAATCAGGCTTTTGCCCAGCAAATACAGGTCACCGATGGCATCCAGTACCTTGTGTTTGACGAACTCGTCCTCGTAGCGCAACCCGTCCTCATTGAGGATCCGGTAGTCGTCAACAACGATGGCGTTGTCAACACTGCCACCCAGGGCCAGGTTGTTGGCCCGCAGGTACTCGATGTCGCGCATGAAGCCGAAAGTCCGCGCCCGGCTCACCTCACGCACAAAGGATGTGCTGGAGAAATCCACGGTGGCAGTCTGCGTGCGGCCCTTGAATACGGGATGATCGAAGTCGATAGTAAAGCCCACTTTAAAGCCATCAAACGGCAGGAAGGTAGCCGTCTTGTCGCCGTCCTTGACAGTGACTTTGCGCTTGATACGGATGAACTTTTTCAGCGCATTCTGTTCCTCGATCCCCGCTGACTGCAGCAGGAATACAAAGGGACCGGCACTGCCATCCATAATGGGCACTTCGGCTGCACTGAGGTCAACATAGGCATTGTCGATACCCAGACCCGCCATGGCAGATAACAGGTGCTCCACAGTGGAAACCTTGGTATCGCCATTGACAAGCGCTGTGGAGAGCGTGGTATCACCGACATTGCATGCGTTTGCCTTGATCTCGACCACAGGGTCAAGATCGGTACGGCAAAATACAATACCTGTATCCACAGGTGCGGGGCGCAGGGTGAGGTAGACTTTGTCACCCGTATGCAAACCAATCCCTGTTGCTCTAATTGTATTTTTCAGCGTGCGCTGCTTAATCATATCGGCACAATCTCATGTTAATCCTGCAGTGTAAAACTGCGCGAATACTATCAGACTTCGATCTTCAGACCAAACGAATAACCGTCAAATTGTGTAAAATGTGGCTATTTTTTAATCAGCCTGACGCCTCAGAAACGTGGGTATATCCAGGTACTCACGGTTCATATCCGACTCTACCATTGGCTTGCGGCGATTTTCCCGTTGCTGGCGCACACGATCCACGGCAGGCGTGTCATATTTCTTGTAATCCTGGTCGCCATTGATCACGCTGGCAGCTGATGGACGACGAGTCACCACCTCAACAGGCTTGGTAGCCGGACGCTCCTGAGGATTACCCAAACCGGTAGCCACAACCGTGACCCGCAGTTCATCGGCCATCTCCGGATCAATTACCGTGCCCACCACAACAGTGGCGTTATCAGAGGCAAACTCTTCAACGGTGTCGCCCACCTCGGAGAACTCACCCAGAGACAGACTGTCGCTGGCCGTAATATTAACCAGAATACCCCGGGCACCCTGCAGGTTCACATCCTCCAGCAGCGGGCTGCGGATGGCTGCTTCGGCAGCTTCCCTGGCCCTGTTTTCACCCATGGCAGCACCAGTACCCATCATGGCCATGCCCATTTCCGACATCACGGTGCGCACGTCGGCAAAATCCACGTTGATCATGCCGGGGCGGATAATCAGATCGGCAATGCCCTGAACGGCACCCAGCAGCACATCATTAGCCGCTTTGAAGGCATCCAGCAGGCTGGTTTTGGCACCCAGTACATCCAGCAGTTTTTCATTGGGAATAGTAATCAGGGAGTCCACGTGCTCCGTGAGCTCCGCGATGCCTTCTTCTGCCACTTTCATGCGCTTGCGGCCTTCGAACGGGAACGGACGGGTAACCACAGCAACCGTCAGAATGCCCATCTCTCTCGCCACTTCCGCAACAATGGGAGCGCCACCGGTTCCGGTGCCACCGCCCATGCCGGCAGTGATAAATACCATGTCGGCGCCTTCCAGCACCTCCTGGATGCGCTCCTTGTCCTCAACCGCCGCTTCCCGGCCGATATGAGGATTGGCACCGGCACCCAGGCCCTTGGTGAGATTGCCACCCAGTTGCAACAGGGTTTTTGCTGACATGCTTTTCAGCGCCTGCGCATCGGTGTTGGCACAAATAAAATCCACTCCATCGATGGCACTGCCCAGCATGTGCTCCACGGCGTTACCGCCGCCGCCACCGACACCCACTACTTTTATGACTGCATTTTGCGGAATGTTGTCTACCAGTTCAAACATTGTCGTCTCCCCTTCCTTTTTTGATATTTCCACGCGGTGGAAATTCTGTGTCAGAAACACCGGCCCTGTTCAGGACGCCGGTGTTCCGGAATCTCGTTAAAAATTACCTTTAACCCATTGCCTGAGCCTTTCCACGAAGCTGATCTGCATGTCCTGCGGACCGTGTTCGGCAACAGCACCACTTTCATGCTGTTTCTGCCCGTAAAGCAGCAGACCAACACCTGTGGCGTAAATGGGATTTCGCACCATTTCTGTCAGGCCGGTGACGCCAGCGGGTGTTGCCAGGCGAACCGGCACATGAAAGATTTCCTCCGCCAGGTCCACGGCGCCCTCAATTTTTGAGGAACCGCCGGTGAGAACGATTCCGGCTGCGATCAGGTCTTCGTAACCACTGCGACGCAGCTCCGCCTGGACCAGCGAAAACAATTCGTCATAGCGAGGCTCAACCACTTCTGCCAGCGCCTGCCGGGACAGGTCCCGCGCCGGCCGATCGCCAACGCTGGGCACCTTGATGGTTTCTTCCGGGCCGGCCAGTTGCGTCAGGGCGCAGGCATATTTGATTTTGATTTCGTTGGCATGTTCTGTGGGCGTACGCAACGCCATGGCAATGTCATTGGTCACCTGATCTCCGGCAATAGGTATTACCGCGGTATGACGGATGGAGCCTTCTGTGAAGACAGCTATGTCAGTGGTACCCCCGCCGATATCCACCATACATACACCCAGTTCCCGCTCATCATCGGTGAGCACGGAGTAGCTGGATGCCAGCTGTTCCAGAATAATATCTTCCACATCCAGCCCGCAGCGGCGCACACAACGTTCAATATTCTGCGCGGCATTCACGGCGCAGGTTACCAGGTGAACCTTGGCTTCCAGGCGAACCCCGGACATACCCAGCGGCTCCTTGATGCCTTCCTGGGAATCAATAAGGTATTCCTGAGGCAGAATGTGAAGCACCTTCTGGTCAGCTGGAATCGGCACGGCCTGAGCCGCATCAATGACACGCTCCAGATCGGCGCGGGTGACTTCGCGATCCCTGACTGCCACGATGCCATGGGAATTGAT
>JAWVYU010000148.1:0-11707 GCA_033722575.1 Ketobacteraceae bacterium | reverse complement strand
GGGTCAGCCAGGAAGGTTCCACGCAGGGCAACGCCTTCTTCCTCGATCATCACGTCAAAACCCCGCGCAATGCGACCAGTGGGGTCGCCCAGCATCGGATATTTGATTTTGCCGATAGCTGCGCTGGCATCGTGCCAGGCTTTGTGTACAAAGTGAGTGTCGGTGGACACGGAATACACCTCTACGCCCATGGCCTGAAGCTCTTCATAATGCTTTGCCATGTCTTCCAGTTCGGTGGGGCAGACGAAGGTAAAGTCCGCAGGGTAAAACAGGAAGATGGACCACTTGCCTTTAACGTCTTCAGAGGTAATGGTTTTGAATTCGCCGTTGTGAAAAGCTTCAGCTTTAAATTCGGGGATCGGTTGATTGATCTTTGCCATGTGTCGTTTTCCTTTCAGTGTTGAGTTCAATGGATCAAAATCAAAGCTGCCTTTCGCAGCCGGTATCTGTGGTTGATCGCTGCAATTGCTGTTCAACCTGTTGGTAAGCCTAATGGAGTTGTTAATTCTGATAAATTGAATTAAATTGATATTTATGTTCAGTTTTTTGGATTTAACCTATGATTTCCCTCAAACAGCTTCAGTACGCCCTGGCTGTGGAGAAAACCCGCCATTTCAAGAAAGCTGCCGAGATGTGCTCCGTGTCCCAGTCGGCCCTGAGCACCGCTATTACCGAGCTGGAAAAACAGCTCGAAATACAGATTTTTGAGCGGGACAATAAAAAGGTGCTGATAACCCCTGTGGGGCAACAGTTTCTGGCCAAGGCTCACAAGATCAAGATGGGTGTAGACGAACTGTATATGCTGGCCAATGCCGAGAAAGACCCCCTCAGCTACCCCATGACCATCGGCGTTATCCCTACCATTGCCCCCTATCTGCTGCCCAAGGTTTTACCGGGGCTGCGGCGGGAGTTTCCTGATTTCAAACTGAGCATTGTTGAAGAGCAGTCCCATGTACTGGTGGACATGGTGCGCAAGGGGGATATCGATTCGGCCATACTGGCGCTTCCCTACGAGCACGATGGGCTGCTGGCCTTTGAATTCTGGCAGGAGGATTTTTTCTGGGTAACTCACAAGGACAATGACCATGCCACCCAACAGGAGATAACCAGTGATGAACTGCGGGAAACCAAACTGATGCTGCTGAAGGACGGCCACTGCCTCAAAGACCACGCGTTGGCGGCCTGCAAGATGCAGAATACGGAAACCGACAACACCCTGGATTCCACCAGTCTCCATACGCTGATCCAGATGGTGGCCGGTCGCATGGGAAGCACTCTGGTGCCGGGCATGGCGCTGGATCAGCTGGTTACCGGCAGCAATGAACTGCGGGCGGTACACCTGAACGAAACCGGTCCCCACCGTCGTATTGCTTTTATCGTGCGGCCAAATTACAGCGGGCTGAACAACATTGAGCTGCTGATGAAGCTTTTCAGGGATCAGCTGGAACAGACACCGGATCCGGTTGGCGGCTAATGTCGGGCGTGAACCATCAGTCGTTGTAGCTTTTTGTAACTCGGGGGGCAGATAAGACCCTCTCGTGTTTGTGGGTCGAAAAAAAAATGATAGATTTGCCCCCTGCATATCCATGGGCTATTAATTATAAAAACAGGCTGGTTTATCCAATTGGCTGCCCATAACTCATTACCTGCTTTCAGTTGATAACATTATGGAAAAAACGTTACCCGACTATATCGTGGACGAGCTTGTTGCGCGTATTTACGTGCGGCATTACAAGCCAGGTTTTCGCCTTCCGGCTGAACGGGGGTTTGCCGAAGAACTCAACGTGGACCGAACCTCGCTGCGTATGGCGCTGCGAACCCTGAACCGCATGAAGGTGGTTCAGTCCGTGCGGGGTTCAGGTATCACGGTGATGGACTATCACAAACATGCAGGTCTGGATTTTCTTGGAGTGGTGTTTGATATACCGGAACTGGAACTGGGCACGCAGCTGAAACTGGAAGGGCTGGAAACCTTCAACAGCTTGCTGCCTGGCTTGCTTTATGAGTCCGTGAAGGGAAGCATTGACGCGGAGATTGCGGTAGCGGTGCGCGATATCCTGAATCGCCAGATGCAGATTATTGATGCGGGTCCGGTGGACGCCGACGACATGAAAAAGCTGGTGAAGCTGGAAACCGAAATGCAGGAGCGCCTGATATTGTACCGCAGCTCACTGCTGGGCTCGCTAATGGTGAATTCCACCCGCGCTATCCGCGAAACCATCATTGCGGAAAACTTTGAGCTGGTTGACCTGCGCGAGCACGTGCGCTTTCACCAGGAAATGCTGTTCAATGTCGGCATAGGCAAACTGCCAACCGACGAAGTGGTGGGCTATTACTACAAGTTCCTGGAAGATTTTACCCGCCCCCTGCGGGATAAATATCTTCGGGAACGGGTAGAGCCCAAGCTGCTGGCATCGCCTTTGGAGAACGCGCTGCAGCGTCGGGACTTCTGATAGTCAGGGGTTGTCGCCCCGCAACGCCATTACCTGTTTCCGCAGGCGTTCCGCAGACACCTGATCCGGTGCCACAGGGTCGCCTGCCACCAGCTCCACCCGGCTCCAGAAACGTTTCGGCCAGGTGGTGAGCGCATTGCCATCCTTATGAGAGAAAAAACTGCCCCACAAGCCCCGCAGTGCCATGGGCACCACCGGCACCGGATCCTTTGCGATGATTTTTTCAATACCGGTCCGGAATTCATCCATCTCGCCATCGGACGTCAGTTTGCCCTCAGGGAAGATACACACCAGTTCGCCATCCTGAAGTTCCTCTGAAATTCGCCGGAAGGCAGCGTCATGGGTTTCCGGGTCCTTGCTTTTGGCGTGTATGGGAATGGTTTTTCCCGTGCGGAAAATGAAATTCAGCACCGGCAGGTCGTAAATGGGTTTGAACATGACGAACCGTATGGGCCGACGACAGGCTCCGGCAATAATCAACGCATCCATGTAGCTTACATGGTTGCATACCAGCACCGCAGCGCCTTCATCAGGGATCTTGTGGAGATCTTTGTGGGTGACCCGGTACATGGTATGGGTGATCAGCCAGATCAGGAAACGCATGGTGAATTCGGGGATGGTGGTGTAAATATAAATCGCCACCACCGCATTCATAATGGCCAGAATCAGAAAGAATCCCGGAATGTCCAGCTGGAATATGCCCAGAAACAGGATGCCGCTCAGGGCGGAAACCACCATGAAAAGCGCATTCATGATGTTGACCGCTGCAATGGTGCGGGCCCGGGTTTTTTCTTCAGTGCGCTCCTGGATCATGGCATACAGCGGCACAATGTAGAGTCCGCCGAATACCCCGATGGCAACAAAATCCACCAGCACCCGGTAGCTTTCAGCCTGACTGAAAAAGGCCAGAAATCCCATCAGCTCTCCGCTACCCTCGCTGCCGGTAAAGAACAGGTCCATTCCGAACAGCGACAGGCCTATGGATCCCAGCGGCACCAGGCCCAGTTCGATCTTGCGGCCGGAAAGCTTTTCACACAACAGGGATCCCAGCGCAATACCAATGGAAAAGAACGCCAGCAGCGCTGTTACCACCGTCTGGTCCCCCCGCAATACATCCTGAGTGTATTTGGGCAGCTGGGTCAGATAGGCCGCGCCCAGAAACCAGAACCAGGAAATGGCCATGATCGCCAGAAACACCGCGTGGTTACGGCGTGCGAACTGGATAGTGTTAAAGGTTTCCCTCAGCGGATTGAAATTGATGTTAATGTCCGGATTGGCCGCCGGGGCATCGGGAATTTGCCGGCTGCTCAACCAACCGAGTATCGCGATAAATATCACGGTCACGGAAACCCATTCCGGTCCATGGTCCAGTTTCGACAGAATGCCACCCAGAATGGTACCCAGAAGAATGGAAAGAAAGGTGCCGGCTTCAACCAGTGCATTGCCTCCCACCAGCTCCCGCGATGGCAGATGCTGCGGAATAATGCTGTACTTTACCGGGCCGAAAAAGCTGGACTGGGTGCCCATCAGGAACAGGATAAAAAGCAGGCCATAGGTGCTGTCGAACCAGAAAGCGATGCCGGCCAGCGACATAATCGCGATCTCTCCCAGTTTGATCCGGCGAATCAGGCTGGATTTCTCGTATTTATCGGCAATTTCCCCGGCGAATGCAGAAAACAGAAAAAAAGGTAAGATAAAAAGTCCGGCCGCCAGATTGTTCAGCAGGCTGATATTCATGTCGGTCTGGTAAGCCGCACTGAAGGTAAACAGAATCAGCAGGGCGTTCTTGAAGACATTGTCATTGAACGCGCCGAAAAACTGGGTCAGAAAGAAAGGCGCGAAGCGACGGGTTTTCAGCAGCGAAAACTGGGAAACGGATTTGTCCTGGCTCATGCGGGTAACAGTGTCCTGTTCGATGCGTTTGGTTGACTTTCCGCATTTAAGCGGGGCGACCGTCTTTTGTATAGAGTAAATGTTATATGGTGGATTTTTTCAAACCCCGGGGCGAATTTGAAACAGCCCCGTCATCAGCCCCGAAAGCCGTGGTACTGATTCATGGGCTGGGGCGTTCGGCCTTTGCCATGCGGGGCCTGGCGGCGGAATTGTCCCGCTGCGGTTATCGTGTGATTAATCTCGATTACCCCTCTACAAGGCTTCCCGCAGAAAAGCTCGTGAACAGCTTTGTGGCTCCTGCCATGGAGGCTGCCGCTGAGTCGGAAGTGGTGGATGTGGTTACCCATTCTCTGGGGGGCATCCTGCTGCGTTATTACATGGTCAACCGGATCACGGAAACCGTTGCCCGGCGGTTACACCGGGTGGTGATGCTGGCCCCGCCAAACCAGGGCAGCACTCTGCCGGACCATCTTAAACGCTGGGCACCGGCGCGCTGGGTTCTGGGGCCGGTGATGCCGCAGCTGGGTACCGATGATCAGAGCCTGCCTCTGCGACTGGCTCAGCAGGAAAATGGCCGATACCCCTGCGACATTGGTGTGATTGCCGGCAATCGCTCCTGGGAACCCTGGTTTTCCCGCTGGCTGGACGGCCCGAACGATGGCAAGGTGAGTGTGGCGAGCACCCGGCTGTCCGGTATGACGGACTTTGTCACGGTTGACGCGGGCCACACCTTTATTATGAAGGATCCCGCGGTGCACCGGCAGGTGTTAAGCTTTCTGGGTTCAGGCAAATTCCGGCACGGGCAGAGACAGGTCCATACGAACACCGAATCAGATGAGGGTAACAGCTAGTTATGGCGGTCGAGATTGAGCGAAAGTTTCTGGTTAACGCCAGCAAATGGCAAGAATTCAGGGATGCGCAACAGCTGGAAGGCGTTATGTTCCGGCAGGGTTACCTGGCGGAAGGGGAAAGCACTGTGCGGGTGCGGCTAGAGGGGGACAAGGGGCGGCTGACCATC
Organism: Ketobacteraceae bacterium; assembly: GCA_033722575.1. Taxonomy (GTDB): domain Bacteria; phylum Pseudomonadota; class Gammaproteobacteria; order Pseudomonadales; family Ketobacteraceae. Next base: position 6,343 of record JAWVYU010000148.1, on the reverse strand, counting down.
AAGGGAAAAACCCGGGGCCTGTCCCGCCTGGAGTTTGAATACCCGATTCCCGCGGAAGATGCAGAGCAGTTACTGGATGCGCTTTGCGGCAAACCCCTGATTGAAAAGCATCGCTATGTGTACAGATCGCCCGCCGGTGATACCTGGGAAGTGGACGAATTTCATGGCGAAAACCGGGGCCTGATCGTGGCCGAGATAGAACTGCCCAGTGAATCAGCCAGCTTTGAACGGCCTGACTGGCTGGCTGAGGAAGTATCCCACGATGATCGCTATTTCAATGTTAATCTGGCGAAACATCCTTTCACGCGCTGGTAGCCGGTGTTGTCTCTGACGAGAACCGATGCTCAGAGCAGGTCGATCTGATTGAGGGGCACCTGGGCGAGGGGGTTTTTCCCTTCCAGGGCATCCTCGTTGCTGGCAAACAGCGTGGCATGAAACGGTGTGACCAGCAGCGCCAATCCGCCGTGCAACTGGGCAAAGCCGGAACGGATGCTGGACACAAAGGTATCGTTTTGGGGTGTCAGGCCCACGGTATCCGGAATCTCGGCATAACCCAGCCGGCCATTGGCCAGCGGGTCGGTGATGGCGGCCTCGGATTTGTAACTGGCCAGCGCACCGGCACTGACCACCACCACGGGGCCTCCCTGAATGTGAAGTATTTCAGCGAAGGCGCCTTCCGGCAGGGTCATGGTGCTTTGTCTGAAGATCAAGGGTTGCATAATCTGTTGATTTGAGTGTGTTTTTTGAAGGTTGGTAGTATTAACACTAGAATCAGGGTATAACAAATTCCGCAGCAATCGCAAAGCGAAACTCAGAACCGGTCAAGTCGATGCAGAAAACCGAATACACCGTCGCCATTGAACTGCTGGAAGCAGTGGTGGAATACCTGGAGGGTAAGGGAGTCGTACTGGAGGACCTCTGGCAGCGGTACAATACCTCCCTGGAGTCCCTGCAGGATGAGCAGTTTGTGCCTTTTGCGCTGTTTTCAGATGCCTTTGAGCTGGGCGAGGCGGCAACCGGTGACCGTGCCATTGGACTGCATGTGGGGGAAAACGTGTCTGCGCGGCACTGGGGGCAGCTGGGGTATCTGATTCTCTCCGGCGAAGACGGTTTCGAAGGGATCAATTACATACAGCGTTTTGCCCGCCTGATCACCAATGCCATGGAGTCCACCTTTGCGATGGAAGGCAGCAATCTGGTGTGTTTTTTCCGCATGATCCCGGATAAATACAGTCGCCACACCAGCGACTTTTTTGTCTCTGCGATTTTTTCACTGGGCAAGTTCATGTCGGAAGGGCGCTTCGCCTTCAAGGAAATTCATTTCACCTATCCACTGCAAAGCGCTTATGAGGATTATGAAAAGGTATTGGGTTGCCGCTGCCTGTTTGAGCAGCCCGAGAACAAGATTATTGTGGAGCGCAACCGTCTGGCATTTACCTCCACCTTTCGTGATCCCCGCCTGAAAAAAGTTCTGGAACAGCATGCGGTCAGTGTTTTACAGCATCTGGGTACCGGTGATGATCTGGTGCGGGACATTACCGCCTTTGTTATGGATGCGTTACCGAACGGTGCTCCCAGTCTGAAGCAGGTCTGTGAACATTTTAATATGAGTGAGCGTTCCCTGCAGCGCAGCCTGGCAAAGCACAGCCTGAGTTATCAGGAACTGGTGGATCAGTTACGGGCCGATCTGGCAAAAACCTATATCGACAATGACTATAATTTTCTGGATATCGCGTTACTGCTGGGATACTCGGAACAGAGCGCCTTTCATCGTGCTTTCAAACGCTGGACCGGACTGCCACCGGCAAAATACAAGAAACAGCGTCAGGCCACCTGAAAAAAGCCAGGAGAGGATGCGGAAAAACCGCATCACAGCTCCTGGTATATCGCCAATAAAAACTTCAGTTGTATCTACACCGGCTCAATGGTGACAGGAAAGCCGTCTTTGGGCATGGCCAGCGGCACCAGCTGGTACTTCATTTCATAGCCGGGTTTCACCCCTACCCGGTAGCGCCGCAAAAACTGAAACAGAAATACTTTTGACTGGATTTCGGCAAAGTTCAGCCCCAGGCATTTGTGAGCGCCACCGCCAAAGGGAACGAACTGGTAAAAGTGTTTTTTGTATTCGGCACGCTCCGGCGACCAGCGTTCCGGATCAAAGCGGTATGGATTGGTCCAGTACTCTTCCATAAAGTGGGTGTGGACCGGATGAATGCCTACTGTGGCATTTTTGGGAATCCTGTAGCCCTTGAATTCACAATCCCTTACGGCCCGGCGGGGAATGGTGGGCAGGGGCGGATGCATGCGCAGTGTTTCCTTGAAAACCCAGCTGGTTTTTTCCATTTCCTGCAGGTCATCGTAGGTGACGGCGTCCTTGTCAAAAGCCTGCATTTCTTCACGCAGAGTTTCCTGCCATTCCGGGTGCCTGGCCAGCCGGTAAACCAGCGATGTCAGTGTGCTGGTGGTGGTGTCATGGGCTGCAAACAGCAGGAAAATCATGTGGTCAATGATCTCCTGGTCTGACAGCTGTTCACCGCTTTCACCTTCCGCATGACACAGCTGCGCAAAAAAATCATCGCTGTTACTGCTGCGTTTCCGGGTCACCAGATTGCCGATAAACTTTTCCAGGTATTGCCGGCCCTTCACGCCTTTGTACCAGGTGGTGCCCGGAATCATCAGCCGCATCACCGCAATGGAAGCATCCACTGCCGCAACAAAGGACTTGTTGACCTTGTCGGCCTCCTTACCCATGCGAATTCCCAGAAAAAGATCGGCGCCGGTACTGAGCAGCAGGCCTTTGATGTTTTCAAAAAACGAAAACTGCTTGTGAGTGGGCCAGCGGGAAATACCCTCCGCCAGCGCAGGGTTCATCTTGTGCACGTAGCCCTGCATGGCCGGTTTCTTGAAGGCCGCCTGAAGAATCTTGCGATGATATTTGTGATTGTCGAAATCCCTGAGCATCAGACCGTTGGGAAACAGCTCTTCCAGTACCGTGTCCCAGGCCAGTTTACTGGAGAAATTTTTATCGGCGTCCTTCAGCACAAATTCGTTGGCGTCAGGCCCGCACAGATTGATCACATTCTGGAACAGGGCGTTATAGCGGAATACATCACCGTATTGCTGGTTTTTGCGTTTCACCAGCCCGGGAAAATCGGTAAAAAACTCGTAGGTATAACCAAACACCGGCAGGCCGTAATCACCGGGAATATGGGAGAGCCGTCGGTTGGCTTTCTTTGGTAGCTGTGCTGCAATTTCTGCGGCTGATGTCATGTTTACCCTCTAACAGTCCGAATGCTTATAACGTTATTTTTGTTGCGATCTTTTTCAACAATAACCCACTTTTTACAAGGTGTATTGACACCCGGTGTCGTAATTAACACTTTGTGCCAGCGCGGTATGCTGGCGGACAATTTATTCTAAAAAGCGTTTTTTTTAGTACCTGAAAGGGCTTTTACGGGCTTTTTTTTAGGAAATATTCACATGTGACCCGGTTCACATTGCTCAAACAGTAATCCGCTGATTAAATTATTCAGACAGGTTTTCCCCGCGATTGTCATGAGGTGGCCAGATGGCTAAATCGAAGTTGTTCGTTGTAATGCTGGGTTGTTTGCTGCTAACCGGTTTAGCTCCGCACTCTGCGGAGGCCAGGGGAAAAGACAAGATACTGTTGAGCCAGTCAGACGAAGAGGACGAACAAAACCCTGATACGGTGGCTGTCAGCAAGAAAGACAAGAAAAAGGAATCCGGCAAAAAGGTCAGCGATAGTGAACCAAACAAGCCCGCTGCGGCTAACCAGGCACCACAGAGTGGTGGGGCGGCCAGCGGTTCCCCTGACATGGCTTCTGATGCTGGCGTCGGACCTGGCGGCGGTACCGGCAGTCACCTCACTCCCGCTGCAGCTGGCAGGCCAGATAATGCGGGTGATGCAAACAATGGAAACAGTGGCCCCACTGGCGCAGATATTCCGGTAACCACCTTTCAGAATGGTTCAAACCAGTACACTGTGGGCAGCACCAGCCCCGATAATCTGTCCACCACAACCCAGACCGGGGAAAACAATGTGTCATCCACCCTGCAGAGCGGCAACCTGAACCGTCAGGCGACTTTTCAGGAAGGCACCAATCTGAACTCCAGTCATTTCCAGACCGGTCGTGAAAATACCGGTATCAGTTATCAGCAGGGCGACAGTCACGTTGCCAACACCCGGCAGCAGGGTAACTACAACAGTGTTTACAATCATCAGGAAGGCAGCCACCAGACGCTGGATGTGAGTCAGCGCGGCAATCACAATGTCTCCGAGGTGGTGCAGCAGGGTGATAATCACAGGGCCAGAACCGAACAGCGGGGCAACAATAACACCGCCATTATCAACCAGTGGGGTGGCAACTATCCCGTCGCCGATGCGGCTGAGCCTGCTCCGCAACCCGCGCCTGAGCCGGCACCGGAAGTGCAGCCTGAACCTGCGCCCGAGCCAATACCAGCTGAACCGCCCGTTGCACAGACACCGGTGGAGCCTGAACCTCCGGTGATTGTGGAGGTGCCGGTGCCTGCTCCCCAGCCTGAAGCCCCGATAGTGGTGCTTGAACCGGTGCCGGTACCTGCACCGCAACCTGAGGTGATTTTACAACCGGTACCGCAGCCGGCGCCACAGCCCGAGCCGGAACCACCGGTGGTGGCAGTAGAGGAAGAGACGGTGGAAGTGGCTGCACCGGCTCCTGAACAGCTGCCTCCGGAGATACCACCGGAACCGGAGTTGCCGGTGGCGGTTGCGCCTGAGCCTGCTCCCGAGCCCGAACCCGAACCTGAGCTGGTGCCGCCGCCGGAAGAAACACCGGAAGTGCCTCCCGAAGTGATTGCCGTATTGCCTCCGGCAATTCCGGAACCGGTGGCCGAAGCGCCGGCTCCCGTGGAAGAGCCGCCTCTTGAGGAAGTCCCTGCAGAAGTATTTCCCGAGGAACCGGTACTACCGGAGCCCGAGGTGATTGCAGAGGTGCCGCCGGCACCACCGGAAGAGCCCGCCGTTGCACCCGAGCCGGAACCGCTGGTGCCGGTGATAGTGGAGTTGCCAGCTCCGGCACCCATGGAGCCGGAAGTGGTGGAGGTGGTTCCTGATCCTGTGCCAGCGCCCGAACCGGCACCCGAGGTGGTTTTAGAGGAACCTGCGGTTGAGCTGCCTCCCGTCGAAGCACCTCTGGAGCCACCGGCTCAGGAAGAGGACGTGGTACAGGTAGCGCAACCGTTCCCGGAGGAACCGGCAGAGCCCGAGGCGGAAGAAGAACCGGAAGGTGGCTGGCAGCCGCTGATCCGTGACTATAAAAACCAGCGTCGGTTTGGTCGCAACAACACCGCTGATATCTATCAGGACGGCAAGGAAAACTATGGTCACATTGTTCAGGGCGGGCAAAACCACCGTGCGCTGATTCGTCAGAACGGCAATGCCAGCGCCGGTATTATCGATCAGACCGGTGCCGCCAACGAAGCCGACCTCCAGCAAAGCGGTAATCTCCATGCCGCCAAGATATTGCAGCATGGCGAGTCCGGGATTGCTGCCATCCGGCAACTGGGTAATACCCATCAGGCGCTGATCAATCAGCGCGGAGAACGGGAATTTGCTGAAATTGTGCAGCAGGGCAGCAACAACAATGCTGCGATCTTTCAGTCAACCGACGTGATCCAGGGATTTCAGCATCAGAACGGGGCGCACATTACAGCGCCCTGAGTATCAACTTCTGAAGCGTGTTGCTACCGGACAGTGATCCTATCGCCATCGGCAAGCTCGCTGTCCGGATGCACAACCACCATATCCCCCGGTGACAGGCCTTCAAGAATCTGTGCTTCCAGGCCGTTGCGTTTGCCCACCCGGACCTGCTGCAGTGTGGCCTGCCCGTCGGTTACCCTGAATACCTGCCACTGATTATCCAGACGAAACAGGCTGGCGTTGGGCACTTTCACCACATCGTCGGCCTGCCACACCAGGAACGTGGCTTCCACGCGATACCCGTCCCCCAGGCGCTGCCACTGATCCCTGGGGGATACCAGATCCACGATCACCCATACCCGCTGTTCTTCCACCCCCAGGGCCGACACCTTGGTGAAGCCAATGGGCTCTACAACCCGCACGGAGCCGTTGATGCTGTCGCCACCCCAGCGATGCAGTTCCACCTGCATACCGGGAGTGATGTTGACGGCATCAAAGCTCAATACGTCCACGGCCACTTCCAGGGCGGCCGGGTCTCCCACTTCAAGCAGGGGGGTGCCCGCGTTGACCACGCCTTCGCTTTTACGGTGAATGGCCAGGACAGATCCGTTTACCGGGCTTTCAATGGGTACATGCTCCCGGAGC
>JAWVYU010000147.1:0-11714 GCA_033722575.1 Ketobacteraceae bacterium | reverse complement strand
GTGCTGGCTTCCGGCAATGCCGGTGTGGAAGCGGCCACCAACCAGACCATTGCGCTGGCGGAAATACGTATTCTGATAATGGTGTTCTCGGTGGTGTCGCTCATGGTATTTCTGGCATTCCGGTCCTGGCGTGCCGTGGTTTGCGTGGTCCTGCCCCTGTATCTGACATCTATTCTCTGCGAAACACTGATGACCCTGATGGATATCGGGGTCAAGGTGGCAACCCTCCCGGTTATCGCCCTGGGAGTGGGTATCGGCGTGGACTACGGCATCTATATCTTTGCCAGCCTGCAGCGGAACCTGCAAACCGGCCTGCCCTTGCAGCAGGCCTACCTGAAAACCCTTGCCACCACCGGGCGCTCTGTTGTGCTTACCTGCATCACCCTCAGCATCAGCACCGGATTCTGGATTTTCTCCTCCATCAAGTTCCAGGCAGACATGGGCATACTGCTGACCTTTATGTTCCTGTGGAACATGGTGGGCGCCATCTGGCTGCTGCCGGCCCTGGCGCAATTGCTGTCCATTGAACCCCGGCGATCACTCTCCATCGGGCCTGAACAGGAACACTTTGGCCCGAAATCACCGATCAATGACACCCATTGACCGGGACATGAACAACGCCTGCCCTATATTCTGAGCTGACACTGCAAATCGCACCGGAGGTAGTCCATGGCAAGTGCCCCATCAGTCGCACTGCAAGCGCAGAGCGCCACCTGTTCCGCAACCGCCCGGGAAGCCATTCCCGTCCGGCGAATGGATTTCGAGTTCGATGACGATATCCCGAAATACTGGTTTGGCGGCGACCCCTTGCGCACCATGATCCTGACAGCATTATCCTGCACTTTCCCGGAAGGGGAACGCATGTTCATGCGTTCTGTACGCCATTACGAACCCGGGCTCAAAGATCCTGTGCTCAGGCAACAGGTAAAAGGCTTTATCGGACAGGAAGCCCACCATGGCAAGGAGCATCAGGAATTCAACGACATGATGGGGCGCAAGGGACTGCCCACAGCCCACCTGGAAACATTTACCAGGGAAAACATCGCCCGGGAGGAAGCCTTGTTCTCCCCTGCACGGATGCTCGCCAAAACCTGCGCGCTGGAGCATTTCACGGCCATGTTCGCGGAAACCCTGCTGGAATATCCCGAACTGATTGACGACATCGACGAACGCCTGAAGCCCTTGTGGATCTGGCACGCCATTGAAGAGAGCGAACACAAGTCCGTCGCCTACGATGTATACCAGGATCAGGTGGGCAGTTACTGGATCCGCACCAGCGAAATGGCCCTGACCAGCGTATTGTTTACTCTGTTTTCAGCCCTGCATACCCGGGAACTTCTGGTGGCTGATCGCCGGCAGGCCAAAGCCAGAAAGGAGACTCCGCCAAGGGCTTCCGTCAGCAAAGCCCTGAGGGGCGCCTGGAAGAACCGGCATATTCTTAACAAGCTGGGCCGCCATTACCTCAGTTATTACCGGCCGGATTTTCACCCTTCCCAGAAAGACAGCGATTTTCTGCGCCATAAGGGACTGAAGATGCTGGAAAAACGGATAGGCGCCAAAGCACAGGGAAGAGCCAACGCGGTATCTTCCTGACAGATTTCACCCGTGATGACCATACCAGGGGGCACAGCAGCTGCCCCCTCACCTTTCTGTTGCATCCCCCCAAAATCACGGTAACCTTCTCACCTTTCCGTACAACCTTGCTGAGACTGTCACAATTAGCTAGGTTTAATCTAAGAAGGAATGTCCCGGGTCAACGCATTGATACCAGTCAGGTGTGTTATTACATTCTGCAAGTGGTTGTTCTGCTTGTGGTTATTCGTTTTGGCGCAAACCAGTGCCATGGCGTCAAGCAACTATCAGCTGACGGCAGCTGCTATCGCCGACGGCAAATTTGACCCACCAGTCTGGTATTATCGTGACCGCGACAATACCATCGACCTGGAAAACGCAAAATCCCTGTTTATCCAGAATGCCTACCGACGGTTACCTTCTGACTTTAACGCCGGTCTGGGGCAGCCTCGCTACTGGTTCAAGATACTGATCAACGTCGGCGACGACTTCGACAGTGAAAAGCATCCTATTCTTTATCTGGAAATCCAGGACCCATTGCTGGATAACCTGGATATTTACTACGAAGTGGACGGTGAGCCGGTTAAAACCTATGAGCTGGGTGATACCCTGCCCCACAGTGCACGTCCTTTCAGCACCCAGACATTTGTCATCCCTTTTGAAGTGGCAAAAGGCGAAAGCCACGCTTTCTGGGTGAAAGTGCAAACCACCAGCAGTATGCATCTGCCCGTCAAGGTATGGACTCCCACGCGCTTCTATGAAGACGAAACCTTCGGGCTCACCGCCTACGGTATTCTGATCGGACTGGTCAGCATCATGGCTTTTTACAACCTTGTTATTGGCGTAAGGGTGAAAAGCCCCGATTACTATTTCTATGTTGGCCTGCTGGTAAGCGGTGTGCTGCACCGTTTGTTTTTCTCCGGACTGGGCTTTCAGCATCTCTGGCCGGAGCTACCCGGACTCAATCAGGTCGTCAGACCCATCCTGGACAATCTGATTGCCGTTTTCTCAGTGCTGTTTACGCAACACTTCCTTGGCATCAGGGAGAAAAACCCTTTTCTTAACAGATGCCTCAATGCCTGGGTTGTCATGGCATTTCTGCTGATTTTTGCGGTTTTTCTGATTCCCTACGAATATTCACTGAATATCGCCCTCTGGGTTTTGTTACTGTCTTTTCTGACCCAGTATGCTATCGGGATCGAATACTGGCTTAACAACATCAAGCTCGCATCACTGTTTGTGGGTGGCTGGTTTATATTCCTGACCGGTGGTGTTATTCACATCTTTGCTTCTCTCGGCGCTCTGCCCCTCAACACCGCCACCATCCATGGCGTCGATATCGGGCTGGGCATTCAGGTATTCGCGCTGTCGGTGGCCTTGTCCGACCGGATCAGCCTGATACAGAAAGAAAAACTCGAAGCGGAACAGAAAAACGTGGAGCACATGGCCCAGTATCAGGAGCTCTATGAGAAATCATTCGACGGCATTTTTGAAATCGATACAGAGGGGCGTTTTCTGAGTGCGAACCCCGCATTCATGTCCATGTTCGAATTCGATCAGCAGAGGATTGATCTGAACAATACCAGTTTCTGGGACTATTTTCTTGACAGCTCGCAACTTCAGAAACTCAAAACCCGGCTTATGGATGATCAGATGGCTGCCGGCTTTGAATGCTATCTGCAAACCGCAACAGAAAAGCCGTTCTATGCCAGTATTTCTCTGCAATCCTCTATTACCAGTGAAGGCGTCAAGCACTACGACGGTGTTATACATGACATCAGCGCCGCCAAGGAAAAGGAAAAAGCACTGATCGCAAAACAGCAGGCCGAAGCCGCTACCACCGCAAAAAGCGCGTTTCTGGCCAACATGAGCCATGAAATACGCACTCCCCTGACTGCTATCATCGGGTTCGCGGAAGACGCCCGGGAAGGCACCTATGATCAGCGGGAAATGAACGAATCACTCGACACCATCATCAGCAGCAGTCATCACCTGCTGGACATCATCAATGAAATACTGGACCTCTCCAAGATTGAAGCGGGCAAACTGGAGCTGGAAAACATTAACGTAAACCTGGTTGAGCTGATCAAGGAAATCAGCGCTGTTTTTGACAAGCGGATTGCCGCCAAGGGGTTGAAGTTCAGGCTGGATTTCGATCTTCCGGTTCCCAAATACATCGCCTGTGACCCCACCCGGTTGAAACAGGTTATTCTGAACCTGCTGGGTAACGCTCTGAAATTTACCGAAGAGGGAAAAATAGAACTGCGTATTTCCTATGACGAGTCCCTGGACCAGCTGCGCATTGATGTGGTGGATACGGGTATCGGCATGTCACCGGAACAGCAGAACCGGATTTTCAACGCGTTCACCCAGGCTGATGTCACTACCACACGCAATTATGGCGGCACCGGACTGGGCCTCAATATCGTCAAGCAACTCCTGGAATTAATGGACGGCAAAATCTCTGTGGTCAGTGAACTGGATAAGGGATCCACCTTTTCGGTGACCGTGCCAGGGCATTGCGATGCCGGCGTGGAGATGCTCACGGAAGAAAAACAGGTAGGTGGAATCACCGCCAAACGCACCGGAATAGAGATACCGGAACTCAGCGCAAGGATTCTCTGCGCTGATGACAATGTCGTTAATCGTCAACTGGTCAAGAAACTGGTATCAAAAACAGGCGCCACCATTGACCTGGCAGAGAATGGCGCCGAAGCGATGCTGGCGGCACTGCAAGAACCCTATGACCTGATTCTGATGGACATCAAAATGCCGGTGATCAGTGGCAAGACTGCCGGCTACCTGCTGCGCAGCCACGGCTATACAAAACCCATTGTGGCGTTCACCGCCAATGTTATGGCCAGCGAAGTGGACAGCTACCTGGAAGCGGGTTTTAACAGTCACCTGGAAAAGCCCATCAATGTGTCCCGCTTCTATGATGAAATTTCCCGCCACTGTGCTCCCTCTCAACACCAGCTTTCCGACAGCAGGCTTTCCGGCAGCAGCCATGAAGATGCACCTTTGCTGCGGGGTCATATTCTGGTAGCGGAAGACAACAAAGTGAACCAGATGGTTATTCGGCGCTACCTGCAGAGCCAGGGGGCAACGGTGGACATGGTTGAGAACGGTAAGGACGCCATCGCCAGAATCAGCAAACAACCTTACAATCTGGTCATGCTGGACCTGGACATGCCCATCATGGATGGTTTTGAAACGATCGACGACATCAGAATAGTCAACAGGGACCTTCCCGTGTATGCCCTGACCGCGGATAACGACGCCTCCACTCGCAAGCATTGCGAAGAGCATGGCTTCCAGGGCGTTCTGCTGAAACCCATTGAAAAGCAGAAAATCCGCGCCGTACTGGACCAGCATCTGGACACCACGACCAAGCTCCAGTCCAACGATCTCTGACTTTGCTCCTTTCCGCCACTGCAATCTTTATCCTTTCGAACTCTGATTGCTGCTATAATCCCCTGCCAGTGACGATGGTAATATTTCAGGGACAGGAAATTCACGATGCCCACCAACAACTCTCCAGAATATATCTATGAATACCACTGGGGCCGGATTGCACTGGCACTTGTTCTGATTGCATCTCTCGCAATCGGCACTTTTTACTGGTGGTTTATGAAACCGGATCCGGCAAATCCTGCGGCACCTCAAGCTGTTATCAGCAGCAGCGAAACGCCACCAGCTACCGGGGCGAACCAGGAATTAAGGAAAACACCTGGTAAAGAAAGCCCGCCTGGGATTGCAACAGCCGAAGCGGAGCGGGTGGAGACACCGGGCGATGCTCCCTCCCGGGCAATTGTAACTGACAGCAAGCCCGTTTCCGGCACGATAGTTCCCGAAAGTGAAGCTATTGAAAGTGAGGCTATCGAGGGTGACGTAGTGGCAGCGCGCAAGGTTGAGAAAAAAAGCGCCGCTGGTGTAAAGGCTGCGGCTGATGACGAGGTCGTGGCCAAAGAAGCTACGATGGCCAAAACCGCTGTTGAAGTAACGTCGCAACGAACGCTCGACAAAATCAAGACAAGCGCAACCACAGCTGCTGCGAAAGCCCCGCCCCCGGAAAGCAGCACCCGCAGCAAAGCGGAATTGTTTACCCAGGCCATCAAGCGCGCCAGGCTTACCGCACAGGTAGAACACCTGGAACCGGGAAAAGGTTTGCCCACCGAATATCAGGGCAAGCCGGATGAACTGTCAAAAGTCTATTTTTATACAGAAGTACTCGGTCAGGCAGGAAAAACCCATTACCATCGCTGGTACCACAATGGCAAGCTGGCGGCCAGGGTGCCCATCGCCATTGGCAGCGATCGCTGGCGCTGCTACTCCAGCAAGTACCTCACCCCGAAACAGGCCGGTGAATGGGAGGTCCAGGTAACCGATGCCAAGGGCCGTTTACTGGCCAAAAGCCAGTTCCAGTTCAAGGGCGGGCTTTAACCCTTTCCGGGAACACCCCAGGGGCACTGCCTGCCGAAAGCCTGATACTTATATAAACACAGCACCTAATAACATACTGGTTGCAACAACGGCCATACAGAGTCAGGGCATACTGCTACACTTATGTAAGGCATGCTTTGCCTTATAAAAACCCGTTATAAATACACGGCAAAAACGGACTGAAAGTGACCATATCACCCATCCAGAAAATTCGCTGGCAAATCCTGTCCATTGCCATTGTGGGCAGCGTCAGTTTTGCCTGTTATCTGGCTTACAACTTTTTTGTTGCTCACAGCAACGAACAGCGAATTGAGGATATTCGCCTGGTGAAATACCCGGTGATTGAGCATGTGCGACGCATGGAATCAGACCTGCGCGGCATTCATAACATGCTCACCAACGCCATCGGTTTGGAAGACCCCTTCCTGATTGATGATTCCCAGGCGCTGGCGGAAAATTTCAAGAAACGAACAGACGAAGTGGTGCGCCTTGATGACTCACTGGCGGCCGAAATCAATGCCATCCGTACCAGCTTTACCGCTTATTATGAACAGGCTGTTATTCTTACCCGAACCCTGGTGGAATCGCCGGAAGCGCAGCTTCAGGAAAAGCAAACGGAAATCCAGGTCATCAATAACCTCTACAGCATTAACCGGGAACAGCTGAAGGCCTTTCTGGATGATCAGCTGGAGCGGTATTCGCGGAGCCTGTTTCTTGCCGATCACTCCATGAAACAGGCCAATAAGTGGGGCGTTATTCTGGGCTTTATCACGATCGCTATTCTGATTGGCCTGGCCCTGACCATCACTGTCACGGTGGTAGCCGCGGTAAACCGTAGTGATCGCCTCAAGGAAGAATTTCTTGCCACCATCAGCCATGAACTGCGTACGCCAATGAATGGCATAATGGGGGCCATTGCCCTGTTGAAGGGAACAGACCTGAATGATGGCCAGAAAAAACTGATAGAAGCCGCCAGCATCTCCTCTTCTGACATGCTGGTAGCGGTGAACGACATTCTGGAATTCAGCGATATTATTTCCAATGATTTTTCCGCCCAGGAAAGCCGGTTTACCATCAAAACCCTGCTGGAAACCCTGCTGGAAAAATACAACAAGGAAGCCAGCAAAAAAGGATTGCGGTTTATCGCACCTGAGCTCACCAGCGATATCACCTTTATGGGCGAGAGCAATCGTATCGCGCATGTGCTCTCTCACCTGCTGGACAATGCCATCAAATTTACCCCCAAGGGGCAGATTACCTTCAGTTACCAGTGCGAGCCCCGCTCCAATGGCTCCTATCTGCTGAAATTTGAAGTAACGGACACCGGCCCGGGGGTTCCCGAGCAGTTTATCGGTGAAATGTTCAAACCCTTCAAGCAACTGGATGGTTCGTTCAGCCGGGCACACAGCGGCCTGGGTATAGGCCTGTCCATTTGCAAGCGCATCGCCGATGCCCTCAGAGGTTCCCTGACGTTCAAGAACCGGGAAAACGGCGGCTCGGTGGCAACGTTCAGCATTCCTGTCAAGGAAAGCCTGGAACCCCTGATAGAGGCGCCATCTCCCGCAGAAATCCAGGCTCACCGTGATGAGCAGAAAATTATCCAGATGAAGCTGCCCAAACAGCTAAATGTGCTGGTGGCGGAAGACAACAAGGTAAACCAGATGATCATCAAAGGTTACCTGAACAAGCTGGGCTGCAATGTCGTCACCGCCAATAACGGTCAGGAAGCCGTGGTCAAGCTGCAGGATCTGGATATTGACCTGATTCTGATGGACTGCCAGATGCCGGTTATGGATGGCTTCCAGGCCACCGAAAGAATCCGGGACATGCATTCCAGCAAAAGCCAGACGCCCATCATTGCGGTAACCGCCAACGCCCTCGAATCAGACCGGATGCGCTGCTTTGATGCCGGGATGGATGCCTACCTCTCCAAGCCAGTGGACCTCACCAACCTGCGCCGGGTCGTTGAGGAGGTTGCTATTCAGGGAAAAAAGCCCGCAATTGAAGCCCCGGAAATCAGTAGCCGGGATTCCTGGCGGAAATAAAAGTCAGTCTATTTGAAGTTCTGAATGGCTGAGGCCAGGGTTTTCACAATCTCATGACCGGCATGCTCGGCAGTGGCACCAAAGGAAATCACGCCATCCAGATGTCCCGGAATAACCACCAGCCGGCTTTTCTCAAGTGCTCCCGATTCATAAAGCTCGCGAATTTCCCGCGCCAGCTGAGGCGTGCCATAGCCAGTTTCGGTACCGGTCTGCGACAGGCGCAGGGACCCGGCACATTGCCATATCTCCGGAGAATGAACGTGAATCACCACACAAATCTCATCTGACAAATCGTAAATAGCGCCATGAGTAATAGCCTCGGAGGACGGCTGCATGGCACCCCTGGCCCACAATTGGTTGGCGGCGATATCCCAGTCCGTCACCGTACAATAATGTTCCGGTTCCAGCTGATGCAGATGACCTGTCTGGGTACCGGACACCACAAACCCCTTGCCTTCGCGGTCCGGCAGCCGACAGCTGATATTGCCAAAACCCAGCCCACCGTAGCGCTGTGGATCCTGCCCCATAAGCTGCATCTGGTGCAGCAGGGTCCGCCAGTTATTGATGTCCTCGATCAGTAACGGCGATGGAGGCTCACCGGCTTCAAAGTTGAGATGATATTTGATGACACCTTCTTCTTCGTGAGGCATAGTCCTTTCCAGGGTTTTCTGCGTTTTTCCTGTCCCTATTTTTCCGTTTCCGGTTTATCGTTTACCTGCCTTTTACCGGGTCCCGCCATCCGTACCGGCGGGATCGCACTTACCAGAGTAATAGCGCGCTCGCCGTTTCCGGATATTACTAAACTGAGAACAATAACCGTTATAGTAGCGTATCCAGCGGGAGGCGCTAGGCCGTACCACAGAATACCTCGTTCACCATATCCGTTTTCATCAATCGCTGCAGAATGGCCTGCAAATCAATCACCGGGCCACTGTGATTCTGTTTCAGGTCCGCCAGCGATATGTTGCCCAGAATATGCATCACGAGCTGATTAATGGAAGACCAGTGGGATTCCATGTCACAACCGCCGGAAAGCTCACAGGACGCATCGTCATCACAGCACTCAGTGATAGCCATGGGCCCCTCTACAGCTGCAAGTATATGCACCACACTGATAAATTCAGGCAAGCGGGCCAGCTGGTAGCCACCTTTCGACCCGCGAATGGAGCGGACCAGGCCGGCATTGACCAGTAATCTCATCAGCTTTCGCACCGTCGGCATGGTCAGGTGGGTCTGCCGGGATAACGCTTCCATGGACACCAGTCCTGTGGGCTGCTTGGCCATTGCATTCATTATGACCAATGCATAATCTGCCATTTTGCCGACTCTTAACATACTGTTATTACCTGCTCATATACTGTGTTCACACCCCAAACTATACCAAATTGGTATTGATTTAAAAGCCCGAGTGTTTTACCCTGCTTTACTGAGATGAGAGTCCCTTCAGGGTGTTACCAGCGGGCATGCCCCGCGAACCGCCTTACGCTAATGTAAGGCTTTGAAATCAAAAGCAATCCAGCGGGATACCTTGCATTAGCAGGGATCCGGCGCCTGCATCGCATCCTGTCGTAAACGCCAGTCGCAAAAGCCAGAAACCGAGAGTTTGCATCATGAGCAAAGCCGAGCAGCCTATTGATGAACTGATTGGTCGCGAATACAAAGCCGGATTCGTGACCAATATCGAGTCCGATACGTTTCCGCCAGGTCTGAACGAGAACGTGATCCGTGCCATATCCGCCAAGAAAAACGAACCAGAGTGGATGACCGAGTGGCGCCTGGAAGCCTACCGGCACTGGGTGACCATGGCAGAACCCCGCTGGGCTCATGTTTCCCATCCACCTATCGACTTTGACGCGATCAGCTACTATTCATCGCCCAAATCAAAAAAGGATGGCCCCAAGAGCCTGGACGAGGTGGACCCTGAAATCCTGGAAACCTTCGAAAAACTCGGCATTCCTCTTCACGAGCGGGCTGCACTGGCCGGTGTGGCCGTGGATGCAGTATTCGACAGCGTTTCCGTAGGTACCACCTTCAAAGACGAACTGGCCAAGGCTGGCGTGATCTTCTGCTCCATTTCCGAGGCCATTCAGGATCACCCCGAGCTGGTGAAGAAATACCTGGGCAGCGTCGTACCCACCTCTGACAACTTTTATGCGACCCTGAACTCCGCCGTTTTCACCGATGGTTCCTTTGTTTACATCCCCAAAAACACCCGTTGCCCCATGGAGCTTTCCACCTACTTCAGGATCAATGAACGCAACACCGGGCAGTTTGAGCGCACGTTGATCATTGCCGACGAAGGCAGCCATGTCAGCTACCTGGAAGGCTGCACTGCCCCCATGCGGGACGAAAACCAGCTGCACGCGGCAGTAGTGGAACTGGTGGCGCTGGGCGACGCGGAAATCAAATATTCCACGGTGCAGAACTGGTACCCCGGCGATAAGGACGGCAAGGGCGGGATCTATAATTTCGTCACCAAACGCGGCCTCTGCGCAGGAAATAACAGCAAGATATCCTGGACCCAGGTGGAAACCGGCTCCGCCATTACCTGGAAGTATCCCAGCTGCATTCTGAAAGGTGACAACAGCATCGGTGAGTTTTATTCCGTGGCGCTGACCAACAACGGCCAGCAGGCAGACACGGGAACAAAAATGATTCACCTGGGCAAAAACACCAAAAGCACCATTGTTTCCAAAGGCATCTCTGCCGGTAAAAGCCAGCAGGCCTATCGTGGGCTGGTACGGGTATCCCCCAAAGCGAGCGGTGCCCGTAATTATACCCAGTGCGACTCGCTGCTGATCGGGGATCGTTGCGGGGCTCACACCTTTCCCTACATCGAAAACCGCAATGCCGACAGCATTATCGAGCACGAGGCCACCACCTCGAAGGTCAGTGACGATCAGATGTTCCTGTGTCAGCAACGGGGAATTGATCCTGAGAAAGCCGTATCAATGATTGTTAACGGCTTTTGCAAAGAGGTTTTCAAGGAATTGCCCATGGAATTCGCGGTGGAAGCCGGCAAGTTACTGGAAGTCAGCCTTGAAGGCGCAGTTGGTTAACAGGAGTTTAGTGAACCATGTTATCAGTTAAAGATCTGGTTGCAGAAGTTGATGGAAAAGTCATTCTGGATGGCATTTCCCTGGAAATAAAGCCTGGCGAAGTGCACGCCATCATGGGGCCCAATGGTTCCGGTAAAAGCACCCTGGCCAATGTGCTCGCCGGCCGCCCCGGTTACGAAGTCAAAAGCGGCGAAGTCATCTACCAGGGCCAAAACCTGATGGAGCTGGAACCGGAAGAACGGGCACGGCAAGGCGTTTTCCTGGCTTTCCAGTACCCGGTGGAAATACCCGGTGTCAGCAATATGCAGTTTATGAAAGCCTCGGTGGATGCGCTCCGCGAACACCAGGGTAAAGAGCCCCTGGAAACGCCGGCCTTTATGAAACTGGCCAGGGAAAAGTGCAAAGAGCTGAAACTGAAACCCGAATTTCTCAAGCGCGGTGTAAACGAAGGTTTTTCCGGCGGCGAAAAGAAGCGCAACGAAATCCTGCAGATGGCACTGCTGGAGCCCACCCTGTGCCTGCTGGATGAAACAGATTCCGGCCTGGACATTGATGCCCTGCAGATCGCTGCAGAAGGCGTGAACGGGCTGCGCAG
>JAWVYU010000146.1:0-11848 GCA_033722575.1 Ketobacteraceae bacterium | reverse complement strand
CCGCCAAGGGTGACTTCCGCGGTGCGGTAGCCTTCGGTACCTGAAGGTACCAGCACCCAGCCATTAAGCTGCTCTCCAATATTCATTAAAGCATCATTTTTCCAGTCTGATATTGGCCGTTCCGCCAGCTCCGGCCACCACTGCGCCTCCAGCTCACTCACCAGGTTTTTTGGCAAAAACCGGTTCAGCCAGGTTCTGAGCAGGCCCCGTGGCTGCCGAGCCTTGTATTCCAGCAACTGTTCTCCCGCCGAAATCCCCGGCAGCAGATC
Organism: Ketobacteraceae bacterium; assembly: GCA_033722575.1. Taxonomy (GTDB): domain Bacteria; phylum Pseudomonadota; class Gammaproteobacteria; order Pseudomonadales; family Ketobacteraceae. Next base: position 11,579 of record JAWVYU010000146.1, on the reverse strand, counting down.
AACACTGATCGCTTCACCCGGCTTCCAGTAGGAGGACAGCTGCAGCATGGCAGGTCCACTCAGGCCGCGGTGGGTCATCAGCAGGTTTTCCCTGAACGCGGCTTTTGGGTTGCTGGCCACAACCTCTACCGACAGCCCACTAAGCCGGTTGGCCACCCCCAGCCAGGGTTCGCCCAGGGTAAAAGGCACCAGAGCCGCGGAGGTGGGCAGCACCGACATGCCAAATTGACGGGCCACCTCGTAACCAAAGCCCGTGACACCCATGGTGGGAATGGAAAGGCCACCGGACGCGATAACCACTGCTTCTGCCTGGTAAATACCCCGGTCAGTTTCCAGCCGGAAGCGGCCATCATGGGTAATGGCTCGTATATCACAACGACACTGAATCCGGGCGCCGGCCTTGTCGCATTCCGCCAGCAAAAGATTCAGGATATCCTTGGCGCTGTTGTCGCAAAAGAGCTGGCCGAGTTTCTTTTCATGGTAGGGAATACCGTAATCGCAAACCAGACCAATAAAATCCCACTGGGTATACCGGCTCAGTGCCGACTTACAGAAATGGGGGTTGGCCGACAGAAAGTTCTCAGGAGTGACTTCCATATTGGTGAAATTGCAGCGCCCACCGCCAGACATGAGGATTTTTTTGCCTACTTTACCGGTGCGCTCCAGAACCATCACACTGCGGCCCCGGGCGGCGGCCAGCGCGGCGCAAAAAAGCCCCGCGGCGCCCCCGCCAACCACCACTACATCATAGGATTTCGACTGCGACATACACCTTGTTTCCTGAACAGATTCTGCTGCGTCAAGCCTATCACAGCAGACAGCCCGTGGCGTCGTCAGCACCGGGTCAAAAACTCCGCAGTCATGACTTTTACTCTGCTCCCAGGCCGATTTCCACTATAGTGAAAGGCCCGAAAGATCAATGCTGACTGTTTCAATCATCAAAACAATTAAACAATACCCATCATGCGAAAGACTTTCCGATTATTCATACTGACCGTGCTCACCACCCTGTTCTCTGCTGCCGCCGGTGCCATCACGACTGCGGAGGAAGACTACTACCGTACCATCATGCTCAGCGGTGAGGATATTGCCGTGGCCGTCGGCAAGCCCGTTGATCAGTTGTCACTGTTTGCTGTGGTGGACGGTTTGCTGGAGCCGGTCCCCTACCAGATTGATGAATATAACCAGGGCGGTGCCGTGTACTTTGATGAGTGGGACGAGCCCATCGACGGCACCCGCGGAATCTTCGACCCCAGCGACAAACTGCTGTTTCTGTTCGGCGATTCCAGCACCCGCAAAACCGCCGGCATGCGTGCCGATGGTGACATCATTGCCGAGATCGTACTGGAGCCCGCAGAAGGCGAGCCCCGCTATGTGTACCTGGTGGAAGGCAGCCGGTTGCGCTCCGACGCGCAGCATGTGCGTTACAGCATTGCAGACAGCCGGGTGGAAACCGACTTCTTCTCCATGGTGTTTGACAAGGAAAACCAGCTTATCTGGAAGGATTTCCGCTTCATTGATTATCAGGGCGGATCGCCCATCGACGGCCTGAAAATCAATTTCGAATCCGGCGTGCTGACTGCTGCCACCAGCATGTCGTTCAACAATGAAAACTTTATTGCCAAAACCGTCGGGGAAAATGTCGGGCCCATACGCACCACCACCCAGCTGCATTTCACCTTCGTTTTTATGGGGCTCACCTTTATCGATGCCAGCATCCAGCTGCATTTTTACCCCAACGCCCTGATTTACGATGTTCGCCTGGTGATTCCGGAAACCCGCCGCGCCATGCTGGTGGACCCGACCATGGCGCTGTCAGTGGACTTCAACAACCTGGTGGGCGCCACCGTACATACCAACTTTCTTGAAGCACCCCTGGAGGTGGACGGCGCCATGTCAGAGCGGGAACAAGCAGCCCGGGGCACACTGGTGGCACCGGAGCAGAACGGCCTGCTGATAAAGTCCGGAAGAGGATTCGAGATCCTTACCTTCGTGGACTGGATCGGCGAACAGCCATTGCCCACGAGATTCTATTACGAGGACAATCTCACACACCAGGGGGCCATGGACCGGTTTGAAGGCCAGCTGCCGGATATCGGTTACCAGGTGTCGGATTTTCCAGAGAAGGGCTTGTTCGGTTATGTGGGCAGCCTCTACTTCAGCGATGAATTCAGCGGGGATACACCGAAAGAAGTGGCTGATAAAGTCCGCACTTCACCAACGGTCAGAATCAACGAACATTGATGAGGAACCGGCTCAGTGAGTATCGGAAAACGATGGCGCCAGTACCCGCCCCAGCAACTCGTTCACCAGCCGTTCCATCTGCTGCAAGGGCTTCCGATGTGAAAACAGCAGAAACACTTCGGAAGCCTCAATAACCCTGTCCCTGTCGTAACAGACGTTTTCCAGCTGGTTATCCGCGATCACTGCCCGGAGCGACATTTCCTCTCCGATAACCGCATCGACCCGGCTCTGGTTCAGCATACGCAAAGCGATTTCGTCGCTGGAAACGATCACTATCTCGCGGGCGTATCGAGCCAGCATTTCATGATCGTATTGATACCCGCGTGTAATAGCGACGGATTTACCTTTCAGATCAACGTATTGCGTCAGCGGTGCCTGACATTGATGAAATACGAAACTGCGTTTGGTGTAAAACGAGCGGGCAATCTCTGTGGTCCGATAGGGATGGGGCAGCAGAATATCGGCGCCACCGGTCTCGAATACTTGCACCGCCCGGGCCGGCGGCAGCACCATAATGTTGAACCGGATATCACTGATTTTCTCAACGGCTCTGAGCATCTTAACAAATGCACCAGTGGTGGGACTGTCCACCATACCACGGATCTGTTTGGCAGCGACGGTCAGAGTCGTCTCTCCTGCCAGCAGCAAAGAAGGAACACAACAGAGCAACAAAACCAGAACGATACGAACCAAGCCACACCCCGGACAACTGAATCCGCTGAATTATAAGCAAAAACACCACACCCTGTTCAAGTTTAATCGTTCAGCTAAACAACATTGCTTTTGTTGGGTTACTTTACAGTGCCTGACTGCCCCAAACATGACAGGCCTGCCGCCCGGTTGCCAGTCCAGTTGCAGACCGCTATCGAAAGAACCGGCCTATTGCTGGGCCCTGGTACAGGGAGCACTCGCAACTTTATGCCCGACAATGGCAGACAGAAGCTTGTAAACCAGCGGAATTGCAGTGACTGCTTCCGGGATCGGGCCTGAAAAAGTGTCGATTATCTTGACATCAACCGATTGGAAAACCTGCTCACAGCAACAAAAAAACAAGCATTTTCATTGAGATAGAATCCCAGGCACAAATCTTGCTGTTAATATCCCGCAAATCTTAGGGCTGCGCTTTATATAGCAGAACCCTATAAAGAATACGAATCTACCCATACACGGAAAGAAAATGAAAATTAGTAGCAAGCTGAAAGCATTAGTACTGGCAGGATCTGTGTTGGCAGCGCCTGCTGCATGGTCAATCCCCATGTCTACTGTGGGCGGCCTGGATACGTTCATTACCAGTGCTGACCTCGGCAACAGTGGCGACGCTGCGGAAGAAAGCTGGGTGGAAGCCATGCTGTCCCTTTACACCGGTTCTGCGGTAGATGTGACGCTGGATGACAAATACGATTCTGACGGCACTGACTGGACACTGGTGGATGGTGAAACCGATGTATTCGCCGCCAGCCTGACCACAAACCCGCTTTATTTTATGGTAAAGCTGGGCACCGGTGGCACCACGATCGACTCCCATTACCTGTTCGAGAACGTGGGCGACCTGAGCTATGCCGTGGTGGATTTCTCAGAGGCGGGTGTTGATTTCACTGTAAGAAACATCAACATCGGCCGCGTCAGCCACGTCAGTGAATTTGAAAGTACAGTTACCGTACCTGAGCCTGCTACCCTGATGCTGCTGGCACTCGGGCTGATCGGCCTTGGCATTCAGCGCAAGCGCTCCAATCAGCAGTAACCAGCTCAAACAGATAGATCTGAAAGCCCTGAAAAGCCGGTGCCAGTCACCGGCTTTTTTATGCGTTCCCAGAGGTCATTTTGGTCCCGTTTTTACCCTTCTGATTCGCACCCCCGTGTACACTCAGGCCCAGGGCGGCCATCAGCGGCAACCACACCACAAACCAGTCTACCTTGGGAGAGGATATCAGCCGGTAACCCTCGCTCCCGGTCAGCAACATGGTGAGCATTACCAGCAATAGCGAAAGCCATCGCACCCGGAGCGGTGCCTTAGAAAAGACACAACACCACACCAGTGCCCCCAGCAACAGACACAACAGGACAAGCCCCGTCAGGCCATTCATGACGTATGCGTGGAGCAACAGGTTGTGGCTGTGGGACATATCCCGACCAAAATGCTCCCTGAGCGCCGCCCCCACAGAACAATCAATAAATTCCGTCGCCATGCCGCAACCAAAAGCAACTGACTCGGGCAAATGGTTGATCACAATTCCCCAGAGCTCAAAACGCCGGCCATCTTTTCTCGACAGCAGGTGCTCTATCAGCTTTTCCAGCTCGAACAGTTCATACAAAGCATATATGGCGGCAACAACGCCCAGGGCTATGGCCAGAAATTGCAGGATTGCTTTGCGGGAGATATTGCCCGTTATCAGAAACAGGCCAGAAAGGCCGACAAACACCAGCAGACTGACAATGGGGCCGCGACTGGCGGTGGACAAACACAGCGCGGCGGTTGCCAGGGTGGAGACCACCCACAACCCGCAGACTGGTGCCGGCCGGCGCTCCTCCCCCAGAAACAGAGCCGCCCCCAGGGCGTAAAGAACCACCACCATGGAAGGCCCCTTAATGGGGTGCTCCAGTATGCCCAGCCATACCAGACGGGATCCATAACGATCGGGTACCGCATCAGGAAACACCGCATTTACGGCACTCACTCCAACAAAGTGAAAGCCAAGCACCGCATAGAGTGAAACAACACCGGCTATGGCGAGGAAAACAGCGCCATAAAATAGCGGCGCGTGCCGCCACAAAGAAGCAATATAAAAAACACCCAACACAAAAATCGCAGTCTCTGCCAGCCAGCGCACATAGCGACTGACTTCGTCACTTTCACTGAGGAACACGATAGAAAGAAAAAGGTAAAAGCACAGCGCGGCAGCCATCAGCCAGAAAGGCGAAGCCCTGCCCAGAAACAGCCGTCCTTTTGCCGCAGAGTAAATAACGGCCGGCAAAAATAACGCAAATAAAAACAACCGGGAGAGATCGTTCCAGGACTGAATCAGACTCAGGAAAACAAATCCGAAAAAACCGAAATTAGCTATCTGGAGCGCATTGTAACGGGACAAAAGGCCCCGGCTATTCATCCGCCATCAACTCAGATCCGAATTATCAATGGTTTTGTAGGTGTCTTTTACCCGCAGCCCCAGCAGGCCGCAGGCCTTGCCCAGGGTCCGGTAAAAACGCAGCAGCTCACGGGAAAACCTGTCGCGATTGCCGGTAACATAATAAAAGACGAAGAGGATCAATAAGTAAAGTAATTTGAAAACGGACGCAACCAACTGCACGACTCTGGACTTGTTTCGCCTGATATCCACGGCAGCCATGGTTTGTCCGGCGCGGAATTTGCGCCGGGCCAGCCAGCGGAAACTCATCCGGCTGGCGGGAATAGTTTCGTAAACTCTGGCTTCCTGACAGTGAATAACAGCCACGCCCCGGGCTACCGCCTCCGTAAAAAACAGCGTATCTGTACCACCCGCCAGAGGCGCAGACTCATCAAAACGCAATCCGAGACCGGAGAAAACCGCTGTGGGAATCATGACATTGCTGGTGGCACAGTGCTTCAGACGCTGCCCCGTTTTTCTTTTTGGCGATACAAAAAACTGGCGCATATTTTCCTGAACGCCCTCCGGCAGCAGTGGTTCCACTGCACCGGAGATAACAGATCTGCCGTTTTCACTACGGTACATACTCACCAGCTCAACCAGCCAGTCAGCGTCCACCTTTTCATCATCATCAATAAAGGTCAGGCAGTCGGCGCCTGTGGCCAGGGCATCATCAATAGCGGCGTTTCTGGCAACCGGAATACCACGGCGCGGTTCCTGGCGATAGCGAACCGGCAACCTGTCGTCATTGAAGCGCTCCACCACTTTCCTGGCAGAGCCTACCGGATCATTATCAACGACCGTCACTATAACCCGGGTGTCGTCAGGTACTTTCATTGTCCGCAGGCTTTCCAGCGCCTCAGTCAGCAAGCCGGGTCGCAAACAGGTGCAAATGGCGACATTAACCAGCATCGGACGCTTCCATCAAATACAATCTGTAAATCTTATTCATCTCAGTGCCGAACCTGAAACCTTAACTGTACTGGGCGCGGAAAAGGGCGGCATAAACACCGTCCTGCTGCAGCAGCGCCTCATGATTGCCCTCTTCCACAATGCGACCATCATCCATCACCAGCAGCCGGTCAGCTTTCAGGATCGTGGAGAGGCGATGCGCAATCACCAGTGTGGTCCTTTTGTTTGCCAGGCTTTCGATCGCTTTGGTGATCATGGTTTCCGATTCATTATCCAGCGCGGAAGTCGCCTCATCCAGAATCAGAATGGGGGCATCCTTCAGGAAGGCCCGCGCAATGGAAAGCCGCTGACGCTGGCCGCCCGACAGCTTCAGCCCGTTTTCCCCGATAATGGTATCCAGCCCTCCTTCCAGGCCCTCGACAATTTCCAGTGCGTGGGCTTTCTCAAGGGCATCCAGTACTTCGTCATCACTGTACTCACGATCACCATAGGCAATGTTATTGCGGATGGTGTCATCAAACAGTGAAATGTTCTGGTTGACAATGGCAACCTGTTCACGAAGGCACCTGAGCCGGTAGTCGTTGATATCCACGTTATCAATAAAAATACTGCCGTCTTCCACGTCATACAGGCGGTAGAGCAAGCCTGCCAGCGTGGATTTGCCACTGCCTGACTTGCCCACCAGCGCCACCATTTCACCAGGAGCCACCTCGAAGCTGATGTCCTTCAGTACCTCTTCTGTTCCCGCCGGGTAGCGGAAACTCAGGTGTTCAACGCGAATATCGCCGTTGACCCTCGTCACCTCATAATCGCCTTCGTCCCGCTCGGTGTGCTCGTCCATGATTTCAAAAACCAGATCCGCCCCCACAACGCCCCGCTGAATAATCACCGTCAGCCCGCTTAGCTGACGCATAGGCTTGGGCAACAGGGCTACTGCCGTGAGGTAACCCACCAGCTCTCCCGTAGTACTGTTTTCCAGCACCTGAGGGGTTAGCAGCAGAAAAATAATAAACGCCACCGCCAGGGCAATAACCACCTGTGACAGCGGCGTAAATATAGAAGACACCTTGCGGATTTTCATCTGGGTATCAAAGGCCTTGTCCAGCGCTTTCTGATAACGGCGGGATTCGTAATCTTCAGCTCCGAAACCACGCACCACGCCGTAATTTCCCACCAGCTCCTTGGAAACCTGCATGGCGTCTCCCAGGGCGCCTTCATTCTTCCGGGATATTTTCTTGAAACGCTTGGTGGCGTAGGACACCAGAAAGGAAATCACGGGCGCTACCGTCAGGAAAACCAGCGACAGTTTCCAGTTGAGATAAAATACGTAAACCAGCAGCGCAATAATAGTGAATCCCTCACGGATCAGGGTTTTCAGGGCACCCGTCAGGGCCGCCTGAATCCGCACCACACCGTTGTTCACCCGGTGCAGCAGCTCCCCCTGGGACATACCGTCATAAAAACTGGCGGGCAGCCTCACCAGGTGGGCGAACACCTCCTCTTTGATGGTCCGGATTACGCTGGCGCCGACAAATTCGTTGTAATAGGTTCCCAGGAACCAGCCCACACCCCTCACCAGAAACACCCCCACAGCGAACAGCGGTAACACCCAGCGGGCGTCGCTGTCTTTTTGCTGGATGGCGTCGATGATCAACTCCATCATTTTGGCCAGTGCCGGCTGGGATGCGGCAAAAATCGCAAAACCAATGATGCTCAGGGCAAATGGCCATATCAGGGCCCGCAGGTAGGTCAGCAACCTGAGATAGGTTTCTGTGCTGGTGCGGGCATTCGCGTTTTTGGTCATAGACTCCATCCATATTCCGCCGGGCTGCGGATTATACATCATATACGCTGACTTTATTTAGCCCGAATTCTATCCGCGGCCACCGTGCAGCTTACCATCGGAAACGAGACTTTGTTGGATTTTACCGCCCACTGAGTTTATTCTTAGCGCCCAAATGGCATCTTGCCCGGGGGGCCGCCGGATCAGGTGCCAGGAACAATCGTTCAGAGGTGACTTTTTGCAATGAAGCTTACTATTTTTGGTACGGGATATGTGGGACTTGTCACAGGCGCCTGCCTGGCGGATGTGGGCCACAACGTCAAGTGTGTGGACATTGACCAGGACAAAATAAACAAGCTGAAACAGGGCGTTATACCGATTTATGAACCCGGTATCGAAACAGTGGTCAAGCGTTGCGTAGCCCAGGGCACCCTGAATTTTACCACCTCCGCTGAGGAGGGCATCCAGCACGGCACGCTCAACTTCATCGCCGTGGGCACCCCTCCGGACGAAGACGGCTCCGCCGACCTGCGTTACGTACTGGAAGTTGCCAGAACCATTGGTCGCCACATGAATGACTACAAGGTCATTATCGACAAATCCACGGTACCCGTCGGCACCGCGGACAAGGTAAAGGATGCAGTAGCGGCAGAACTCAGGGAGCGCAATGTGGAGATCCCCTTCGATGTCTGCTCCAACCCTGAGTTCCTCAAGGAAGGCAGCGCCGTGGAAGACTTCACCAAAGCCGCGCGTATTATTGTGGGGACCGACTCCGAGCGCGTCCAGCAGCTGATGCGGGAATGTTACAACCCCTATATCCGTAACCACGAAAAACTGATGTTTATGGATATCCGGGCGGCCGAGCTGACCAAATACGCCGCCAACGCCATGCTGGCCACCAAGATCAGCTTTATGAATGAACTCTCGCAGATCGCGGAAAAGCTGGGCGTGGACATTGAGCAGGTCAGGGAAGGCATTGGCTCTGACCCAAGGATCGGTTATCACTTCATTTACCCCGGGTGTGGCTACGGGGGCTCCTGTTTCCCCAAAGACGTGAAAGCCATTTCCCGCACAGCAACCGAAATCGGCTGCAATCCCAAGCTGCTGAATGCCGTGGAAGAAGTGAACGAGCACCAGAAATCCACCCTGTACCGGAAACTGGAACTGGCGTTTGACGGGGATCTGAAAGGTCGGACCATCGCGGTCTGGGGCCTGTCGTTCAAGCCGAACACAGATGATATGCGCGAAGCGCCCAGCCGCGTGCTGATGGAAGCACTGTGGCAGGCGGGGGCCAAAGTAAAAGCTTACGACCCGGAAGCCATGGAAGAGTGCCACCGAATTTACGGCGACACCAATAACCTCGAGCTGGTCAAAAGCAGGGAAGACGCCGTCAGCGGCGCAGATGCCCTGGCCATCTGCACCGAGTGGAAGATTTTCCGGGCGGTGGATTTCGACTGGCTGAAATCCCAGCTCAAGCAGCCGGTGATTGTGGACGGCAGAAACCTTTATTCACCCGAAGAAGCCAAGGCGGCCGGGTTCCTGTATTTCGGCGTTGCCAGGGGAGACTCCCTGAAACCCGTCATCTGACCCGTTGTCACTCACGATGCAGGAAGCAGCGTCCTTACCCTTGACTGTGGTGCAGATTTTACCGGCTCTGAATGCCGGTGGCGTGGAGCGTGGCACCGTGGAATTTGCCCGGGAAATGGTGAAACGGGGAATTCGCTCGGTGGTTATTTCCAATGGCGGTGCCATGGAAGAACAGCTGCGCCAGGAAGGAACCGAGCATATTCAGTTGCCGGTTCACCGTAAATCATTGCGCAGCCTGCTCTGGATAAAGGCTCTGCGAAGCACCCTGGAAGATCTGAACCCGGATATCGTGCACGTGCGCTCGCGGATTCCCGCCTGGATGACCTGGCTGGCCTGGAAAAGCATGAAAGCGGACAACAGGCCCGGACTGGTGAGTACCTTTCATGGCCTCTACTCGGTGAATGTATACAGCGCCATTATGGGCAAGGCACAGCGGGTGATCGCCATTTCTGACTGTGTTCACCGCTATATTCTGGATAATTACAATGTGGATCCGGCCATCATCACCCGTATTTACCGCGGTCTTGACCCCCTGTCATTCAATCCGGCAGCCTGCGACGAGCCCTGGCGGCAGGCATTCTTTCAGGAATACCCGCGGCTTGCGGGTAAAAAGCTGATCCTGATGCCGGGCAGGCTGTCGCGCTGGAAAGGTCAGGAAGCCTTCATCGAGATGATGTCCCACCTGGTAAGACTGGTGCCCGATGCCCACGGGCTGGTGGTGGGCGGTGCCGAAAGCAACAAGCAGCATTACCTGGATGAGTTGCGCGAGCAAAGCAAGAAAGCAGGACTTGAGCATCAGATCAGTTTTCTGGGGCACCGGCCAGACATCCAGGCATTCTATGGGCTCGTCGACGTCACCTGCCACATGTCCAGCAAACCGGAGCCTTTCGGCCGTACCGTACCGGAAGCGCTCGCCACCGGCTGCCCGGTGGTAGCCTACGACAGAGGTGGTGCTGCGGAATCCCTGCAACAGGCCTTGCCTGAGGGCCTTGTGCCCCCTGACGACACCGGGCTGTTTGCACAGAGGGTATCAGAGTTCCTGCAATCCCCTCCCGGGAACATCCAGCTGCCGGGTGAGTTCTATCTGGGCAGCCAGGTGGACAGAACCCTCGGCGTCTACCGGGACCTGTTGTCCGAGATTTCGCCGTCGCGTGCAGATTTGTTATAATCCGCCGCGCCCGACGCCCGACTCTCTGACTTCCGGAACAACGCGCACGGAGACAAAAATCTGGCCGGCCACCCACCGGCTTCGCACTTCAAGCATTCGATAAACAAAGAGCCTAATCCATGAGAGTACTTCACGTCGCCTACCAGCAATTACGCCGTTACGGAAAAACCCGTGTCAGCTGGGCAGAAAAACTCACCTTTGGCCTGATCAAGAACAATCATTATGTCCAGACCTTCAGCGACCGGGACATTGCCGCCTTTGAAGCGCCTTTTGGCATTCGGGACCTGGGCAAGAGAGCGGCCAACCAGCGTCTGCTGGAAACCGTTGAGGCTTTTGAGCCTGACCTGGTGATTGCGGGCCATTGCGACATGATCACCAATGACACCCTGAAAAAGATCAAAACCATTTATCCACATACCAGAATTGCCCATTGCAACAATGATCCGCTCTTTGTTCCCAGTAATGTAGACCGAATCAAATACCGTAGTGAGGTGGCCGATGCCATCTTTGTATCAACGGGCCGGCCCGAGCTAACGGTTTTTGAAGGCATTGGTGCCAGGGTATATCACATGCCCAACCCCGTGGAACCCGCTGTGGAATGCCTGAATAACGCGGAGAAAGAGACGCTGGACATTGACCTGCTCTTTTGCAGCAACAGCAATGACTTCACCAAGCGCCTTGAGACGGTGAAGCACCTGAAAGAGCAGCTGGATGATGAACTCAATTTCAAAACCTTTGGCAGTTTCGGGGAGCCACCGGTATG
>JAWVYU010000145.1:0-11940 GCA_033722575.1 Ketobacteraceae bacterium | reverse complement strand
CGGGTTGCGCTGACATTGTCCACATACGCTTTCAGAACATGTTCACCGCTCACCAGAATCTCGCCGATATCAAAGGCTTTCAGCTGACTGGCATTAACTTCCGCTTCTTCCACCGGCCTGTCGGGTAAAGAGGCAACACAGACTTCCACATCCTTGACCGGTTTCCCCACCAGAAAACCAGGCTGCGAACCCGAGTCACGTACAAACTCCTTCGCCTCAACGCTGCTGATAGGCTCTGATTCAGTGGAACCGTAAACCACTTTGGCGAGCGCGTTCGGGAACACCCGGGTCATTCTTGCCGCCAGTTCAACCGGAACCGTGGCGCCGCCGGTAAACACCAGATTGATATCCGGCAGTTGTTTTCCGGATTCCTCAAGATACCTCGTTAACCTCTCCATAAAAGCCGGGGCGGCACTGAAACGGGTTACCCCGGTTTGTTCAATCTGTTCCACAACAATATCAGGCTGAACGTCTCCGGGCCTGGTAAGGTCAACTTTGGGTAGCACAGTCGTCATTCCGCAGCATAGGTTGTGTAGCACCCATACGGGAAAACTCGTCATATCAATATCTCCCTCCTTGTCGGGAAGATGACTGCGCAATATCAGGTGCTGATTTTCAAGGCTGCCCTGGGTGCGGTCGGCTCCTTTGGGGCGCCCCGTGCTCCCGGAGGTAAAGGAAATCAGCCCGTGATCCTCCGGATCAATATTGATGTACTCAAAGGGATCTTTGATCTGATCCGCCCGGAGCCAGCTTATATGACGATAGCCGAGCCCGTCTCCGTCCACGGCAAACCGTTTCATGCGCCACAGGGAGGGGATAATCCAGAACATCCTGACCAGTGGCTTGATACTGATAAAAACTCTGGCGTTGGAATCTTTCAGGGCCATCAGTATTTTTTTCTTGGGCATACCGGTATCGATGAACACCGGCACCCTCCCCAGTGCAATCAAGCTGATCACCACCGCGTACAGATCAACAGAAGGCCGGAACAGCACAATAACCCGGTCACCTTTTTGCAATCCCAATTTTTTCCAGCCTCGCTGAAAGCTGGCCACTTTTCCGGAAAGCTCACTGAAAGTTGCCCGCTCCTCACCCACACAGGTCTTGCCGTCCATCATCGGGATTACGAGTGCGAGCTTGTCGGGCGCGGCATCGGCATTTTTTTTAAGGTATCCCGCCAGGTTAAAGCTCACCTAAAGCTCCTTGCTGTATAAGGCATAATGCCGTAAATCCTGGCTCATTCTGTCTGCCGTTTTCCTTGATGGGTTATCAATAACATACAAACAGCCGAGCGCTTTATCGTAATAAGGCAATGCGTTCAGAACACACAGATTAAACAGGTAGGTGTACAGATATTTTCCCCTGTGTCTGTCTGACACGCCCGCCGTTTTCAACAACAGTGTGCGTGGGTCTGGCAGGCTGTCAAAATGTTTGGCGAACGAGACGGTCTCCGGCGCAATGGGCTGCCGTGTCCCCTGGCGTACCAGCGCGGAGTAATCCGGAAAACAGAGCATCATCCCGGCGATCTCGCCGTCCCGTGTTTCAGCAACCACAGAACTGTGCTGGCATATTTTCGCGGCAAAGGATTCACCACAGGCTTTGCGAAAATCATCCAGGGTGATGGGGGTATAGGCGAAGTTTTCCTCAAAAATCTCCAGGGTCAACCCATAGAGTTCCTCTATCCGGTCCAGCCAGTATTCTGCTGTCACCAGTTTTACGACATACTCTGATTCCACAGCCTGTTTCAGTGAATCAACATACTCACGGCTTTTCTCAGCCGCTTTGGCAAGATCCGGTATGTTGGAGGTGCCGTACATCTTGGCCAGCTCATAGCCCAGACCTTCCAGCAAACCGGGGTAATAAGGCGGGTTGAAGGGTTCACCTATAAACTGACCCGCATCAAAGCTGTCAAGCCGGATGCGGTACATACCGTAGGTGGAGAAATTGATGGGCCCGTAAATCCTTTCGGCGCCCTGGTCTCTGGCCCACTCCTCGAACGCTTCGAAAAGCGCTTTGTTAGCGGCAGGGTTGTCCTTCGTTTCCCAATAACCAAAGAAGGCGGCGAGCTTACCCTCTATGCGCTGATGTGGTGCCAGGAAACCCGCCAGCCTGGTGTTGTCATTTAGCCCCACCCAAACCTTGCCAACGGCAAAATACTTATTCTGTTGACTGAACATGTAGCGGACAACCGCTTCCACTTCCGGTATCCAGTCCGGGTACTCGCTGTAAACTTTCCCGGGCAACTCGACAAAACCGGCGGGAAGCTCCTTCGCAGGATCCCATTCGCCGGAAAAATCACCCTGCATTTTCCTTTACCTCACCGCTTTGAACTTCTTCCGTCGGTTCGACCGTTTCTTCCAGCTCAAGCCGCTCGACAATGCCGGAGGAACCATCCATGCGTACCTGCTCCTGATCTTTCAGAATACTGGTGACATTGGGCACGCCGACGATCGCCGGAATCCCCAGTTCCCTGGCAACCACCGCAGAATGGGACAGCGTGGATCCGCGCTCAACTATAATACCACCAGCGGTGGGAAACAGCGGAGCCCAGCCCGGATCGGTTCTTACCGTGCAAAGAATCTGACCTTCCAGACTCAGCTCGTCTTCCGGAGAGAAAATCAGCCGGACACTCTTTTCCACAATACCCGGGTAGCAGCCAGTGCCCTTCAGGCTTCGGGAGTTGGCGGAAGCGGCCAGCTCCTCTTCCGAAGCAGCATTGGGGTATTCGTACTTGTTGTTAAGATAGACTGCGCCATAGGTCCAGAAATGATGAGGCAGGTCCTCTTTTTCATACTCCTCAAACTCGGCTCTGCGTGCCGCAACAATGGGCTTCATCACAGTCTGCACTGAGCGGCCATCGTTGAAAGCATAGATCTCTTCAATGGTGAGATAGAAAATATCCCTGGGGTTATCCAGGAAGCCGTAAAAAGCCAGCTGATTGCCAATTTCAAGAAACATGCTGCGATAAATACCAAATACACGGGTTCGTGCCAGGCACATGTTTTCCCGGTTCTTCACGGCTTCCCGCAATTTGGTCAGATCCTTTTTGAACTTGGCCAGCTTTCTTGATCCCAGCTTGCTTTTGATGGCGCTGAATGCCTGGGCTTCCGCCTCGTTGCGGAATTTCTCTTCGTTTTCAGCCAGCGTGTTCAGGGTTAAATCGTCGCGGGAAAGAAAGTTTTTCAGTACCGCAAACATGAACTTGGGATCCTCGCGAAGGGTGATGGATTCAAGCTTGAGCTCGCCCATGGTGCGATCCCCGTAAAGCTCAATGTATTCCATACACTGCTTGTACAACCCCGGATAACTGACCTGCAACACATCCAGCAACTTGTCGTTGGCAGTAGTCTCAATGGTTTGCTTCAGTTCGGGATCCGTGCGGATCTGATCACATAGCCGCAACAGATACTTAGTGGGTTCTGTACTCTCGATGCCCTCTTCCCCGGACATCAGATTATTCTGAATGGTGGCAGGCTCCTCAAATCCGGCACTTTCCAGCCAGCGATGCACCCGGCCATTCATCATCATTACATAGAAATCATTGATAATGGGTGTGGACCACTGCCCCACCAGCTTTTTATCCAGGTCCTTGCACAGCTCAATAATCTCACCCACCGTCATGGTGTGCAGTTTTCCACGTTCCACCCGCTGATAGTTTTCCTCGAAACCTGCTCTGAATTGAGGCACCAGTTTATGCATGTTCCGGAAGCCACTGGTGAGTTTGAACAGTGCCACCAGCATTTTGGGAACCTGCACCAGCTTTTCCCAGAAGGACAGCTCCTTCGCCTGGACAAAGTCTACCGGATCCTGCAGCCCCATCATTTTTTCCATATCAGACTTATTGGTCTTGAAGGAAGGCAAAAACAACAGGGATTTGTACCAGTTATTGATATTGTAATAAACCCGTCCGCGGATCAGGCCCAGCATATTTGCCAGCATATCCTGCTGACTCTTTACCATATCCTTGGAACCCAGCAGGCTGAAGGTCTGATCATAAACCTGCATATAAGCCCGGCAGGCATAGGAAAACGTCAGGGGTGTGGTTACACCGCAATAGGATTCCTGGATATTGGAATTGTCCCATACCACCAGCTTGTCATTAGGATCGGCGAACTCGGGCAATGAGGTTACCGGCCGGGTTTGCAGGATATAAATCTGATTATCTTTAATGGTCCACTCAATATCCTGGGGTGACTTGCATTTCTCTGCGATGGCCAGCCCCGTATCTTTGAGTTCTCTGATTCTGTCGTCGCTCAGGCACGGCTGATTCTGCTGATCGTCCGGCACCGGGATTTCTTTGGTACCCCGTCCCGATTCCTTATCAAAGACCAGCTGAATATCCTTTTCATTGATCTGCTTTTCAATCTTGTTATCAAACAGGCCAACGGTATATTCGTCGGTATTGCAGATACCGGAAACAACCCCTTCACCACAACCCCAGGTAGCAGAAATCAGCGCGTGTTTACGGCTGCCGGTAATGGGCTGGGCGGTGAACATAACGCCGGATACCGCTCCGTCTATCATCTCCTGAATAATAACCGCTGCCTGAATATCGGTAACGGGCAGGCCTTTACTCAGGCGATACACCAGCGCCCTATGGTTAAACGCACTGGAAAGTACCTTGATAACACTTTCGCAGATGGCATCCAGCCCTTTTTGGTACAGGTAAGAATCCATCTGGCCCGCGAAAGAGGCGCCCTCGGCGTCCTCTCCAAGAATGGAGGAACGTACCGCGAAATACTTTTCCTCAAGATCACTTTCGGGCAATGCCTCTTTAATAAGGCTTCTGAGATTGTCCGTCAGAGCCAGTTTCGCGACTTTGCCCTGAATAGCATCGGCCACTTTGCCCACAGCAGCACTGTCCGAGTCGCCGCTCAGTGTCTTGACCTGCTGTTTAATCCAGTCTTCCAGACCGGCTGCTTCCAGCTGGGAACGCAACGCCTCGGTGGTCAGAACCCACCACTTGGGCACCGGGAATCCCTCTTTGGAAAGCCAGGCCATATTGTATGCCTTGCCACCCAGCGCGTCCTTGTCCAGTACAATGGCCTGTGTGGAGTCGTACAGATATTCAGTCATACTAGGATTCTCTCTGGGCTTCGATTCTAAGCAGTTTTTGCAGGGTTTGGTGAACACGCTCCATGAACTCGTAATGCCGGAAGGTATGCCCCATCATGTACATGGATATCCGGTTAACCCCCAGATCCCAGAGGGAATACTTGTAGCCTTCACGCCAGATCACAGGGTCAATCTGCTGACCCGTGTGTTGCTCAAGCGACTTTCTGTGACGCTCCACCAGCGTATGAACAGTGTTTGCGTCCACGTCAGGCTGAAGTGTCATCACCATCAGCTCTGCCACGTCATGCTGCGGCACCTGGATAGTGGCCAGCTCCCAGTCATAGGCACATAACCGCAGTTCGCCGTTGGTTCTTCTGAAGCAGATATTACGCGGATTAAAATCATTGTGAATCAGGGTTTTGGGCATATTATCCAGTTTGCCGTACCATTCCGGCAGCATGTATACGACCTTGCGGAAGTAATCCATGGCACCCTCGGGGAACCATTCCGGGAACTCCTCACTGGCGTGAACCGCAAGCATTTCCCACAACCGCAGACGCTTCATCATATTTTCCTGGGTGGGTGCATTAGCCAGCCAGGGTTTCTCCCGGAGCTCGTCTTCCTTGCCGTACCAGATACTGTGCACTTCGGCGATACCATCGATTGCCGCAAAAAGATGCTCTTCGGTCCACCCGGAGGTATCATCAGCGGAGTCCATCATTTCCATACCTTCCAGGAACTCCTCCACGATCACGTAAGCCTCACGCTTGGGCTCCGCCCACGTGTAATAGACCGTCGGCGTATATTTGGTAAAGCGGGGATCATCCTGGCTCATCACTTCCAGCTCACGGACATCACAGTACTTGAATTCCAGCTGCTCCTTGAATTTGTTATAGGACTGAGCCAGGCGCGCATCACACAACGAAGCCATGCCGTTGGACACCAGAATCACCTCGTCGTCCAGCGGCTTTACCTTCACCATAACTTTTATATTTTTCTGTTCACCGGACAGTTTGAGTTCAAAGGGAAAATGGCCCACCAGTTTATTGATCTTGTGTGCGGTCAGTTCAGTGATAATACTACTGCCCAGATTAATGTCCTTGATCGGCTCAATGGCGGATACATGGGTTTTGGGATTTTTCGTGTATGACTGAACCACGCGATTGAAGAAGCTGGTGTTAAAGTCTGCCAGTTTTAACCAGTCAACGGGCCTGTTGCGGCCGAGAGTTTCATGGGCTCTGGCAAAGTGATCACTGGCAATGGCCGACATGGTGGACAAATCAAGGGCAAGACAATAGGAGGCAATAATTTCCGCCAGCTTGTGGGATTTACCCGCGCCGGCACAGTCCATCATGGCCAGACATTCTTTTTGCTGTATCAGGTTGGTGCCCCCGCCCACGGTACCTATAACCAGGCTGGGCAGCATCATGGTGGCGTACACACCGCCATCGTCCGTCAGCTCACAGTTAACCTGACCAATGGAAGATTCGTGTACGCAGGCAATGTCCTGTCCGGTAGCAGCAAACATTGCACCGATCACGTTAGCGATATTGACGTTCATGCCCACCATGCCGGTGGCAATACCGCCACTGACGCCACTGTGAAAGTTTTTCACCATGTTGACGGGGTCCACTTTCAGGATTTGCCGGCAAACCTCAGCCGTTAGCACACATTCTGCCACCACACGAATGCCACGCCCTTTGATAAAGGACTGGTAGGTAACTTTTTTGTCGTTGGAGCGATTGGAATCGATAAAAAATCGGTCAAACCTGATTTCATCGAAAGCCGCCATCTGTTTCATGATCCACTGACTGGCCTGCCAGGTGCAGGTGGTCGTCATGTTCTGGCCGGCTGCGTCACCGGTTTCATAAACAAACTGCACGCTCACTGCTTTTCCCAGCAACTGGGTTTCGAGCTCCACCAGGTCCGCGTAATTGGAATATTTCTTGGTTTCCGCCTTGATCTCATCGAAATGGTCCTTGATCCATTCGGCAAAAAAGAAGGCAGAATTGATATCCGACATTACAAATACGGGAGCCCGCATCATTCGCTGATTAAGTACCCGGGCAACAATGCCGCCACTCTTTGAGATCGCAGTGGCACCCCGAGTTACCGACGCCACCAGCGCACCTTCGGAGGTGGCCATGGGAGCGTAATAAAGCCCGTTGGCATGAGCACCGCGGATATAAAGTGGCCCCGCAAGCCCCACCGGTACTTCCACCGAACCAATAAAAGCCTCGATGTTGCTCACCAGTGCTTTGGGGTCCAGGGTTGTCTGGGCTACATTCTCGTAATCCTGATTGGTCTGCTCTCTCAGGAAAGCCAGACGCTCCTGTCGGGCATCTTCCGTGTACAGCCCCCTGCCAGGGATTTTCGGCAACTCCCGGTGATCGTAATCCACAATCTGGGTTTCACTGCCTTTGGTGCGTAGCAGATAGCTCATCTCCCAGATCATATTGGTGGTTTCCGGGTCACTGCTTTTGAAAACGATGCGGGACTTGCCGCGTTCATCCATTTCAATTTTGCTGACGACACATTTCAGCGGACTGAAATTCTGACCGTAAATATTCACCGATAACGTGTCGATGGGCTCGTCAATGGGGGGCAACCCCTCATCAACCTCAACACTTATTGACAGATGGCTTTTGGACACATCAAGGGGCACAGCCGCGAAGTCCCTGCCCTGCCATTTAAAAAAAGCACTGGATTGGGAATCATCAGTAAAGCTATAGCGGGGAGCAACAACTAGAGCATGAGGTTTCATTCATAGGTCCTTATTGCATTTCATAGCATTCTTTTTAGTTAATAAATGGCGACAGCGAAGCCACGCTCAACGATCACGGCCGATACCACCACGGAATACCCGCCTATCATGGAAAGCCCGATCATTTTTTCATTCTTCTCTCTTCCCGGCAGGGAAGGTGACTTCATAAACTTCAGCACCGACAATGCCGCCATGCCTATAAACACCAATACCAGCACATAACCGGTAATAAAATGACTCTCAACAATATGGCTGATCATATAAAACTGGATGGCAGCCATGGCCGTTAACAGCGCCAGAATAATCATGGAACAGCCTTTGACACCGTAGATTTTGGTGTAGGAATCCACCGTATCCCGTTCTTCCTCGGGCCCCCGGGTTTTGCGGGTAATCTCAAAACAGAAGCCGCTCACAAAGGCCAGCGTCATCAGTGCCCCGATCATGTGATCAAAGGCCAGGCCCGGCACCGCCAGATTGACAACCCACCAGATGATGAGAGGCATGATGGCCATGTGAGACAGAGCGTAAAGCGTAAGGCGTTTCTCCAGCCATTCACCACAAAAGAATTCTGCGGTCATCAGACCGGCCCAGATAATCATGATCAGCCAGGCCACCAGCGGGCCCGCAATGCCGCCCCCCAGGATAAAACTCCAGGCTATCTGGCACAGCACCGCCAGAGCCCCCACCACTTTCAAGTGTTTCAGGGTGATCAGGCCACTCTGGAGCACGCGCTCCGGGTAATTCTTCACATCCAGCTCGTAATCCTTGTGCTCATCAAACACCCGCAGCAACAGAAACATGGACCAGGTGACAAAGGCGCCGATCAGGTCCGTGACGTAAAGGGTGTATTCGCCGCCGGTGGCCGAATAGCGGGCCACCGCGGAGCACACCAGATAGAGAACGATCACCACAATACTGTTGGCAGCCGGAAATCGTTCATCCATCCAGGCGAAAAAGCGTTTGTGCAAAGGGGAGGACAATGTAAGCCCGTGTGCTGACATTCAGGGAACCTCTTTTATCAAAACCTATCAATAAACATTAGCACTCAACTAACGGAGTGCACGCTTAGCGGGTCCCTGCTGACTGTCTTAAACCGACTTTCCTTGGATTGGTGGACTGTAAGGGTGTGAGATATCAGATTGGTATAACCAATCAGGTTGACGCGGCATTCTTTTATAACTGAAGGAAAATAACAACGCTCACTTACAAAAGATTACGAATGCATTACATGGCATATCAATTCGTTATCGAAAATACATGTATGTCTTTGAAAAATGAGGCAATGGGCACATTCATGGCGGATGGTGCCCATTGACAGATATATCAGGCCGGCATGCTCACTCAGAAATCCGCCGCGCCCGGCACCCGTGGATAAGGTATTGCATCACGAACGTTTTCCATGCCGGTGATGTAATTCAGCAGCCGCTCAAAGCCCAGGCCAAAGCCACCGTGGGGTATGGTGCCATAGCGCCGTAAATCCCGATACCACCACAGCTCGTCACTGATTCCCATGGACTGCATTTTTGCGTCCAGGCGATCCAGTCGTTCCTCCCGCTGGCTGCCGCCGATAATTTCACCAATACCGGGAGCCAGCACATCCATCGCAGCACAGGTTTTACCATCTTCATTTTCACGCATATAAAATGCTTTAATATCCTTAGGATAATTAGTGATAATAACGGGGCCCCTGACATGCTCCTCGGCCAGATAACGTTCGTGTTCCGATTGCAGATCCATACCCCAGTCTACCGGAAACTCGAATTTCTTCCTGGCGCTTTGCAATAACTTCACCGCATCGGTGTAATCAATGCGCTCGAAATTCGCCTGAATCAAATGTTCCAGCCGCGTAATGGCATCCTTCTGAATCATTTTCTGGAAAAACGCCATGTCATCCTGCCGCTCATCCAGCACCGCCCTGAATACGTATTTGAGAAAGTCTTCCGCAACCGTGGCCACCTGGTCCAGATCCGCAAATGCAATCTCTGGTTCCACCATCCAGAATTCCGCCAGATGCCGGCTGGTATTAGAGTTCTCCGCACGAAAGGTAGGGCCAAAAGTATAAACCCGCGACATGGCAAGGCAGTATGCTTCCACATTGAGCTGGCCAGACACCGTCAGAAAGCTTTCGCTGCCAAAAAAGTCCTGGCTGAAGTCCACCCCTCCTTCCTGGTTTCTGGGCAGATTGGTCAGGTCCAGGGTGCTGACTCTGAACAACTCCCCAGCGCCTTCACAGTCATTGCCGGTAATGATGGGCGTGTTAACCCACATAAAGCCGTTTTCATGGAAGTAACGGTGGATCGCCTGGGCTGCCGAATGGCGGATGCGGGTCATGGCGCCAAAACTGTTGGTGCGCGGGCGCAGGTGGGCCACGGTACGCAAGTATTCAAAGGTATGGCGTTTTTTGGCCACGGGATAGGATTCCGGGTCGTCCACCCACCCCAGCACGTCCACTTTATGTGCCTGCACCTCCACCGCCTGCCCCTGCCCCTGGGAAGCCACCAGCTTGCCCGCAATGGCAACACTGCAACCGGCTGAGAGGTGCGTGATTTCGGACTCATAGTTTTCCAGGGACTGATCGGCAATCACCTGAATACCGTCAAAACAGGAGCCGTCATGAACATTGATAAACGAGAATCCCCCTTTGGAGTCACGTCTTGTTCTTACCCAGCCTTTCACTGTGACGTCTTGCTCTTCTGCTCTCGTATTCAGCAGATCAACAATTCTTGGTGGCCACTGCATAGTCTCTCCTTGGGTTAAATGACTTGTTGTTACTGTTAATCAGGATTCATATCCGGATCAAGCACCACGTGCTCCACCGGCTTTTCAATCTCGTGCACTGCCCACAATCCCGACTTGAAATACCTGAACTCAGCCCACTGCTCCGATAACCGGTGCATAAAGGGCGAACCCGGCTCACATGTAGGCCCGGAACTGTGGGCAAACCAGGCCTCCCGTGGACGACTGAGATCACAGATAAACCGGCTGGAAGCCCCCACCGCCGAACGCAGGGTTTTACCCACAGAAACTGCCACCGTGGGCGACACGGTATTGGTTTCTCCCGGCCAGGGCCTTTCCAGGGCGACCCAGGGTTTGCCGACTCCGGGCACCTCTCCTGCCAGGGAAGCTATTTTTACCCGGTGCATGCGCCCCCATTGCCACTGACTGACATCTTCCCCCAGGGATCTTGCAATAATCTGCAGGGCCCTTTCAAAGGCAGTCCGAACGAAGTCTGCAAATGATTTGTCGCGGTTGGCGGCAAGCCAGTCAAGGATCGGGTCGTCGGGGTTTCGCAGTAAACGATCCACCCGGGGCCAGGCCCGTTGCCCATGAACAAAGCGTCTGGCTGACCCCTTGCCCAGAATTGCCCCGAAGATTTCCCGGGCCAGCTGTATACGGGTGAAATAGAAAATAGTGGCACCAATGCGGTCAGTGGCAAAGGAACAGTCCCATGACGCCAGGGCAAGGCAGGCACTTCTGAACTGGGACTCCTGTTGCTGGTCAGCACGCAGATGACGGACCAGCGCGTCCCTCAGTGGCAACGCAAAGTCGGCCTGTACATCGGCCTGAATGGCTGCCATGGATTCCCGGGTATGCCGCTGCCCGGCCAGAATCAGCTTTCTGATCCGCTCCTGCCGGTAAGTGACCTCGCAATGAACGGGCGTGGAAAGTTTACTGAACCGGATTTCACAGGTGACAGAGTTGGCGGTAACCACCAGGCCGTCCTCCGGATTCATGGATCCGGGATTTTCCGAAAAGGGCAGGTACCCCTGCCAGCTGGCACCGGGGGAATGCGCATCCCTGACAAACAACCCGTTAGTTTGCCTTGCGGGCAGGCGGCCCACCTGCTGCCAGGCGATATCACCGTCCCTGTGGCCGTACACCACGTTAAAATCGAAAGGACCCTCATTGATAAGGCTAAGGGCCTGCTGCATCTGTTCAGTCGTTTTTGCCTGCATCAGGGCGCGATGGCCCTCAAAGAATGCGGCCAGATCACAACCGGCATATTTGAGTGCCAGCGCCGTTCCGTCCTGGTGTTGCCAGTCCGGGTAAATAATCCCGTGATCGCAGGACTCCCAGGTAATGGACCGGGTGCCGCGGAGCCGGCGCTTCAGCTCCGCCTG
>JAWVYU010000144.1:0-11963 GCA_033722575.1 Ketobacteraceae bacterium | reverse complement strand
TAGTTTTATTGCCGTGAACCACCACCCGGTCCTGAAGGTGTGACTCCACGCCCCGGGCCAGCACCATTTTTTCCACGTCCTTGCCGAGTCTGACCATGTCTTCCTTGGTGTGGCGATGGGATACCCGGACCACATCCTGTTCAATGATGGGGCCTTCGTCCAGATCCGGTGTGACGTAGTGGCAGGTGGCGCCGATCAGCTTCACTCCGCGATCATAGGCTTTCTGATAGGGATTGGCGCCAATAAAGGAGGGCAAAAAGCTGTGGTGAATGTTGATTATTCTGTGTTCATACTGCTGGCAAAGTTCCGGCGGCAGGATTTGCATGAAGCGGGCCAGCACCAGTGTATCTGTCTGATAATGTTCCAGAGTGTCACTGACTCTGGCAAAAGCATCCGGTTTCCTGTCTTTTTCAAAGGGAATATAAACGTAGGGAATCTCATGCCATTCCACCATTGACCGTAAATTCTCGTGGTTGGCAATGACGCAGGCGATGTTGCAGAACAGGTCACCGCTGTGCCAGCGATATAACAGTTCTGCCAGGCAATGGGAGGCGTGACTTGCGAGAATGGCGACATTTTTTCGCACAGTGGAATCGTTGATAAACCAGTCCATGGAATATTCCCTGGCTACGGACTGAAACGCGGTCTTGAATTCCCGCAAGCCCACCGACAGGGAGTTGGCCTTGATTTCGTTGCGCATGTAAAACCATCCCACTTCCTGATCAGAGTGGTAGCTGGCGTCTGTCACCCAGCCGCCGTACTCCGCGATAAACTGGCTTACCCGGGCAACGATGCCTACCCGGTCCGGGCAGGCGATAACAAGGCGATAGGTATGTTCCATAAAAACTGCAAACCCTCTGTGGTTTCTGAAAATCAGTATAAATCATTTTAAGGCTTTGATTTACCCGTACTACCCCGTGATCTGAGCGCCCGCTGCTTTTCCCGGCCAGAAGAATCATGCCATTGGGCACCCCTCAAACAGGGCATTGAGAACTCAGGGAATAAACCCAAGAATGGGCGGGCTGGAACACGAAGTACCGCAGCTCAGTTATTGGCTAACGTTACTAACAATTGCAAATGGAGCCTGCCATGTCGCATTTCAAATTAATACAATTATTTGCCCTGCTCAGTATTCTGGGAATTTCTGCCTGCAGCAAACCCGATATCAAAATCACCCATTCCCCTGTTGTTGCCACCTCGTCCGAGCAGGTTACCTTTACTGCCACCTCCAATACGGATTCTTCGGATTTTGAAATCCAGATTCTGGTGAACGCCGCCGTAGTGAAAACCTGTACATCAAGCCCCTGTACTTATACCGGGGGCCCGTACCCCGCATACGAGGGAACCTACGTCTCTTTTCTGGCCAATATTACCGATAACGCCTGCGATGACAATTGTACCAATACGGACGGGTACAATTATTTCGGGATTACCGATTCCGAATACCTGTGGAACGGCAAGTTCTACGCCCCGGCACGGGTTACGGGGGGAACAGCCGACAGAGAGGATCTGATGTTGCATATGTCGTCAGACTATGACGACAACGGCCAGACCTACTCCACGTTCCTTTCCCACGTGGAAGACAAGATCTATGACGTGCTCTACGAGCAGGATATCGTGGAGGACAACATGGATAAAATGAATATCTGGGTATCCCGGTTTGAGGCGCAGTCCTCCGGCTGCGGTACCGTCAGCTGGATCGCGAACTGGTTTTTGCCCCCCAGGGATGATGACGGCGTACTGCACTGGGAAAACTTTCAGGATTGTACGAATGCCGGTTTGAGCCATTTTTCTGCAGAAGGCAGCAATACCAAGGCATTTCTGCATGAAGCCGGTCACGCGGTGTTCGGGCTGGGTGATGAGTATTGCGGCCCCACCGGGTATTTCCAGCCTGCCAATGAACCCAATATCTGGTCCAGCGAAGCCGGCTGTCGGGCCGAACAGAATGCCAAAGGCCGTGACCCCGATGAATGCTACCAGTTCTGTAATCTGTCCGGCGGCTGGTGGGGTATTCACCAGGGAACCACCGTGATGGTGAACGGCATGGTGGGAGACCCCTGGTATACCGAAGCCGAAGAGCATGTTAACTGGTTTTTCAACCAGCTATAAATCCAGTCAAAAGGAGATCGACTCATGAAAAAATTTATTTACAGCGCCATAGCCGTGGTCACCTTTGCTGGACTCATTGCCGCAGGAGAACAGCTTGAAACCGCGAAAGCTCTGGTAACGGATAATGTGATGTTTATTCCGGTGGCCTACTCCGAGGGCCAGTGGTTCCAGACCGATGAAATTCAGTACGCTCCCTGCCAACCGCCATCGAAACCCAACCTGGGCACAGAGGCGGACCCTATGATTCGTGCTTACGACAGTCAGGGCGAGATAGTGTACGAACAGGGCATGCGTAATCCCAGGTTCATTCTCATAGAGGACCCCAAAGAGCCGGTAGCGATGCTGCGTGAAGTGGAGTTCGAGCTGAGATTGCCCTACATGCGAGGGTTATCAAGGATCGAATTCTGGGAATTTCCGCGCGAACAGAAAGAGCCGTCCATGGTAATCAACGTGGATCCCGGCGCTTTTATACCGGAAAAAGCGGACTGCCAGGTGCCGGAATTCGTGCCGGACGCATTACGCAACCAGTAGCCCGCGCCGAGCTGTGTCTGTTCCAGTCAA
Organism: Ketobacteraceae bacterium; assembly: GCA_033722575.1. Lineage (GTDB taxonomy): Bacteria > Pseudomonadota > Gammaproteobacteria > Pseudomonadales > Ketobacteraceae. The sequence continues at coordinate 9,293 of JAWVYU010000144.1, read as the reverse complement.
AGGCCTCTTTTTCAAGAGGCCTTTTATTGTTTGAAATGTCAACTGCTGTTCGTCACAGGTTATTTGCAGTAATCCGCTGGAAGGACTATAAAAACAGGGTGTTGCTGGTGCTCTGAGGCCGGTTGTTTGCCTGACCGAAAAAAACACAAAACTGTGCGTTAAGGCTATTGTCAATCCGGGAGCGATCTTATAAGGTACAAAAACCTCGTTCGAACAGTTGTTTGATCGGCTCGGTAACCTTGCTGAGTGATGATACTGAGGACGGCTGCCATTCATTGAACGTTCATTCACTGAAAATGCACCACTGGCCGGCTCAGCAGCGCACGGGCGAAAAACACAGGCGGCACACTCGCTATCCCGGGTAGACGCTTTCAATAATAATACGCTTTGACTGGGTAACCGGTACAAAACTGGTATTTCACCGCAGCAGAGCGCAAGGGTATACAATCCAAATAATTAGAGGAGAACATGGGATGAGCTTAAAGTTTTTGTCTGATGAGTGGTTCGACAAAGTAGAAGAGCTGAAACAAGCCGCTGGTGACCTGGACGTCCCTGCTGCATTGCATGATCTGGTACTTAATGTTGTCGTTACTGATACCGACTGGGGCGACCGTGAGCTGAGTCTGGTGGCCGGCAATCTGGAGAAAGGCCATCACGAACATGCACCCACCAAACTGATTCTTCCTGTTGATCTTGCCCACCGCCTGTTCATTGACAATGACCAGTCTGCAGGCATGCAGGGCTTTATGAGCGGCCAGATCAAAGTGGAAGGGGATATGAGCAAGCTGATGGCCATGCAAACCGTGCAGCCCTCTGAAAAGCAGAAAGAACTGCAAAAGAAAATCCTGGAAGCTACCGCCGCGTAGATCCGTTGGACAAGCAGAATCCAAAAGCCCCGTAACCCGGGGCTTTTTTATGCCCGGGGATTATGTTCGGGCACGCTAGGCCGGCTGCTCGTGGCTGTGAGATCCCGTCTTTGATGGTATTGGTCAGAAAATTTGATTGTTTGCGTCATTGGCCGCAAAAAGGTGAGCAGTCTAGGCTTGCAATCTACCTGGGACAACAAGAAGAGACACGTCATGGCGGAACCAATCTCCTCAGCATTAGTGGGCCTGGAAACCGGGGACATTCCGGTGCAGTGGCAGGAAAAGGACGTTCAGCTTTACGCACTGGCAGTGGGCTGCAAACCGGCGCAGGAGCTGGATTTTATCTACGAGGCCCGGGGCCCGAAAGTGCTGCCTACTTTCAGTGTGATTTCCGGGCTGGATATCATGGGAAGCGTGATGTCCAGAGTAAAATTCAATCTGGCCATGCTGCTTCATGGTGAACAGAAAATCGAGCTGCATCGTCCCATTCCCGCCAAGGGCAGTGCTACCGGAAAGGGCAGAATTGTTGAGGTGTGGGACAAGGGCAAAGCCGCGGTGATCGGGGTGGAATGCCAGGTAGCCAATGACCAGGGCCCGCTGTTTACCACTCATGCAACCCTGTTTATACGCGGCGCTGGTGGCTTTGGCGGGGAGCGGGGGCCCTCATCAGAAGCAACCGCGGTGATGATCCCGGACCGCGACCCGGACCACCTGGTGGAAGATGTTACCCGGGAAGAGCAGGCGGCACTCTATCGCCTGACGGGTGATCGCAACCCCATTCATATTGATCCTGGCTTCGCCCGCTTCGGCGGTTTTGAACAGCCGTTCCTGCATGGCCTTTGTACCTATGGTTTTGCCGGCCGTGCGGTACTTCATTCCCTGTGTGGTTCCGACCCGGCGAACTTCATTGCCATGTCCGGGCGTTTCTCCGATCAGGTATATATGGGGGATCGCATTATTTCCCGTATCTGGGATGAAGGCGAGGGTAATGCGGTTATGCAGGTTACGACCCAGAAAGGCAATGTGGTCCTCAATCAGTGCCGGATCCGGTATCGAGACTGATCCCTGTCCCTGCTAGAATGGCGTCTTTCACTCAGATGAGCCGGGGGCGTTGTGTCATTTATTCTGTGTTATTGCCGGCCGGGGCTGGAAAGTGATTGCGCCGCGGAGGTGATGGATCGCGCTGCTGAGGCCGGCTTTTACGGTTACATTAAAAGTGCTGATTCCGGCGCCGGGTATATCCGTTTTTTTCTTAATGAGCCGGAACAGGCCATGGCCTTTGTGGACGAGATGCCCTTCCACGAATGGATTTTTCCACGACAGTGTCTGCTGGTGACCCGTGAGATAGATAATCTTCCTGTACAGGACCGTATTTCCGCTATCGTTGCTGAAGTGTCTGAGTGGCCGGAAGTGGAGGCGGTCTGGCAGGAGTATCCCGATACCAACGAAGGCAAACAGATCACGCGGCTGACCAAAAAACTGGAAAAGCCCCTGCTGAACGCGTTGCGGAAGCAGGGGACCCTGAATCTTGCGTCTGCGGGCGGAGTCCGCGGGCACCTGTTCTGGTTGTCCGGCAGCCACCTGTTGCTGGGGCTGAGCGCCGTGGATAATGCCGCTCCCTGGCTGTTGGGTTACCCGAGGTTGCGGGTGCCCCGGCAGGCGCCCAGCCGCTCTACCCTGAAGCTTGAGGAGGCCTGGCTGCAGCTGATGTCTGCCGCCGAGGTGGAGGCCAGCTTGAAGCCGGGGTTCCGTGCCGTGGACCTGGGGGCCGCGCCGGGGGGCTGGACCTGGCAGCTGGTGAACCGGGAAATGAAAGTGTTTGCGGTGGACAACGGTCCCATGGATGACGGGTTAATGGCCAGTGGCCGGGTGACCCATTTGCGGGAGGATGCCTTTACTTTCAAGCCCCGTTACCCCATGGAATGGCTGGTGTGCGACATTGTCGACAAGCCCGCCCGGGTGATGCAGCTGATGGAGCGCTGGCTGCTGAATGGCTGGTGCCAACACGCCATATTCAACCTGAAACTGCCCATGAAGCAGCGCTGGAAAACCGTGAAAGGGCTGCTGACGCAGCTGGAAAGCGCTCTGGCTGAAGCTGATCCGGATTACGTGGTGCGGGCAAAGCAGCTGTATCACGACCGGGAAGAGATTACGGTCTATGCGGCATGCGTAGCGCAGGCGTAACCGTCAGAAAGGGCCGGGCTCGCTAGTCGGGGCGATATACCTGGCGTTCCAGCACGGTGAACTTTTCTTCTCTTTCCATAAAAGGCGCAATTTCGCGCACCGCGGAACGCCGTTGCCGGGAATTTAACCAGCGCTTCCAGTGGGACAGCGACTGCCAGTTGGCAATCACAATAAAATGATTGGGGCGGTTGAGCTCATGGTAGGTCTCACCGGTAACAAATCCGGGGGCCTCCTCAATGGCACGCATCAGGTTGGTTACCGCCTGCTTGTAATGGGCTTCCGCACCGGGGATTACTTTGCGCTCGATTATGACTTTAATCATGATAATTGCATACAATTCCTGGGCCTGACAGGCCACTACTCATACAGCGGGCAAACATACCACAGAAAACCGATCCAAGTCATACCAACCGGAAACAGAATGAAAGAGTCCAGCTTGTCCTGGCGACTGACTTTGCTCAGTTGTCTGTATTTTTCCCAGGGGTTGCCGTTTGGGTTTTTCAGCCAGGCAATCCCGCCCATACTGAGGGATCATGGGGTAGATCTTGAAAAAATCGGTCTTATTTCGCTGATCGGGGTGCCCTGGGCACTGAAATTCCTGTGGGCTCCTTATGTGGACCAGTTCGGCAGCCGTCGGATCGGGCGGCACAAAAGCTGGATTCTGCCCATGCAGGCCTGTTTTATGGGGCTGATGTTCGCCATCGCTCTGTTTGACCCCGAAACCATCAGTGGCAGCGGTCTCTATTATCTTCTGTTCCTCTGTTTTCTCATCAACCTGTTCGCAGCAACCCAGGATATTGCCACCGACGGTTTGGCGGTACAGAGCCTGGCACCGGCAGAAAGGGGGCTGGGTAACAGTGTGCAGGTGGGCGCCTACCGGGTGGGCATGTTGTTTGGTGGTGGCCTGCTACTGGTGCTGCTGGATTCACTGGGCTGGAAGCCGGCGTTTTACCTGCTGGCCCTGGCTTTGCTGCTGGCCACGATACCGGTATTCATGCACCGGGAAAAAAGTGATTTCCCGGTGCGGGGAAAAGCCGGGGCGGCTTCCATATGGACCTTGTTCATTCACTTTGTACGCCAGCCCAACGTGGCCCGGTGGCTGCTGGTGGTGACCTTCTACAAGGTGGCCGATTCCATGGGGTCTGCCATGGCCAAACCGTTCCTGGTGGATGCCGGCCTGGAACTGGGTACAATCGGATGGCTGTCGGCCGGTCTGGGAATGACAAGCAGCATCGTGGGCGCCGTTGTAGCAGGGTTGCTGATACCCAGGCTGGGCCGGGTCCGGGCGCTGCTGTATTTCGGATTGATCCAGGCGGCCAGTTTTCTGGGCTACGGCTGGCTTGCCCTGATGGATACACCGTCGCTGATGGCGGTGGCCTGGGTCAGTGGGATTGAGCATTTTACCGGTGGCATGGCCACTGTCGCCCTGTTCACTGCCATGATGGACGCCTGTCGCCCCCAGCTGGCGGGTACCGACTACACCATCCAGGCCAGCATTCAGGTAACGGTGGGAGGCCTGTTGCACGGCCTGAGCGGATTTATGGCGGGCTCGCTCGGCTACGCACTGCATTTCGGACTGACCTTTGCGTTGGGCATCCTGATATTGTTTCCGGTATTATGGTGGGCCAATGGCATGAAAGTAAGGAGTGGTATTTCATGACGGATTTTCAGCATGAGCTGGATGCACGGGGCCTGATGTGCCCGGAACCGGTGATGATGCTGCACAGGAAAGTCAGGGAAATGTCACCGGGCGAGGTGTTGAAGGTCACTGCCACGGACCCTTCCACCACCCGGGATATTCCCAAATTCTGTCACTTCCTCAAGCATGAGCTGATAGCGCAGGAGCAGGCAGAGGATCTTTATTTGTACTGGATAAAAAAAGCCGCAGAATAAAAAAACGGCGCCTGAGGGCGCCGTCCTTAATTGAACCGTGGCTTGATTGTTGTGGCAGAGATTCTTTTTACTATTGGATTTATAACTACCAGGACTCGATCAGCATCGAGATCGCTGCCAGCGCCTCGGGATCCTGTTCTTTGATCTTGTTGGCAATGCGATGCTGGAAGAAGTAGCGAAAGTCCTCCCGATCCTGGGCAGGGTAGAGGCAATCATCCCCCGGCAGCACCGGCGTGGACTTCACCTCGTTTTCATCCACCAGCATGGCCTGTATCTTGCCGCCCGCCAGCAGTCTCCAGCTTAAAACCTCTATCAGAACAAAGGAGCGAAAGCCGTTTTCAGTGAGCACCGCATGGGTGCCGATGGCATCGGGAATTTCCTGAATGATATGATCATCTTCCAGGTTTTCATACGTGTAATATTTGGCCGCAGTTTCCAGTTCCACTACCTTGTGCATGGGCGGTTCATAGAAGATATCGTTGGTGCCGGGATCCCGGTAACCTTCCCAGCGGCCGTTCAGGGGATCATTGATTTCCGTACAGGGAACAATCTGGTTCAGCCAGGGCACCATGCCAACAACTTCCCCGGATTCACGCAAACCCCAACAGACGATCTTGAGGCTGTACAGGCGATCCGGCGATGAATCATTGGTATACAGCATTTCCAGGCCATCGAATTCTGGCGCAATTCTCAGCATGCGGTCTGCTTCTGCCACCGGCTTGCGTGAGAACAGGTCGATTACATTGTCCTGTGCTTGCTGAGCTGTATGAGGTTTCATGATACTACCCTCTCTTGCCAGGCCGCCTATCCTTCCTGTTCCGTATCACATTGTAATGCGCGTCGGCGATAAGCAGGTTTGGCTTCGTGGAACTTTCTGTATCCTGTTGTTCAGTATAGAACCAATCGTCCACAGAATTGAAAAAACTAATTCTTATAATTTTCGCTGGTTACTAAGATATTTCGGAAATAGGCGCTAATTCTGGAGTTTTTAGTCCAAAGCATTCTTAGAGGTGCATTTCATAGAGCGAATTATTTCATGAATCGTAGGCGCAAAAGGCCTGTTTGGGTATGATATGGAGCCCAAAATCCCGTCAAAAGGTTGTAGTTTTTCTATGGAAATACGCCCATCTTGTAGCCACAGTCAACATTCGGGCGAAGCCGTATTGGTTGATGAATTGATCAGCCTGTTCAATCAACTGTTTCTGGAGAGTGAAAACACAGTACTGATCAAGGGGGATGATGAACCCGTCTATCTGCCAGCCGATGGGTTCCATGGCCAGCACCGTATTGTCTTTGCGCACGGTTTTTTCAATTCGGCGCTCCATGAAATTGCCCACTGGTGCGTCGCGGGGCCGGAGCGCCGCCTGCTGGAGGATTTTGGTTACTGGTACGAGCCTGATGGCAGGAGCCTGGCCCAGCAGAAGGCCTTCGAAGCAGTGGAGGTAAAGCCCCAGGCACTGGAGTGGATATTTGCGGTAAGCTGTGGGCGGCGATTTCGCGTCAGTGCTGATAACCTGGCTCTCATCGATTCAGGTGTCGAACACGATGATCGGGGGTTCAGGCAAAATATTCACCGGGAAGTTCAGCACCGGCTGGATCAGGGGTTGCCTCCCAGAGCAAAGCGATTTTCCGAGGCGCTGATTGAACATTTTCAGCCGGGCCTTGTCCTCAACAAGACATTGTTTCCGCTGTCCGACATACTCTGACGCTAACAACACACGCTAACAACACAGGCTCTGACAATAACAACACAGGGGGATTCATGCTGTTACGACTCACCGGTATTTTCTGGTTTATTATGCTGAGCATGCCGCTGGCAAATGCGGACGAAATCGAGAATACCATCAAAGAGGCCAATGCCGCCTATCACCAGGGTAATTACCAGCTTACCCTGGACCGGCTGGAGCAGGCCATGAATCTGGTCAAAGATGTCCAGGCAGCCGCAATCATCAATTACTTCCCAAAACCATTGCCCGGGTGGGACATCGTGAAGGGTCAGTCCGGCGCCGCATCCCCCATACCCAATGTCCAACTGGGCATGTTCAGTTCGGTGATTCAGCGTTACCGCAAGACCATTGAAGAACCTGATGGCGAGAACCTTCTGGAATCAGACAGCAAGAAAAAACAGGACAAGGTTCCGTGGGTGCAGTTTACGCTGGTCCAGAAACCGGGCTCACTCATAAAAATGGGTTTTCAGGGTGCCCATGCCTTGCGTGCCAGCCACCCGGATTCCCGCAGCGTTACGGTGGATGGGTATTCCGGTATCGTTTATTGTGACAAGAAAGAACCCAGCTGTGATGCGTTTTTCGATTTCGATGGAAATTTCATGCTGATGGTTAACGCCGAGCATGTCAGTCGCGATGAAATGGAAGCCTATGTCAAGGCTTTCGATGTCAGTGGTCTGTTGTCAGGGGGTTAAGCGTTTTATGGGAAGATATAGACCACCCATGCCAAAAGGCTCACCCTATATCACGCCAGAGGGCAAAGCCCGGCTGACCAGTGAGCTTCGTTATCTGAGTGAAACCAAACGGCCGGAAGTCACCAGGGCATTATCCGAAGCTGCAGCGGAAGGTGATCGCTCTGAAAATGCCGAGTACATTTATCGCAAAAAGCAGTTACGGGAAATAGATCGCCGCTTGCGTTACCTGATCAAACGCCTGGAAATTCTGAAAACCGTAGATCAGAAGCCAGCTGATCAGAACAGGATTTTCTTTGGTGCCTGGGTGGAACTTCTCAATGAGGAGGATGCTGTGGTGCGTTATCGTATCGTGGGCCCGGACGAAATCGACACTGGTAAAGGCCTGATCAGTATTGACTCGCCCATGGCGCGCGCTATGTTAAAGAAAACGGCGGGCGAGGAGATTGTGGTAAAAACACCGGCCGGTGACGTTTACTATGAAGTCAGTGAAGTCCGTTATGAACCGTTTCAGGGGGAACTATGAAAACAGTCGTAATTACAGGTGCCAACCGGGGAATCGGCCTGGAGTTTGTCAGGCAGTATCAGGAAGAGGGCTGGAAAGTCATTGCCGGGTGCCGCAGTCCGGAGTCAGCCGCTGAACTTAACAAACTGCAGGCAAAGGGTAATCTTACGGTGCTGCCGGTGGATGTTTCCAATAATGTGTCCCGACGCAACTTCAGCAAGGCTATCGGCGACCAGGCAATTCACTTGTTTATTAACAATGCCGGCATCTATGGTCCAAAAACCGCATTGCTGGGTAATATTGATGAAGAGGCATGGCTGGACGTGTTTCGCGTCAACACCATTGCGCCGTTGAAAATGGTGGAACTGTTTCACCAGAACCTGATGGCAGCAGAGTCATCCACGGTGGCTATTTTGAGTTCGAAAATGGGTTCCATTGATGATAACGGCTCCGGGGGTGTTTACATATACCGGTCTTCCAAGGCAGCGGTCAACGCGGTGGCAAAAAGTCTGGCGATTGATTTGGAGAGTGACCAGATCAAGGTGGTTGCCCTTCACCCCGGTTGGGTGCAAACGGAGATGGGTGGTCCCGATGCCCTGATTGATACCCGCACCTCGGTGGGCGGTATGCGTCGTGTTATCAAGCAACTCACCAAAGGCCAGAGTGGCAGTTTCATCAGCTACGATGGCACCCTGATCCCCTGGTAAATTCATGACCTGTACCTGCGCGCGTCTGGCATTCAGAGGGCTGCTTATGGCAGTGCTTCTGGTTTTCGGTGGATATGCCGTTGCCGGAGAAGGAAAGGATTCTCACTGGCATAAACAGGAAGGGTCCGCCATGGGGACCCTGATACGGGTTGAGTTCTGGCTGGAAGATCAGGAAAAAGCGGACCGCCTGATAAGGGCTGTGATGGAGGAAATGCATCGCATTGACCGCCTGATGAGCCCCTACATTGAATCCAGTGAGCTCGCCCGAATCAATGCCAAGGCATTTGAAGCGCCTGTGGTTGTGTCTCAGGAGTTGTTCGACCTGATAGCGCTGGCACTGAAATATGGTGAATGGAGTGAAGGTGCTTTTGATATCACCTTTGCCAGTGTTGGTTTTCATTACAATTACCGGGAGAAGATCGCACCGGACGTGAAAACACTGGAAAAAGCCAGGGCATTGATAGATTACCGCGCTGTCAGGCTGCTGGAGGACTCCCGCGCGGTGCGGTTTCTGCGCCCCGGGGTGAAAATTGACCTTGGTGGCATTGCCAAGGGTCATGCAGTGGATAACGCCATAAAATATCTTTATTCTCAGGGAATACGCCATGGCATTGTCAGTGCAGGAGGGGATTCCCGCATTATCGGTGACCGGCATGGCCGGCCCTGGGTACTGGGTGTACAGAACCCACGCGGTGAAAATCACCTAATTACATTACCCCTTG
>JAWVYU010000143.1:0-11979 GCA_033722575.1 Ketobacteraceae bacterium | reverse complement strand
GAGAAGCTCCTTAAGTTGGAGATTACGCTTGGCGACAAGATAAACACGCTTTACATCACCCAGTGTATTTGTTGCGTTTGCAGTCCAGAAAAGCGCCGCCAAAGTGATACATGAGCCATCGTCAGCTCGATAAAGTGCTCTCAGGCCGGTAACAACGCCTTTTTCCCGCTTGCTTTTGACACGGGTTGAGGCTCCATCATGAGCGGAACCAAAACTTCCCCGCATATAAGACAAGAGAGAGCGGTCGGAGCGATCACCCTGTGCTGCGGCGACATTAAATGTTGCTTTACCTGCCGGTAGAAGAAGAGCCATCAACCCATCAATAAAAGTCGATTTTCCAGCACCATTGTCTCCCGTTACCAGTGTTCCCTCTGGGTCGATCGCAGCAGTGTGTAATCCATGGAAAGACCCCCAGTTAAACACTGACAGTTCAGACAATCTTATTTGCCCCTGAGAAAACAAATCGTTTCCGGAGATTGAGTTACCGATATCATTGGCAGAAGGCGGAGCGGAGTTTTCGAATAAATCAGCTGTCATTTCTGATCACTCCCCGCACGACCTGTTTCGTTAATTTGCTCTTGGGCCAGCGCAGTGTATTCAGCCAACATTGTCTCTAAAAATCTCGCACTCACTACATAACGAATGATGGGAGTAATTTCGTATCGATCTTCTTCGCCTCTGATTGTCGACAAGACTTTTCTCTTGACCATCTCTTTTACTCTGACCAGCAACTTCTTTCGATCTTTTGAAGCGTGGTCAGTTATTGGAAGAAAGGGCGTCAGATAGGACTCCAAACGCTCGATATCAATGGTAATTTTTTGTTCTCCCGCCGACTCTCGATCCTGATAATGCTTTCTTAAAACCAGCAGAATCAATGTATCAAACAGAGAAAGGGTACGCTTTGCTATCAAGGTGGCTGTCTCGTCAGAATCCAACGCCTCATTTTCCAGCCCATCATCTTCGCTATTGCCAACATGCTCTGAGGTAGCACTGGCCACAAATGCCACCCCAGACTTCCTATCAAGTACCAGCTGGAGGTAAACTTCAGATAGATGCTTGCGTATCGCCAATTCATAACGGCAAAGCTGTTCAAATAGCTTCGGTTTTTGTGATGCCATAACCGAACCCTGCCGCATCAGATGAACCAAAACTCGCCGGGCATCATGAGGCATATCAGAATCGCCAGGTTTGACGCTCTCCGTTATTAACCCTGGCTCGCCACTTTCCTCTGGCTGATCTTCGAAGTCTACATTCGGAATTTTTTGGATTGGATTATCCAAAGCATGAGGTTCATCTGATCCCAGGCTGTTTCCGTCATTCTCTTCGCTATGCAGCTCTTGATCGGATTTACCAGTCGCCATCGAGAAGAAGCTATTGGGTGGCGTGTTGTTCGTCATTGGCTTTCCTTGGCTACCCGCTATAGGGCAAGCTCATCAATATCTTCTGGAAATAATTCGGCAGTTAACAGATAGGTAGGTATACAAGCCTTCAGCGTAACACCTTGCTTATCAATTACGATCACATCCTCTTTTTCATCCAACGCGGTCGCATCCACTGCTTTTGCTACTCGCAAATACGCGACGAGTTCCTCCAGCCCTGATGTCAATGGGTTTTCATCAGCCAGCCTGGCAATCGACATCGGGCCACGTTTTTTCAGGGTGTTAAGAACCTGATAGGCCACCTGCCTCACTTGAACAGCATCAAGACAGTCAAGCACGTGAGCACTTGGTTCTCTTCTATTGGCATTTTCTTCAACACCCGATGTATCAAGCTTGTCGTCCGGATTTCTTAATTTCATCGATTCAGGGGATTTAATCTCTATAGGGCCCACAGGGAGACTAAGCCCTGTTTCTGTTGTCAAATCCAAGCCTTCATCACGTAACAATACGGCTTGCCTCTCCAGCTTTGAAAGCAATCTATCCACCGCCTGATTTTCGGCAGCTGCACCACTTTCAATATATGAACGCAGACCCTCTTCAGTACGCCGCCTGACACGAAAGACTCTTTCGCTCTCGCGACTCAACTCACGCATCAGGTGACTAAGAAACTGATGCTGATTACGGGAAAGCTGCTGACCTATCGGTCTACCCAAAATGCTCCGAAGCTGCTCACGAAATTCCATCGAGCGGTTTTGATCACATAGCAACTGAAAAAAGCCTTCAAACGCACTTCCTGCGTCAGTAGTAGAAAGCAATGCCTCTCTTTCCATTACAGAGAGCAACATATCCCCACGAGAGATATCACCTTCAATGATCTGAACCCTAAGCTCTTTATCTAAAACTCTGATTTCATCCTCAACACGACGAAAATCACCGGTCAGCACCGAAGCCAGTTGATAGATCTCGCGGATGCGCTCTCTTTGTTCGGACTCACTTAAAACCGGGACGATCCCCGCTTGAAGCGCCTCTATTTCACGTTGAATTTCTGCCTTTTTGCTTTCAAGCAAAGTCACCCTCTCATCAACGTCAGGGCTAATTGCAACCGCTAAGTCACGAACTGCTTCTTGAACAATACGCAAATGTGAGGCTGTTGTGCCTGAATTGCGTTCATCGAGCCCTTTACAGAATCTAAGCGCTATTTCACTGGCGTCAGTCTTAGTCAGAGAATCATCCATTTCTCGCAACCAGCCATTCTTAATCCATTGATTCAGATAGGTGGCCGCGGATGTCTCCGTTGGCCAAATGCCTAACTCTCGACTGCGTTCAATCTCGGCATCCAGCAAGATTCGAGCTCGCCCGAAGGGGACTTCACTTTCTTCCGAAAAGAGATCCGCTATGAACGCAAGGATATAAGGCGCATTATCGGCCCTTAACATCCTCCAAGCTGCGCTCTCGGCAAATAGGCGCCGATACTTGGCTTGCAAACCCTGGAAGTTCAACCCTTTTCCCCCATACGACTCTTCCTTTACAGGCGGAGGCCGCTGATTACCGGACAACCACCGTGAACAGGGAAGACATTATCATCATCATTTTTATTATGTCAACGAATATAATTGACACGCATTATCCGTAAGTATTACGATCCATGCTCGATTTTGAGCATAAACATGCCCGGTATCGGTGAGTCCGGGTTTCAGAGCCTGCAAAATCCAGCCAAAAAAACATGGTCTGCTCATCAGGTATGTGGAGAGCCAGCCAATTAGAGGTAGTCATTTGAATAGCTGCACCCCAACCAAACTAGAAGACATCAGCCAGGCGCAACAAGAAAGGCTATTCCATATAGACTTCAAACTACGTTTTCTGGGGACGGTTAACAGAAATGATTTAGTCAGTCGGTTTGGCATTAAAGCAGCTGCAGCCACTCGGGATATTTCGCTATACAAAGAGCTGGCTCCTCACAACCTTACCTACGATACGAAAGCTAAAACCTATATCGGAACAAATCATTTCCAGCCCTTGTTTCATTACCAGGGTAGTCAGGCGCTGTCTGCTTTGTGCTATGGGCTGGGTGACGATCATGTGGCAGGTGGCAGTTCTTTAATAGCGGCTGAGTCACCAACACAATTAAACCTCCCTAACCTTAACATGCTGGCTGAGATCACCAAGGCTATTCACCAGAAGAAGGCATTGAAAATAGACTACCGCTCGCTGTCCAGCGGTTTGACCCGACGAGAGATTGTTCCCTTTGCGCTGGTAGATAACGGCCTTCGCTGGCATGTGCGCGCTTACGACCGCAAACGTAGTCGGTTCACCGACTTTGTGATCAATCGTATTGCCAGTCCGAAATTACTCAGTACCGAGATAACAAACTCAGAAACCAAAGAAAGTGATATTCAGTGGAACCGTATTGTCGAGATGCATATCGTTCCACATCCAAACCTTCAGCACCCGGACACGATAGAGACCGAGTACGGTATGACGAACGGCATGCTGAAAATACTGGTACGGGCAGCTTTCGCAGGATATGTATTAAGGCATTGGAATATTGACTGCTCACCCGACCATGAATTGAAGGGGCATGAGTTTCATTTATGGCTAAAAAACACACCGACCCTCTACGGCGTGGAAAATCTGGCAATTGCGCCAGGCTATAGGCCCTCCAGCTAGTGGGCCCACAGCCAATACGCGGTGTTGAGCTTATCTACGATGGGCTGGCTATCGAACAATCTGAAGCCGAAGGGCCCTACCAAGTGAAGCAAACAAGAAAAAGCCATATATAACAATGTATTATCAATGTCATGCTAAATCTTTGCTTACTTTTTATGCTTAAACTATGGGTACTTCCCTAAACACCTCCCGGCGCCCAAAATCTGCGCTGTCTGCTATATTTTAATCAACATGTGCGTTTTTTCGCTGTTCCCATTGTAATCCCGCTCCAAGTCGGCGGGATCGACCGACGAAACCTGGTATGCGCCTGCTGATAACACTGGTGCTGGCTGTGCTGGCCCAGAGCCTTTATGCTGAAACGGAGAGAGACCCGCTACGCGTCACTTTTATCAATCCTGACGCCCGGGGAAACGCTTTCTGGGACAACTTCTCCAGCTTTATGGCCGCCGCCGCGAAAGATCTCGGGGTTGAGCTAAGAATCCTGTATGCCGACAAGGCAAGCCGCTTTGAATATCAGCAGCTGTCCAGCGCGATACTGGCCAGCCCCCGGCGACCCGATGCCCTGGTTACCATTCTGAAAAGAAATGCCGCCCGGCGCCTGTTTTCCGAATGCGCTGAGTACCGCGTGGACTGTTTTACTGTCAACACCGATCTGCCCTCAGGGGAACACGGCTCCATTGGCAAACCCCGGGAGAAATTTGCCCACTGGGTGGGCCAGACGTTGCCCGATGACAAGGATGCCGGAGAACAGCTGGCGAATATTCTGATGCAACAGTTTCGTCTGCTGCCTGTCAGCGACAGCCCCCGGCGGGGCTACATGGTGGCACTCAATGGTTCAGGTGATTCCAGCGCAGCCCTTGAACGGGGCGAAGGCCTGTTTCAGGCCATACAGGGTCAGCCGGAGGTTGTTTTCCGGCAACTGCTGTTCACTGACTGGGACTCCGGGCTTGCCTATGAAAAGATGGCCAAGCTCCTGGAGCGCTATCCGGGCACCAATATTATCTGGGGCGCCAGTGATGCCATTGCACTGGCGGCTACCAGAGCGATGACGGAAAACGGCAAATTACCGGGGCAGGATTTTGTGGCCGGCGGAATCGACTGGTCCCGTGAGGGCATCGAAGCTGTCAGAAAAGGACAACTGAACGTGAGTATCGGGGGGCATTTTATTGAAGGCGCGATTGCGCTGGTTCTGCTCCACGATCGCTATCACGGCAAAGATTTCGCCAACGACTTCGGGGTGCGTTACAAAATAAAGCTCCGGGCGATTGATGCCGCCTCGCCTGAGCAGGAAATCCGTCGCCTGCAAAACCAGGACTGGGAGCCTATCGACTTTGGCCGTTTTTCCAAAATCAAAAACAGCGCCCTGGATACCTATGATTTCAGTATTGATAATATGCTGTTCGGGAACCCGACAGAACAATAAATCAGACTGCAGCCTTTCTCCCGCCCTGCTCATCCGTCCAGAACGCCAGCTTGTCTGAAATCACCGCCTTGCTGACGGGCTTTTTAATGTAATCATTCATGCCCGCCTGCAGGCAACGCTGCTTGTCTGAACTCATGGCATTGGCAGTGACGGCCACAATGGGGGTATCTGTATTGGGTCCGGCGCCATGGCGTATCATTTCCGTGGCCGCAAAGCCATCCACCACCGGCATCTGGCAATCCATCAGAATGCAATCAAAGCGTTCTGCCCCGGTCAGTTCAATGGCTTCCTGACCGTTGTTGGCCGTTTCGACGTCATAGCCCAGCTTTTTCACCAGGGCCTTGAGTGTCATCTGGTTAACAGGGTTATCTTCCACAATCAGCACCCGGCCATTGGCTGCTGGTGAGAGCGACTGTTCTGTGGCAGGTGTCGCTGGCAAGGGATCGCCCAGACTGACAGGCAGATGGATATCGACTCTGGTGCCCTTTCCTGGCTCCGACATAAACGTCAGCTCTCCCCCCAGTTTATGGGTGAGGGATTTTACCAGTGTCAGGCCGATACCCAGCCCGCCGTGACGCCGTGAAAAAGAGCCGTCGGCCTGGCGGAACTTCTCAAAGATCACGGATTGCGTTTCCTTGTCGACACCAATACCGGAATCTTCCACCGCCAGGCAGAGTTGTGGCTGCCCCTGATCTGTCTGCAGCGATACATCCACATTGATGTAACCCTTTTCAGTAAACTTCACGGCGTTATCCGCCAGCTGAAACAGCAGGTGCTGAATACGCACACCATCAGCCAGCAGGTAGCGATTATCGGGTCCATTGATGCTCACATTGAAATCGACGCCTTTGGCACGGGCCAGGCTGGCGCATTCAGTAACCGCCTCATTCACCATATCAGCCAGCACAAAAGAACTGGCCATCAGCTCAAACTTGCCCGACTGAAGCTCTGAAAACTCCAGCAGGCTTTCCAGAATCTGAGTCATCAGGTGAGCACTGTTTCTGGCGGCACGCAAGGGTTCCTGCCCGGCTTCCCTATCAACCAGATCGTCGAGCATTTCCAGTGCGCCCTCTACGCCATTCATAGGGGTTCGCAATTCATGACTGATCGTTGCCAGAAACTGATCCTTCAGCTCATTGCTTTCCCGCACCCGTTGCAGCATATCCTTCAATTCAGAATTCTTTTGCTGCAGCTCTGCCTTCGCCTGGCTTTGTACACGGTTTTTTTCTTCTGTCACCCGGTTGATCTGATCCCCCAGGGCCAGTGAAAGGAACAGGACTTCCAGAATGGCACCAAACTGAACCGCATGCAGGGTGAAGAAGTTCAGTGGCAGGATATCTTTCTGGGCCAGATTGAAAACAACCCAGCCCACCATGACGCTGGACCAGCCCACTACATAAAACCGGGCGTGTTTCCGCCCCTGAAGGAGACTGATAATACCGGCCAGATTGACCAGTATGGCCACCACCAGACCAGAAGAAATGGCTACGGTTATCATGGCGCGGTAAGAAAGCAGAAAGCACAGCGGTATCATGGCAAGACAAAAACCTACTGCACCGAGCAGCACCAGATTCACACGGGGGTTTTCGTTGGGGGTATCCAGAAAAGAACGGCTGAACAGAATCCCGAAGCTCTGCATGACAAATGCCAGCACCGGCAGCGAGTAATCGTTCAGGCGCGGCACCCCCGGCCACAGATACTGAAAACCAAAGCCGAAATAGCTGAAAACAAATAATCCAAAGACACCGAAGTAGCAGAAATACAGTATGAACGTCCTGTCCCTGATCATGATGCCGATAAACAGGTTATACAGCGCCATGATCACCACCAGACCGAAGAACATGCCGTTAACCAGGTTCAGTTCGCCGAATGCCTGGAGGAAACGGTCTTTCTGCCAGACACTGACGGGCATCTGCATCAGATTGCTGGATTTGACGTGAATCCAGAAGGACAGGGGCTCACCGGCCTCTAGCCGGGCCGGCAGCACAAATTCATGTACCGGAATTGGCCGTCGACTGAAATCCAGCAGATCGCCAAGCACCAGCGGCTCCGGCGTATCAGGCCCTGCAGCCGACAGCTTGAATACCTGCAGCCAGTCGATATGGGGATATTCCAGCTCCAGATAGACTTCCTGGGTGGATGGCTCCGGACCCCCACCGTCTGTGAGCAACAATGTGAAATGAAACCAGTAGGCCGACTCGGTAAAACCGCCGTTGAACCCCGCGGGCGCCCGGGTAAATTCTCCGGATTCGAAGGCCGCCATGGCCTCTTCCAGGGTCAGATCGTTTCGGGGGCTTTCGTAATACCAGAGAACCGGCTCGACGGGTCCATGGATAAGCACTCCCTGGGAAATTCGCGTGATGCCGTCACCCCGGCCGGAATCCGGCGTGTCAGCCAGCAGCGGGCAATTCCAGGCCAGCAGGCAGAGATACAGGAAAATGAACTTGTGGCGCCCAAGGCACCGACCACCTGACAAAAGACCAACTCCCGAGAAATAACCCTATCTATTGAGATTAGAACCTAATCGGGAACGCCGCCACACCGCCCGTGTGCCCGGCTTCAGCGTGGGTTATCCCCTGTTCAGGCGCAGCGTCTGCAGCACGTCCCGCAGGGCTTCCCGCCAATGATGGGGGGTAACACTGAACTGCTCACAGGTGGCGGATTTATCCAGCACGCTGAATGATGGACGTTTTGCCGGTGTGGGGTATTGGCGGGATCCAATGGGCTGAATCCGGGTATTACCACTGAGAAGCCCCGCTGCCACCGCTTCTTCCCGGATGGCCACGGCGAAGTCATACCAGCTGGCAACCCCGGCATCGGTCCAGTGGTAAACACCGGACAGTTCCGGCAGCTCCATTGCCCGTACAACGACACCGGCCAGCGTGGTGGCCGATGTGGGAGTGCCCACCTGGTCGCAAACCACTCCCAGCTCGTTTCGTTCCGTCATCAACCGCAACATGGTTTTTACAAAGTTATTGCCGTAGGGAGAGTACAACCAGGCAGTACGGATGATCAGGCCGTTACAATCCGGGCTGGCGAGCAGGGTCTCCTCGGCCTGACGCTTGGATTTGCCGTACACGTTCAGTGGATCGCAATCATCCTCCGGCAGATAGGGGGAACTTTTCCGACCGTTAAACACAAAATCCGTGGAGATCTGGATCAGCCTTGCCCCACTCTGCCGGCATTCCGCCACCAGTGAGGTAACCACATTGCTGTTGAGTTCCCAGGCTGCGTCTGAATCGCTTTCCGCCTTGTCCACGGCGGTGTAGGCCGCCGCATTGATCACAACGTCGGGCGCGAACTCGCTGAATACCTCATGAAGCCGGTCAGCATTCCTTAGGTCCAGGGTATCAATATCATGGGCAGCCACCCGGTAACGGGACTGGTATTCCGGGCACGCCAGAATATCCTGCAGCGAGCGACCCAGCTGACCTTTTGCACCGGTAATCAGAATATTCATTCGGTGTTTTCCTCCCTCAGGCAAAGGTTTCGGCCTCACTGAACGCAACCCCCTGCTGGTCTTTCGCCGACAGAATCGGGGGTTCTTCTTTAACAGGCCAGTTCACCGCGATCTCAGGGTCGTTCCATGCCAGGGTTCTTTCGTGTTCCGGTGCATAATAATCCGTGCACTTGTAAACGAATTCAGCACTATCGGAAGTGACGTAAAAACCATGGGCAAAGCCGGGCGGTACCCACATGATTCTGTGATTGTCAGCGGACAGATATTCCCCCACCCACTGCCCGAATGTGGGAGAGCTGCGCCTTAAATCCACGGCCACGTCAAACACCTCACCACGAATGACCCGCACCAGTTTTCCCTGGGGCTGCCTGATCTGATAATGCAGGCCCCTGAGTATGCCGCGGCCGGAAAGGCTGTGATTTTCCTGCACAAAACCGGCCTGTATGCCCAGTTCCTCCAGCCAGGACTGGCGAAAGGTTTCCATAAAAAAACCACGCTCGTCACCAAAGACCCTGGGCTGAAACAAATAGACATCGTTGATGGGTGTATTGATTACCTGCATCAGTCTGCCCCTGCGGCTTGTGGCTGCCCGTTTTCAAGAAAGGCTGGCTCACCACGGAGAAAGGCTCTGATACCCTGCAACCGTGCTCTGAAGCGCTTGCGCTTATCGCTGTCACGGGAAAGAAAGGCTTTGATACTGTAACGAAGAAGAATATTCGCCGGGTGGTGTTTGCCGTGTTGCAGATCATGCTTGGACAGATAATAAAAACTGGACCAGCCGACATGCCAGTTCTTCAGGTGCACCACAAAATCGCTGGGTTTGCAGGCCTGCCCTTTAAGGTGCTCCAGATACAGATCGCTCACCAGCAGAATGTTGCCTCCCTGCGCCCTGATCCGGAAACAGAGGTCCTTTTCTTCGTAAAAGAGAAAAATATTTTCATCAAACAATCCCACCTTTTCCAGTAGCGCCATATCAAACAGCATGGCTGCGCCAATCACCCATTCACGGCTCAGCAGCCCCTGGCAAAGATGGTCCTTTTCCTTGACGGCCGGGGCAAACACGGTGGCTTCGCCGGCGTGCTCCCGTGCTGCCTGCAAAAGCCTGTCAATATCATCCGGTGTAACAAACAGATCGGGATTGACCAGAAACCCATAGGGTGTGGTTACCTCACGCAGCCCCACGTTAGCGCCCCGCCCGTAGCCGATATTCCTGTCCAGAGCAATCACTTCAATGGCGGGATAGTCCGCCTTCAGTTGCTCCGCACTGCCATCCGCACTGGCATTATCCACCACGATGACGCGGAAGCGGCCCGACGACAGCAGCTCATGCTGGCAGCGCCGCATCACAGCGGCACTGTTGTAGGAGACAATAATTATCGTAACCATAAAATTTGCTCATTAACAGGAGCGGCAAGTATACGGGAATGTCGGAGCAAAAATAACCTCCAAGCTTGCCCGCCAGTGGCGGAAATGGTTAAATTGCAGCCCTTTCGCGCAAGACGGCGCCCCGACCCGGTTTAATCCTTCCCGGCAGAATGCATTATGGAAGCCTTTATCACATCGACGATGACTGTCAGCCTGGCTGAAATCGGCGACAAGACGCAACTGCTTGCCCTGTTTCTAACGACACGGTTTCGCAATAAATGGGGCATTGTCTGCGGTATTCTGGTGGCAACACTGCTGAATCACGCAGTGTCCGCCTGGGTGGGACAGTGGCTGGGCCAGTTCTTTGCGGGCACCACCGGGCAGGTCATGATCGGGATCAGTTTTATCGCCCTCGGGCTATGGCTGCTGATCCCCGATAAAGAGGAAGACGGGGAAAGCAATCTTGACCGCTACGGTGCCTTTGTCGTCAGCACGGTGCTGTTTTTTCTTGCCGAAATCGGTGACAAAACCCAGATTGCCACCGTGCTTCTGGGCGCTGAATTCCGGGATGTGCTCTGGGTCACGCTGGGTACCACCCTGGGTATGCTGCTGGCCAATG
Organism: Ketobacteraceae bacterium; assembly: GCA_033722575.1. Taxonomy (GTDB): domain Bacteria; phylum Pseudomonadota; class Gammaproteobacteria; order Pseudomonadales; family Ketobacteraceae. The sequence goes on along the minus strand of JAWVYU010000143.1, from coordinate 1,066 downwards.
TTCCCGTGGTGTTCGCCGGGCGCTACCTGATGGAGCGGATGCCCATTCATCTTGCTCACCTGGCAGCTTCGCTGCTTTTCGTGGCTATCGGCATCTACCAGGTTGCTGAAGCTCTCTGGCCTTAACGTCCCCTCCCCGGCTCGTTATTCAGTTTTTTCTATCACAACTATCAAATAGATTCATTTTATTCCAACTGCTTTTTTGCATAGCCTTTTTTTATAGATTTTGTTGGAAGGGTTGAAAGTACACCGACCAATCTCCAGCACATACACCAATGGGCAAGTAAGGTTAAGCGTTCCTTCGCTCCCATTGTGTGGCTCGCAAATTCACCCGACCCTGAGGAGGGACTATGAGCACGATTGATATCGGTATTAAAGAAGATGACCGGATTGCAGTGGCCGAAGGACTCAAGAAGCTGCTGGCAGACTCCTATACACTCTATCTTCAGACCCACAATTTCCACTGGAATGTGACCGGCCCACAGTTCCGCGAGCTGCACCTGATGTTTGAAGAGCACTACACGGAGCTGGCTGAAGCAGTGGATGATATTGCAGAACGGATACGCACCCTGGGGGTTACAGCACCTGGCACTTACAAGGCGTTTGCGGAACTCAGCGCCATTGAAGAAACTGACGGTGTACCCAGTGCCACGGAAATGGTGATCATTCTGACCCAAAGCCACGAACAGGTGGTTAAAACAAGCCGCAATGCGCTGAAAGTGGCTCAGGAGGCCAATGATGAATCATCGGCCGCGCTGATCTCTGACCGAATGAGAGTACACGAGAAAACCGCCTGGATGCTGAGGGCCATGCAGTAGCTGGCAGTAGCTGGCGCTCACAGCCAAACGGGGCAGCTGGCAAAGCCACTGCCCCTTTTTTATTGCCCGGAGGCAAAAACGAACGGTGACCTATCGAGGGGGATCGATCCGGTTACCCAATGAAGTGTTCAACCGGTACCAGCCGGCAATGGAATACCGGTCACGACAGGCAGGCAGTACTTCGTGAGGAAAATCCTCGCTCAGGAAGGCCACCACGGTGGCGAACCCGGGAGTAACCCTGATACCTTC
>JAWVYU010000142.1:0-12023 GCA_033722575.1 Ketobacteraceae bacterium | reverse complement strand
GCGGGAGCCAAAGGTTTTCGAATCACCGGTATGATAAACCCTGTATCCTTCGGCTGTTTCGGGCGCTGGCATATACACATCAATGGAGTCCATCGGTGGATAATCCGCCCGCAGCACCCACCGCTTCTCATTCGACCTGTCGGCAATCGAGAACCGTACCCAAAACACCGAATCTGTAAAACCCGGATTAGGATCAGTATTACTGTAAACGCTGAAATCCCGGCGCTTTATCTCTGCAAACTCAAGGTTACCAGTGGTGTCCTCGTAAACGAAAAGATGCGGCCCGACAGACAGTTTTTCCACCTGGTCATCCAGCTGCACAACGGCATGCGCAGTTAGGGAAAATCCGAGCAATAGCACCGCTTGCAGCAGAAACAACCAACTCTTGCTGCTATAAAACAGCCTGTGTGCCTGCGCCGGAACTCTCAACGCACCAGTGCCCTGGGCAAAAGCCCGACAACTGTCACTGGCAAACCTGAACAAATGCTTTCCTCCAAATAGCGCACATCCGCTTACACGGCATACGCGGTCGATGAGCGCGAGACTATAGGTCACATCCGCGCGTTGTCACAATCAGGCATTTCCGGATAGGGTAAGGAATTTTCCCATGTGAGGCAGGCAAATAGCTTCAACCTGGTGCATTATGGCCCGGTGCAGCGAAGAGGTAGCATCCTGGACTGCAGATCCGATACGGCATCCATATCCAGTACAGGGGCCTGGTTGATAAGAAGACTAGTACATGCCTGAAATTTCGCCAGCATGCGTCTGGCTTGGCTAAGCGATAGGCTGTTTTTGCTGGAGAATCAGTGAGTTAATGGCGGAGAGGGAGGGATTCGAACCCTCGAAGCCTTTCGACTTACACACTTTCCAGGCGTGCTCCTTCGGCCACTCGGACACCTCTCCGTAAACCTCCCTGAAAAGGGAGGCGCGTAATGTACTGCCTTTTGGACAAAACATCAATATTTTACCGGTCATTCTCCCCAAAACTCTGTCGTTTCAGACACTTGCTGCGTCGCGGGGGGCTTGCCGTAGGCCTCAGGGGTACCCACGTACAGGAATCCGACGATCTGATCTTCGGGTTTCAACCCGAAGTAAGCTTCCACCCGCGGATGAAATGCCAGGCCGCCGGTGCGCCACATGGCACCGTATCCCAGGCTGTCCAGTGCCAGTTGCATATTCTGAACAGCACAACTGACCGCCATCACCTGCTCGATGGGCGGTACTTTGGGGTGAGGCTTCACATCGGCAATAGCCACGATAATCATGGGTGCCCGCAGGGGCTTGCTGCGGAACTTCTCAAGCTGGGATTCCGACAGCTCGCCCAATTCAGCGGATTTGATGTCCACAAACAGTTCCCCCAGCCGGTCCCTGGCGGATCCGGTAATCACCACAAACCGCCAGGGCTTCAGCCGGGCGTGATCCGGAGCTTTCATGGCGCATTGCAGCACTTTGTGGATTTCCTCACGGTCAGGCGCGGGTGCCTTCAGCTTGGGGCAGGACTGACGGGAAAGAATACGCTCGATAACAACTGTCATTGGGGAACCATTCACCTGTGTAATTTCGGGAACTCAGCTAAGAAAAGCCATTAATATAAGCAGCAAGAATATCAAAACCGGTAAGGAATTTGATGTGTTACGCAGTTTTTTGCACAGAAAAATGCGATCATCTCTAATAACGTACCAACGACCCTGCGAAAAAACCAATGAAAACAAATCCGTTGCATTCATGGTCGGTCACTGTTGAGCAGGCCAAAGCGATTCAAAGGAATCTTTCCGCCTGGATCATTACAGAAGGCAGCTGCCCTCCACCGGAGCTGATCGCCAGGGTTGAAGTCCATCCCAGCGATGCTGACGGTTCGGAAACGGCAACGGTAATGCTATATTCAGCGAAAGAAGGCAATATCATAGAGCGCAAGCACGCCATCAAGAACACGGCGTTCCCGCGAGTACCAGGCATGCTGTCATTTCGCAAGGCACCGGCTGCCATCGCCGCCATCGAAAAGCTGCCTTACACTCCCGATCTGATTATCTGCGACGGACGTGGCCGCACTGGAGAGCTGACGTTTGGACTGGCATCCCACATCGGGCTTTTCACCAATCTTCCCACTATCGGTATCCGTCCTCCCCGGCCAAGGGATGATATCAGCCATCTCAGCAGCAGGCGGGGCCAATGGCTGGCGGCGGGCGCAAATGCCTGGGATCAGAGCGTGCTGTTGCGGGTGCTGGAAGTGATGGATCCCCTGGTGGTCTCTCCTGGCCATCAGATCAGTCAGAAAAGTGCCATAGAGCAGGTGCTCCGGTTTTTCCCTGCTGACATGCCGTCCCGCCAGTATCTGGAAATGCTGTATCCCAGCAAACGCCGGCAGCAGAGTTCAATTCCTGTTCTGCGTGTTATTGCCAAGCACCCCTGAAGCACGCAAGAACCTGAAGTCATTGGTTTTTTTACTGTTAAAATCCTGCAAACATAGCCATTCTAAAAATAGGCGGCTACACTGTTTGTAAGACGCAAAGTACGAAAATCTAAGGACCCTATGACCAACCAGGTTGATCTCGATTTGGCACCACTGGAGGCGTATAACAAGGATCTGCCGCCACAGATGGTGCGGTTCCTGGCCTATTTAGTGGGTGCCACCACCTTCGGCATCGGGCTCTATACCCAGTTCTTTGATCCGGAGCTGTGGTGGCTCATTCCGGTCGCACTGCTCTACCCCGTACTCTCCCACTATTTCACCCGACCACTGCGGGATCGCTACCCTGTGGCTACTGATGCCTCTCTGCTACTGCTGGACGCCTCCATCTGCGGCGGCGCTTTCGTGCTCATGAATTTCAGTGCCATCCCCACGCTGTTTCTTTTCCTCACCGCCAGCGCCGGCATCATGACCCTGGGAGGCCTGCGGGGCTGGGGCGCCTGCATAGGCGCCATGTTTATCGGGTGTGCTGTCGCCATGGTTATTTTTGGCCTCCCGGACATTGATTACAAAGTACCCGAGCTGTCCTTTATCGTCACCGTCAGTATTGCCACCGTGGGCTACGTCACCGTGCTTTCCTATTTTTCGTTCAAACAGGCGCGCTCCCTGTTGACCGCACAGAAAGAGCTGGAAAGAAAGCAATCGGAGTCGGCCACCTTGTCACGCAAGCTGGCGAAGTACCTGCCACCCCAGGTATGGGGATCGATTTTCTCTGGCCAGACGGATGTCAAGCTCCAGACTCAGCGCAAAAAACTGTCGGTGTACTTTTCTGATATCAAGGGGTTCTCAGAGATTTCCGAGGAGCTGCAACCAGAGGCACTCACCGAACTCCTGAACAGCTACTTTACCGAAATGTCGCGGATCGCCCTCAAATACGGTGGCACCATCGACAAATTTGTGGGTGATGCCATTCTGATCTTTTTTGGCGACCCCACCTCCCGCGGCCATAAACAGGACGCCATAGCCTGCGTCTCTATGGCGATCGAAATGCGCAAGCGTATGAAAATGCTGCGCCAGCGTTGGCGACAGCACGGTATCAACAAGCCGCTTCAGGTGCGTATGGGGATTAACACCGGTTATTGCACGGTGGGTAATTTCGGCGCGGAAACACGCATGGACTACACCATCATCGGCAAAGAGGTCAATCTGGCCAGCCGCCTGGAAAGCGTAGCGCAGCCAGAGGAAATCCTGATCTCCGAAAGTACCTATAACCTGGTACGTGATACAGTTATGTGCCGTGACCGTGGCCAGATAAATGTGAAAGGCTTCAGCAAGCCTGTACCCATTTTTGAGATTGTCGATCTGCGTAAGGAACTCGGGGCTTCACAAAGCTTTGTGGAGTGTGAGCTGGACGGCTTTACCATGTATGTGGATATCGATAAGATCCGTAACTATGACAAGGATCGCGTCATTCAGGCACTGGAAAGCGCGAGCAAACGTATCAAGGAAAAACTGATCGTATAAGCTATGGCGCTGCAACCCACGGGTACCGTCGGCAAACTGCTGGCCAAAATAGAATCCGCCGGTAACCGTTTACCTCACCCCACCACCCTGTTTATTCTGTTTGCTTTTTTTACGGTGCTGCTTTCAGGTTTTTTTTACTGGCTGGGGTTTTCCGCGGTACACCCTGTTACGGGGGAAACTATTCACACCCGCAATCTGGTATCCCAGTCCGGCATACACCTGATACTGCAGAAAACCGTCAGTAATTTCGTGAATTTTGCGCCGGTGGGCACGGTGCTGGTGGCCATGCTGGGACTGGGTATTGCGGAACGGTCTGGCTTTCTTGGCAGCGCCCTGAAATTACTGGTACTGAAAACGTCATCGCGGCTGATCACCCCCATCGTGGTATTCGCCGGTGTGCTGTCCAGCCTGGCGGCTGATGCCGGTTATGTGGTTCTGATTCCGCTGGCCGGACTGGTATTCCGGCAGGCGGGCAAGCACCCGGTGGCCGGCATGGCGGCCGCGTTTGCCGGTGTGTCAGGGGGTTACAGCGCCAACCTTATGGTGGGGCCCATTGATGCGGTTCTTAGCGGCATCACGAATGAAGCCTCGCGGCTGGTATCGGCGGAGCAGGATATCAACATTCTGGCCAATTATTATTTTATCGTGGCGTCGACATTTCTGATCACATTGCTGGGCACTCTGGTAACAGAAAAGCTGGTACTGCCCAATATGCCCTACCACGAAAGCCGGCCCCACGACGCCGAGGTTGTGCATTACCAGGAACGACGCGGACTGAAAAACGCGCTCATCTTTACGTTACTGTTTATTGCCGTGCTGCTGGCCTGCACGGTGCCGGAAAACGGCATAATGCGGCATCCCGAAACCGGCTCACTGATCAAGTCCCCTTTCGTGAACGGTATTGTTACCCTGATTTCCCTTTGGGCTGCGTTGAGCGGGATTATCTTTGGCCTGTCAAACCGCAGCTACCGCTCCGACAAGGACATCATCAAGAGCATGGAAGACACCATGGCCATGATGGCCGGCTACCTGGTGCTGATGTTTTTTGCCGCCCAGTTCGTTAACTATTTTGCCTGGTCGAACCTGGGGTTGATTACGGCCATCAAGGGATCAACGTTGTTGCAGGCCCTGGAGCTGCCGGGAACCCTGGTTCTGGTGATTTTTATTCTGTTATCGGGATTCCTGAACCTGCTGGTGGGAAGCGCATCCGCCAAGTGGGCGGTCATGGCACCCGTATTCGTGCCCATGCTGCTGCTTTCCGGTATTCCCCCTGAAGCCACCCAGGCCGCCTATCGCGTGGGCGACAGCAGCACCAACATCATCACTCCACTCATGCCCTATTTCGGCGTGGTGATCGCCTTTATGCAACGTCACGACAAAGCACTCGGGATAGGCTCCGTGGTGGCTTTGATGCTGCCCTATTCCCTGTGCTTTATTGTGGTATGGTCGGTCATGTTTGCAGCCTGGTTTGGCCTGGGCCTGCCTTTCGGGCCCTGAATAGCGGGCTTCAAAAAATCACTGCCTCAGGAGCCTTCCGTTGGGGTAAGGCAATTCAAAGTCCGATCGGAACGGGTTGATATCAATACCGCCCCGCCGCGTGTAACGGGCATAAACCGTCAGCTTCTCCGTCCCACACTGTTCGCGGATATCCATGAACATGCGCTCTACACATTGTTCATGGAATTCGTTATGGTTGCGATAGGAAACGATGTATTTGAGTAAGCTGCTGCGGTCTATGCGCGGCCCATGATAGCGAATCTGGACACTGGCCCAGTCGGGCTGGCCGGTTACCGGACAATTCGATCTCAGCAGATGACTGTACAATGTTTCAGTCACCACGGCACTGGATGCACAGCGCAGCACGGCCTTTTCCACTGCGTAGTTTTCGATAGTGACAGTCTCGGTATCAATCAGCTGTCCTTTGAGGACGGATACCGCATAATGGTCTTCGTGATCCATGTCGGTATGCAATTTCACATCCACTGGCACACCCATCACGTTTTCCAGGTCAGCCGAGACCCTGTTTACCACATCGGCCACCTGTGCAAAGGGTTCGTGGTTCAGTGAATTCAGGTAAAGCTTCAGGGACTTGGATTCGACGATGTTCGGACTGTCGTGGGGTACAGTCAGCTCCAGCACGCCAACATGGGGTTTGCCAGTGGTTTCAAGCCAGGAAAACTCGTAGGCGTTCCAGTAGTCCACTCCCTTAAACGGCAGCACATCCTGGTCCGTCAGGGACTCACTGATCCAGCGGCGGCCCTCAATGCGGCTGATAGGGCAAAGCAGGCCCGGATCGTACTGTTGTGGGTACGCTGTTTCCTTGCCAAGCACGCCATATTGTTCAGGTGTTTTTTTCATTCGGTAGCTTTCCCGATGACTTTCCAGACATTTTTTCTGATATCCGTTAGGGCAAGATCAGAAGTCGCAGGGCAATACATCAACGCGTGCCAGGTACAGGTATCAGGTGCGCAAACCCACACCGCGGCTCACCAGATACCAGGCCCAAGCATAAAGCCCTGCAACAAACAGAACGAGCATGCCATAGGTTACCCCCAGATTCACGTCGCTTACACCCAGAATTCCATAACGAAAGCCGTTAACCATATACACGATAGGATTAACCAGGGACACGTTCGCCCAGAACTCCGGTAGCAAATCGATACTGTAGAACACACCACCCAGGTAGGTCAGCGGCGTAAGCACAAAGGTAGGCACAATGGAAATATCATCAAAAGACTTGGCATACACTGCGTTGATGAAGCCTGCCAGCGCAAACACGGAAGCCGTAAGCACCACAATGCTCACCGTCACAAACAGGCTTACGAGTTTCAGATCCGCAAAAAACAGGGCCAGCACAGTGACAATGGCACCAACAGATAATCCACGGCTGATACCCCCCACCACGAAACCCCAGATAATGACATAATTGGGCACCGGGGAAACCAGCAATTCCTCCACGCTGCGCTGGAACTTGGTACTGAAAAAGGAAGACACCACATTGGAATAGGAGTTGGTGATGATCGACATCATGATCAGACCGGGAACGATGTAGTCTATATAATCATAGCCCGCCATTTTGCCAATGCGGCTGCCGATCAGGTTGCCAAAAATCACAAAATACAGGGCAATGGTAATGGCGGGCGGCAGCAGGGTCTGAACCCAGATGCGGGTAAAACGGCGGATTTCCTTTCTCACAATCGTGCGGAAAGCGATCCACTGAGCGCTGGATTCCATCATGGGTCCTTGGCCTCCACCAGCGAGACAAACAGTTCTTCCAACCGGTTTGCCTTGTTTCTGAGGCTGGTAATGCCTATCTGGTTGTCATTTAGCGCCTGAAAAAAACGATTGAGTGTTTGCCCCTGATGGATATCAACCTCCAGTGAATGATCATCTTTTATATGGTAATCGTAGCCCTCTATTGCCGGCAACTGATCCAGGTCGCCGCTCACATCAATGACAAAGGTTTCCCGGTTGAGTTTTTTCAACAAGGATTTCATATCGGTGTTTTCAATAATCTCACCGTTATCGATGATGGCGATGGTACGGCAGAGCTGCTCTGCTTCCTCTAGATAATGGGTGGTCAGTATGATGGTAGTGCCTTGCTTGTTGATCTTGCGCAGAAATTCCCACATGGAGCGGCGCAGTTCTATATCCACTCCGGCGGTAGGCTCGTCAAGAATCAGCAGCCCCGGCTCATGCACCAGTGCCCTGGCAATCATAAGGCGGCGTTTCATACCACCGGATAACATGCGCGAGGTTTCATCCCTTTTCTCCCAAAGGCCAAGCAGCTTCAGGTACTTTTCAGTCCGCTCGGCGGCCAGCTCAGGCCCTATACCGAAATACCCGGCCTGGGTGCGTATAATATCGCCAACCTTTTCAAACTGATTAAAGTTGAACTCCTGCGGCACGATCCCGATATTCATTTTCGCGCCATGGGGGTCCACGTCCATGTCCTTGCCAAATACCCAAACCTTGCCGCTGGTTTTGTTCACCAGTGAACAGATAATACCGATCGTGGTGGATTTGCCCGCGCCATTGGGCCCCAACAGTGCCATAAATTCCCCGGGCTCCACGGAAAAGGACACATCTTTCAGGGCGACAAAGCCGTTGGCAAAGGTTTTATTGAGCCCTTCGATTGTCAGTGCTGAAGTCATGCCATTCCCAATTTATTCATCAACATAAAATGTCTCCGTACAGTGATACTCGCCCCGCCAGATCCAGTGAACCTGACCCTCGTCAAACCACACGAACACGCCCTCCATCATCCAGGGCCAGTGGCTGTCGTCCAGCTCGTCGTGCCCCAGCAGGCAATACACAAAAGCCGCCAGAATAGTATCGTGGGTAACGTGAACAGTTAACTCATTACCCTCTCCCAGTGTTTCCTTTAAATGCCGAAGAATCTGCAGCGTTCCCTGTTCAGGGCTCAACACGCCGCGCACCTCGCCTTTCAGGTGTTTGCTGGCGAATGCGACCGGTCCCAGCTTGAAAAAAAGCCGGCCCACTTTTTCTATTTCCTGCACATAACTCCCTGGCTCCACCAGGTAGGGCGTCTCATGAATTGTGGCCTCCCTATAACCCAGGCCCTCAGCCATGGCCCGGGCAGTATCAACACAGCGCTGCACCGGACTGGAGTAAAAACCTGCCACCGGCCGCTCAATAGCCTTTCCCAATGCCTCAGCCAGCGCAACCCCCTCCGCTGTCAGGGGCACCTCATAGTTTGCAAAGCCGTTTTTAGGCTGCTCACGCAGGGAATGCCGGGTCAGGAAAGCCACCGGTTGATTCCCGGGCAACCGGTCAAAAGATTTCAGCAAGTCAGGGTGCAATGCTTTCAACATGCTTGTCACCAGGGTCCACGAACACTATTTATGGGTAAATGTTCCAATTATATCAGGCACTTGCCCTCTTTGGTGGTTTGGTTGCCCATTGTATTGAAATAGTCTGTTCCAGAAAAAGGTCATATCGTGACGTTGCGTCACAATATGACTTGGCGTTAAGATTCAGGTTATCTCAACCCATGAATGATAGCTGCTTATGAATACACAGAGCCGCCGACAAAGAGAATTCCAGCAACGGGAACAACTGTTTCTGGACACTGCCCGCGCCATTATTCAGCAGGAAGGCTTTCACTCGCTCACCATGGAAAAAATCGCAGCCGAAACGGAATATGCCAAGGGCACCATCTACAAGCACTTCAGCAACAAGGAGGACCTGATCGTTGCCCTCTGCGGGCAGGGGCTGTACTACCTGGTGTCGTTGTGTGCGGAAATGTCAGGGTTCCCCGGCAAACCACGGGAAAAACTGGCGGTTATGGCCATCGCTTACCAGCTTTACGCCCAGCGCTACCCCGAGGAATACGATCTGATCATGGAGGCACGGGCCGGCAATCTGCGCGAGAAAGCTTCGCAGGCACGCCTGGCATTTACCGACGAACAGGACGCCACCCTGCTTCAGTTGATCCGTGACCAGATTGACCAGGCCATGACTGATGGGGATCTGCAACTGCGCGAAGGGCTGCAAAAGGACGACATCTGCTTTGGCCTGTGGTCCATGGCGTTCGGAGTGACGGTGCTGGAGCAGGCCAGGGACCTGATCATCAATATGGATATCTCGCCAGACGGTTTCCAGCTCTCACGCCAGCTCACCTGCCTTCTGGACGGTTATGGCTGGCGCCCCATGAGCCACGAGCAGGACTATTTCAAGGTACTGGATCAGGCACAGCAGCACCTCATCGCTGCCATGAAATCCCGTTCACCAGAAAACTGAGACATAACAGTCACACACCAGGGAAGGAGAAGGAGTGATTATGCAAACACAATGGTTCGCCGAACAACTGGTCAAATACCGCTTCTGGTTTTTTCTTGCTACCCTCGCAGCCATCGCTGCAGCCACTACAGGCCTGGAAAAACTCAGTTTCAGTTCCGATTTCCGGGTATTTTTTGACAAGGACAACCCGCAGCTACTGGCCTACGAACATATTCAGAGCACTTATTCCTCCTCTGACAATATCGTGTTTGTGATCGCACCGGAATCCGGCCAGGTGTTCGACCGGGAAACCCTGACCGCCATTGAGTGGCTTACGGAACAGAGCTGGCAGCTGCCCTACTCGCAACGGGTAGCTTCGGTTACCAATTTTCAGCACACCACCGTGGAAGGCGATGACCTGCTGGTTGAAAACCTGGTGGAGAATGCCGGCACCCTGTCCGAGAGCGATATTGCCAGCAAACAAGCCATTGCCCTGAATGAAACCCTGCTGGTTCACCGTCTGATATCCGAAACGGGACATGTGGCCGCTGTGGATATCAAGCTGTCCATGCCAGACGATCAAACCGTGGCTCTGAGGGAAGCCATGGAGGCAGCACGGGAACTCCAGCAGCGCTTTACGGAGCGGTTTCCCGGCTACGAAACCCATATCGCCGGCGTAGCCCCCTTCAATTTCGCGTTCGAAGAAGTAGCCCAGCAAGACTCCATAAAGCTACTGCCCATAATGGTCGGGGTGATATTTCTGTTTATCGGGTTAATGCTGCGTTCTTTTGCCAGCACCATCATTACACTGCTGGTGGTTATCCTCGGCGTGCTTATCACCATGGGTATTACCGGCTACATTGGTATTGAGCTGAATAACGTTAATACGGTGGTGCCGGTCATCATTCTGACCCTGGCGGTAGCCGATTGTGTGCATCTGTTATCCCACTATATTCAGGGCCTGAAGCAGGGAATGTCAAAGGCTCAGGCCATGACCCACAGTATCGACATCAACCTGAAAGCCGTTTTTCTCACCAGCTTTACCACGGCGGTGGGCTTTCTGAGCATGAATTTTTCGGAGTCACCTCCGTTCAGGGAATTTGGGAATATGGCCGCCATCGGGGTAGCCTTCACCTTTGTTTTTTCCATCACTCTGCTTCCCCAGCTGGCGATATGGCTGACCTTCCGGTTACCCAAAACCGATGTGGAGCGTACCAGTCGCTTCAATCACCTGGCGGATTTTGCCATAGAGCGACGCAAACCGTTGTTTGTGGGATTGCTGTTGATTGCGGCATTCTTTATCGCTTTCGCTCCCAACAACGACCTGAACGACGATAATGTGAATTACTTTTCCACCGACGTGCCGGTACGTCAGGCAGCGGATTTCACGGAAAAAAATCTGACCGGTATGAATCTGATTGAATATTCCATCGACACCGGCAAATCCAATGGCGTGTATGACATTGGATTTCTGCAAAAGATTGAGGCTTTCGTTCAATGGTACCGGCAGCAGCCCGAGGTGACCCATGTCTATACCTACACGGATATTATTCAGCGTCTGAACCGGAATATGCACAGCGATGATCCACAGTGGTACAGAATCCCGGAAAGCCGCGAACTGGCAGCCCAGTATTCCCTGCTGTATGAAATGTCTCTGCCCTTTGGCATGGACCTGAACAACCAGATCAACGTTGATAAGTCAGCGTTACGAATCACGGTATCCATCCACAACGTCAAGGCAAAGGAAATACTTGCGCTGGAATCCAGAGCACAGGAGTGGTTTCGCGACAATGCACCTGAGCTGGCCACGCCCGGCGCCAGTCCGTCCATTATGTTTGCCACCATAGGCCAGAAAAACATCCGTTCCATGCTGTGGGGCACCCTGGTGGCCATCATAGTGATTTCCCTGACGCTGATGCTGTCACTGGGCTCATGGCGACTGGGTTTGCTCAGCCTGATTCCCAACAGCCTTCCGGCACTCATGACCTTTGGAATATGGGGGCTGCTGGTGTCTGAGGTTAACATGGGCTCTGCCGCCGTATTCAGCATTACGCTGGGAATCGTGGTGGACGACACCGTACACTTTCTGTCAAAGTTCCTGCGCGCACGAAAAGCCCATGGCATGGACCTGTATGATGCCATCCACTATGCCTTTACCCATGTGGGCGCAGCCCTGCTCACCACCACCATTGTGCTTGCCGGAGGCTTTATGATTCTTGCTGTGTCAGACTTTGCTGTTAATGCCAGCCTGGGCATTATGGTGGCTCTGACTATTGTGCTGGCGCTGATTTATGACTTTTTATTCCTGCCGGCACTGCTGATTTTTGCCAACCGCTGGTTGCAAAAGGAT
>JAWVYU010000141.1:0-12036 GCA_033722575.1 Ketobacteraceae bacterium | reverse complement strand
GTGACCTCACCAACGACGAGAAAAACTGGGGGGTGTATTGCCATCTCGCTGTCTTTCTGGGGGTTTTCCTGCCGGTAGTGGGAAATTTTCTTGGCCCCGGCCTGGTGTGGCTATTGAAAAAGGAGGAGTATCCCTTCGCCGGCGATCAGGGAAAAGAGGTGCTTAATTTTCAGATCACGCTACTGCTGGTGTCCATAGCCGCAGGTTTTCTTTCCGCGGTGCTGATCGGGGTTATCGTGCTGTGGATACTGCCATTTTACTGGCTGATTTTCACCATTGTGGGTGCGGTAAAAGCCAGCGAGGGCAAGGCCTACCGTTACCCGCTCACGCTGCGGCTGATAAAGTGAGGGGCATTGCCCCTCGCAGTCATCAGTAAAGGATTACAGAGCGGATACTTTCACCCTCATGCATAAGCTCAAAGGCCCGGTTGATATCCTCCAGTGGCATGGTGTGGGTAACAAACTCGTCCACCTTGATCTCACCGTTCATGTATTGCTCCACATAACCGGGGAGCTGGGTGCGGCCTTTGACGCCGCCGAAGGCGCTGCCTCGCCATACCCGCCCGGTCACCAGCTGGAAGGGGCGTGTTGATATTTCCTCGCCGGCGCCCGCGACGCCGATAATGGTGGATTCTCCCCAGCCTTTATGGCAGCACTCCAGCGCGGCGCGCATGGTATGCACGTTGCCAATGGCTTCAAAGGAATAGTCTACCCCGCCGTCGGTCATATCAATAATTACCTCCTGAATGGGGGAGCCGGGGTAGTCCCTGGGGTTTACGAAATCCGTGGCCCCCAGCATTTTTGCCATGTCGAATTTGTCCTCGTTAATATCCACCACAATAATGCGGCTGGCCCGCGCCATCACTGCGCCCTGGATCACACTCAGGCCCACACCGCCCAGGCCAAATATCGCTACAGTACTGCCGGGCTCTACCTTGGCGGTGTTCATCACAGCACCAATACCTGTGGTGATGCCACAGCCCAGCAAACAGACTTTGTCCAGGGGCGCCTCTTTACTGATTTTGGCAACGGCAATTTCCGGCATGACGGTGTACTCGGAAAAGGTCGAGGTACCCATGAAATGATGAATGGGTTTGTTGTCCAGTGAAAAGCGGGTGGTGTGATCCGGCATCAGCCCCTGGCCCTGGGTGGCACGGATTGCCTGGCACAAATTGGTTTTGCCTGACAGGCAGAATTTACACCGGCCGCATTCAGGAGTGTATAGTGGAATCACATGATCTCCCACCGCGACGCTGGTAACACCTTCGCCCACCTCAACGATCTCACCGGCACCTTCGTGGCCCAGGATTGATGGAAAAATGCCCTCCGGGTCATCACCGCTTAAAGTGAAAGCATCGGTGTGGCATACACCGGTGGCAGCAATTTTTACCATCACCTCACCGGCTTTGGGAGGTGACACGTCAACATCTTCTATGGTGAGAGGTTTGCCTGCTTCCCAGGCAACTGCGGCACGTGATTTCATCCGGTTATTTCCTTATGCATGCAATTTATTATTATTGACTCAGCGTCAGTCGTGATCATACGGGTTTGTGGCTTGCAACAAAACCGTATGATCATCAAACACCATTGATTTGTTAACAGGCATTGAAAAACCGGAGAATGCAACCAACTGTTTAATAACAAGAAGCCGGTTGCCCGACGAAAGTGCATGGATTGTCTGGCAATCGGAGCGCCTGAAAAAAGCCGGAGCTGCTTTAACGGTAAGGGTCAGGTGCTATTTGTGCATCTTTGAATCAATGTGGAGGTGATAATGAAAAATGAGAAACAAATATCAAGGTATTGCCGAAAGTTTCTTGAGACAGACGCAGGACAGGATTAGAATTTTTTGATTCAGGGCGTACCAAACGACAGTAAATGGAAGTTGAAAAAGGAAGCAGTCATGACAAAGACAAACGAAGACACGGCATTAGAGCAGGTAACAGAAGCAGCTGAAAAAAAATCCACCCAACTGATAACGGAGGCGAAATCCATGTTAGAGGAAACCCGGAAAAGCTTTCGTGACGCAAGACTGACAGGCCTTGGTTTGTGGGATAAAGCAAACGATCAGACCAGGCAGGCACTTGAGTCCATCAAAAACCGGGGCGCAGCCAAGCTTTCTGAGGCTGGCGAAGTCAGCGTGGACGAGGATGCGCCACTGTTGAGTAAAGCGAAAGCGAGCTTTGAAAAATCCCTCAATAGCGTCAAAGCATATGGTATGGCTTCCTACGAGGAAGCGGCAGAAACCACTCAGGAAGTGTCTGACTGGTTGACCAAGACCTTTAACGAGGCAGGCACCGAGTTGGAAGCCGCGGAAGAGAAAGCGGTATCCCGCGTGGGCAGAAATCTGGAAAAGGCCAGCAAGGCACTGAATCGTCTTGCGAAAGATGTACGCGAGTCTACCACCGAGTTGCTGGATAAAGCCAAGCAGGGAGGCAAGGATGTGGATTATGAATTGCGGAAAGCGCTGTTCGGCCGCCAGACTTCCCTGGAGAACCGGCTGCAGTCTTTCTGGAACGCACTGGGGCTGGTCAATAAAAAAGAGATGGCTGAAGTAAACCGCAAACTGGTACTGCTGGCGGCTTCGGTTGAAAATCAACTGGATGAGGAAAGCAAGGCGCTGGTATACCTGAATCGTCGCAACAAGGATCGCAGGGTCAAGAAGCAGCCGGTAGAGTTTGAAAAGCGGCTCCGTGACCGTCGTGAAGAAGACAGAATGGCTTCCTGATTCTGCCCGTTTCCTGAGTTCAGGCTTGAAAAGCCCTTCCGAGCGAGAAGGGCTTTTTTTATTTGCAGGGCTGACTCAGTTCATGTGTCGTTTGGTTTTAGTGGTTGCCTGTGCAGAGCCCGGGTTGTCCGGCCAGAAGTGTTTTGGATAGCGGCCGCGCATCTCCCGGGCAACTGCAGTGTAACTTCCTTCCCAGAAACCGGGCAGATCGCTGGTGACCTGAATCGGGCGATCGGCGGGGGAGAGGATCTCAATCAGCAGCGGTGTGTTGCTGCCAATTACCGGATGGCTGGTTATACCGTACAGCTCCTGCATTCTGGCCCGCAATACCGGGCCCTTTTCCGGGTCATAGACAATGGGTTTCTGCTGGCCTGTGGGTAATTCCCAGAAACCGGGTGCCTGCTTTTCCAGATTTGCCTGCTGTTCCCTGGTGAGTTGCGCTGCCAGTATCTGGTGCAGGCATAACTGTTGCAGATCGCTCAGACGACGCATACCGGCGAGGTAGGGCAGTAACCAGTGCTTCAGGGATTGTTCCAGCCCGGCATCACTCCAGTCTGGCCAGGATTCCGTATCAGTGGCTTTCAGCCAAGCGATCCGGCCGCGTATCAGGTGGTCGGTTGTGGTCCATGGCAGGCAACAAAGACCGGTGCGCTGAATACCCTCCAGCAGGCAGCGGGACAGTGCTTCCGGATCGGCGGGATCGCAGGGGGTCTGCCGGATGATCAGGTGATGAAAACGAACCGTTTCCAGGCTTTCAGCGGCCTGCTTCTGCGGGTTCCATCGGGTTTCAGTATCGGTGGTGAAGTGGTCCCCCAGTGCCTGCTCCATTTGGGAGGCGTCCAGGGGGCAGGCAAGCCTTATAAAAGGCTCCCGGTCGTTGCCCATAGCATCCAGAACCACCAGGTATTCACTGCCTCCCAGCCGGTCTTCAGGGTTAAGTTGTACGCCTTTGCCATTTGCCATCAGGTAGCGCTGCTGGCTGTTTTTACGTAACTGGGCAACCCGGTCGGGAAACGCATGGGCCAGTCCCAGCGCATTGTCGGGGTGGGTAAGGGTATCCGGCTGCCACTCATAGCCGGCCCGCCGGGCGAGCTGCAGGGTGAGCTTTTTCAGTCGTTGCCAGCTGCTTTGATGCAGCTCGGCTATGGACCTGGTGGAATGCCACAGCGCCAGCCGCAGACCAAGATCGGCCTGGGGCCATTGTCCTGGAAAGCGCAGCGGGTCACCTTCTGAAAGCAGGGCTGCGGTGGCAACCGCGGCGGATTGCCGGTGGGGCTCACTGCTGCAAGCGATGAGCAGGCCGGGCCGGGGATGCAGTCCCATGGCGGCCATCTGCTGCCCGGTGGCTGTGATCACACCGTTGCCATGGATAGCCCCCATGTCCTCCAGGGTTGCCTGAGCGCGTTTCAGGGCCTCCGGGTCAGGGGGAGTAAGTAACTGGAGATCGCTGCTGTCATTGCAACCCCAGACGGCCAGCTCCAGGGCTACCGGCAACAGGTCTGTGTGCAGGATCTCCGGTTCCCGGAATGCTTTAAGCTGCGTTTGCTGCTCCGCACTCCAGGCTCTGTAACAGACACCCGCCATGACCCGGCCTGCCCGTCCCCGGCGCTGCTCGGCAGAGGCTGCAGAAATTTTTTCAGTGAGCAGGACATTCAAGCCCCTGCGTTCATCATAGCGGGCGGTTTTCACCAGACCACTGTCGATTACCACACGGATGCCTTCGATGGTAACGCTGGTCTCGGCCACGTTGGTGGTTAACACGATCTTTCGCTGTCCCGGTGCTGCGGGTGCGATGGCCTGTTGCTGCCGATTATGGGGAAGGCTGGCATGCAATGGGTATATAACAATATGTTTTTCCGGAGACCGTTGCTCAAGCTGATCATGGACACGTCTGATTTCCCGCATTCCCGGAAGAAAGACCAACAGACTGCCGTCATGCTTTGTCAGAGCTTCACACACCATATCGGCAACATGGGTCTCAATGGTTGTTTGACGGGGTTGCGGTCGGTAGAAGGTGTCTACCGGAAACAGGCGACCTTCGGAGCATACCAACGGTGCACCCAGCCATTCCGATAATAAATTGCCGTCCAGTGTGGCTGACATGATGATGAGTTTCAGGGGGGTGGCAGCATCTCGGAACGCCTGCTGTGATTCCAGGGCAAACGCCAGCGCCAGATCATTGGTAACGGAACGTTCGTGAAACTCATCGAAGATCACAGTGCTGATGCCGCCAAGTTCAGGATCCTGTTGAATCATGCGCAGGAAAATACCCTCGGTCACCACTTCGATACGGGTATCAGCCGTTGTTTTCCGGTCAAAGCGGGTGGTGTAGCCGATGGTGCTACCGGGCTTTTCATTGCGCATGTCCGCCATTCGGTAGGCCGCCCCGTAAACAGCCAGTCGCCGCGGCTGAATCAGCAGAATCCGGCCCTTTTGCCCAAGGCCTGATAGCAGATGCAGCGGCACCAGTGTGGTTTTACCAGCGCCGGGAGGAGCCTGAATTACCAGGCGATCGCAATGGGTCAGATGGTTTTCAATGACCGGCAAGCAGGTTTCAATGGGTAACGCCATGTTCAGGTTTGAGAGACCAGTAAGGGTTCCGGTAGGTGAGTGGGAGTGTATTCGGGGGTACGCTATCACAGGCCGGTGATACGCTCAATTGGTAGCCGGCTTTGACTCATTGGCCGCAGTGGCTGACACTGTAATAAAATGGCGATGAGTTTTACCAGGCTCACGATTGACGGAGAAAGATGGACTCGGCAATTACCCTTCCCTTTGATGATATGGTCAGCCTGGCCATTGCGCTGGCGCTGGGCCTGCTGATTGGTATTCAGCGTGGCTGGGTACACCGGCGCCGGGAGCCGGGCCAGCGCGTTGCAGGTATTCGTACCTACACGCTGGTGGGCTTGCTGGGTGGGGTATCGGCCATTCTGGGGAGGGAGTTCAGCGAGCTGGTGATCGTTATTTTCCTCTTTGCCCTGACGCTGGTGATCAGTACCGCCTATTACCGCAGCCCGGATCAAATCCAGGATCTGAGTATCACCGGCATTGTCGGAACCCTGCTGACCTTTGCGTTCGGGGTCATGGCCGGCACGGGCATGTGGGCGCTGGCTGCGTCCTGCGCGGTGATTACTGCGCTGATCCTGGATAACAAGCACGAAATTCACAATCTGCTGCAAAAACTGCAGGAGCGGGAACTGGATGCCGGTCTTAAACTGCTGCTGGCATCAGTGGTAATGCTGTCGGTGCTTCCCAATGAGGGTTTTGGGCCCTGGAACGCATTCAATCCCTATGAAATCTGGTGGATGGTGGTGCTGATCGCGAGCATTTCCTTTGTTGGTTATTTTGCGGTGCGCATTGGTGGTACATCACGGGGGTTGCTGTTCACCAGCCTGTTCGCCGGGCTCAGTTCATCCACAGCGCTCACCCTGCATTATGCCAAGCTGGCCCGGGATAATAAGGCCATCAGCTCCCTGTTGGGCTGCGGTATTCTGGTAGCCTGCGGCACTATGTTTCCGCGCATGCTGCTGGTGTGCATGCTGATAAACCACGAGCTGGCGAAACTGCTTTTTCTGCCAGCCGTGGTGATGACGGTGATGACCTTTATCCCCGCCGTATGGATGTGGCTTACCTTTAAACAACCGGTTGATGACAGCGTTGAACTGAAGCAAAACCCGCTGGAACTGAGCGCGGCATTGTTTTTTGCTGTTTTGCTGTTGCTTATTATTCTGCTTTCCAATCTACTGCGTGACTGGTTTGGATCTGCGGGTGTCTACATGCTGGCGATGATGTCGGGTATTGCTGATGTTGATGCCATTAACCTGACGCTGTCGCGTCAGGCAGGCGGTGCTCTGTCGCTGCAGCAGGCCGGGTTCGGGATCATGATCGCGGCGGCCACCAACACTATTGTGAAGGGGTTGATGGCCGTGGGTATCGGTGGCAGGGAACTGACCATGCGGGTGCTGCTGCCCATGTCGGTTGCCGTGGCCGGCGGAGTGGTTACGATTTGGGTTTCAGCCGGATAACCTTGCCGTCGTCGGTGTCCGTGAGCAGGTACAGGTAACCGTCAGGGCCCTGTACCACATCACGAATCCTTTCGCCCACTGCCTTGTCCAGAAAGCGCTCCTCCGCGGTAATTTTTGTGCCGTCCAGTTCCAGCCGTACCAGTTGCTGGAACTTGAGGCTGCCGATAAACAGATCGCCCTGCCACTGGGGGAACTTGTCGCCGGTGTAAAAGGCCATGCCAGAGGGCGCAATGGACGGAACCCAGTAATAGACGGGCTGCTCCATGCCTTTTTTATGGGTGCCAACGCCGATGTCTCCGCCGCTGTACTCCTTGCCATAGGTAATTACCGGCCAGCCATAATTTTTACCCGCTTCGGGAATATTGATTTCGTCGCCACCTTTGGGGCCATGTTCGTGAATCCAGAGCTTGCCGGTGACAGGGTGAATGGCGGCGCCCTGTATATTGCGATGCCCGATGGACCAGATTTCCGGCAGGGCATCCTTTTTACCGACATAAGGGTTATCCTCGGGTACCCGTCCGTCCGGCCACAGGCGGATCATTTTACCGTGATGATTATCCAGTGTCTGGGCGTCGTCCCGGGGCAGATACCGGTCCCCCAGGGTAATGAACAGATAGCCGTCACCAGTCACTGCCAGCCGGGAACCGAAATGGGCCCTTGATACGTATTTCGGTTTCTGCTGAAAAATCACTTCCAGGCCGGTGAGTTCATTGTTTTTTAGTTTTCCCCGTGCCACCGCGGTGGAATTTGTCAGGGGTATGGTGCCGGGCTCAGAATAACTGAAATACACCCAGCCATCATAAATCATGACATCCAGCAACCCACCCTGGCCACCTGTCCAGATATCCGGAAGGCCTTTGATTGGCGGCCCCGGTTTGCCGTTCTCTATGATACGCATCTGACCGGAGCGCTCGGTTACCAGCAGCCGGTTTCCGTCCAGGAAATCAAGCCCCCAGGGATGATCCAGCCCGGCGGAAATCACCTCAATATCAATCTCGGCCTGTTCCGTGTCCAGTGCCTGCGCAAGGGTTGTAAACCACAACCCAATCAGGGTTATCACTAAACGCATCGTCAAATTCCTTGCTGTTGGAGTGAACATCTATGTCTTCTACTATGATTAACAGATTTACGCAAATTCTCTTCTAAAGGGCTGATGCAGAGTAAACCGGGTTCACGCACTTATACGTCTATTCGCCGTCAGATGCTGGTATGGCTGCTGACTCTGTCGCTGGTGCCTACCGTCATCGTGTCCGCCGTGAGTTACCTGGAAGCCAGAAAGAACCTGCGGGCGGCAGCGGCCGACCGGCTGGCTGCTGCCGCGGTGGACAAGGCCCGGTTAATCCATAGCTGGTTTGACTATCGTGTCTTGGATCTGGAGGAACAGGCTCGCAACCCTGCCAACATGGAAGTGTTGCTGAAGTTAAAGAAAGGCCTGAATGATTCGGGCCTGAGCGCGGCTAAATACGTGGAAACCATGGACTGGATCGAAAAATCCCGCGATGTCTATATCCGCTGGTCAACCATGTTGCCAGGTTATGAAGATGTGGAAGATTTTCTGTTGCTGGATACAGACGGTAATATTCTCCTTACCGCTCTGCGAAATCCGGACCTGGGCATGAACCTTCTTGATGGTCCCTATTCTGAATCCCGGTTTGCGCACACTTTCAGACAGGCATTGCTCACTGATCAACCGTTGTTCTCGGATCTGGAACCTTACCCGCCGTCGGGTAACCCGCTGTCAGGATTCTTGCTGCGCTCACTTTCCCGCAAAGGCAAAGCCATGGGAGTTATCGCACTGCAGATCCGGCAGGAACGGGTAGCTCAGCTGATCAGCGAAAATAACAGCAAAGATTTCATTCATTATTTGCTGGGTGAAGACGGGCTGTTCCGTACCAGTCCCGACAATGAGCAGCAGGCTGTGCTAAACCGGAAAATCAACAACCGCCAGTTTGAGCGCTGGAAGCAACAGTTGGACAGCAACAGCCCCCTGTCCACTGACCCGCAAGAGACTGTTCTGGAGTATTCGGGGCCAAAAGGATCTAGGGTTCTGGGAGCGCGCAATACCATAGAGGTAAGAAATGTGCACTGGGTGCTGATGACAGAAATGCCAATGGAAGCGGCGCTGGCCAGTGCCTATTGGATGGGAAAGGTGGAGCTGGTGCTGGTGTTAATTACCCTGCTTATCGTGGCATTCTTTGCCAGCAAGCTTTCCAGTCGGATTACCAAGCCCATCATGGAACTGGTGAATGTGACTGAAAAAGTGGCGGATGGTGATATTGAGCAAAGTGTGGATATTTCTGCCCGCAACGAAATTGGCCGGCTTGGTGCCGCGTTTAACCGCATGCTGGAAACCCGGCGGCTCCATGAAAAACGCATCAAGGAAAGCTCGGAGCAACTGGAGCTGGTTATGGCCAGTACCGCCATGGGAATCTGGGACTGGTATGTGCAGACTGGCGAAACCCGGTTTAATGAGCGCTGGGCAAACATCATCGGCTATACCCTGGAAGAACTGGCGCCAGTGAGTATTGATACCTGGATGCTCTTTGCGCACCCGGATGATCTGGAAATATCGGGAAAGCTCCTTCAGGATCATTGGTGCGGCCTGACAGAATACTATGTTTGCGAAGCCCGTATGAAACACAGGGATGGGCACTGGGTATGGGTGCTGGATACCGGGAAGGTGGTTGAGTGGTATGAGGACGGCAGGCCCAAAAGGATGATCGGTACCCACCTGGATATCACCCGGCAGAAAGAAACGGAACAGGCGCTGGTGTCTGCCAAGGAGCAGGCGGAAGCCGCTGTCAGGGCCAAATCAGAATTTCTGGCCAGCATGAGCCACGAAATCAGAACACCCATGAACGGTGTGCTGGGGATGCTGGGATTACTGGTAAGAAGTGATCTCAACCGGGACCAGGCACATCAGGCACAGCTGGCTCTGTCCAGCGCGGAATCGCTGTTGAGTCTGATCAACGACATTCTGGATTTCTCCAAAGTGGAGTCCGGCAAGCTGGATATCGAATTTCTGGATTTCGATATTGTCAGCATGCTGGGGGATTTCGCCGACTTTATGGGCCACCGAACCCAGGAAAAACAGCTGGAGCTTGTTATCGATACCTCCGCCATCGACGATCCCATGGTACGGGGGGACCCCGGGCGCATTCGACAGATTCTCAGCAACCTGGTGGGCAATGCCATCAAGTTTACTGAGGAAGGCGAAATCGTTATTCGGGCCTGGACAATACCGGAAAGCGATAACAAAGTGCGTTTCCATTGCACCGTTATAGATACCGGGATTGGTATTCCTGCGGATAAACAGGGACTGATATTTGATACCTTTACCCAGGTGGATGCCACCACTACCCGCAAGTATGGTGGCACCGGCCTCGGGTTATCCATTGTGAAAAAGCTGGTCCGGTTGATGGACGGCGATGTTGAGGTGAAGAGCAGCCTGGGAGAAGGGGCGGAATTCTATTTTCATCTGATGCTGGAACGCAGTGAGGCAGTCCGGCCGGCGCTGCTGCCGAATATTGATACCCGGGGAGTCGCGGTGCTGGTGGTGGATGACAATGCCACTAACCGCGAGGTGCTCGCATCACAGCTTTCCCTGTGGGGAGTCAGGGTTCAGCTGGCCAGTAACGGTCAGGAGGCACTCGAGTTGCTGGCGCAGCTTCAGGACAGGGACGATAGCGGGTTCAGTGTGGCATTTCTGGATTATCAGATGCCCGATATGGATGGCTACCAGCTGGCGCAGGAAATTCGCAAAAACAGCCACTGGAATAATCTCAAGCTTGTCATGATGACATCGGTTACTCACCGGGGGGATGCCGAGTTTTTTGCCAGTGCCGGTTTTGCGGCGTATTTTCCGAAACCCGTTACCATGAACGACCTGCACGACACTCTGCTGGTGGTGCTGGGCGGAGGCGAGGCCCTTAACCAGGCACAGCCCCTGGTCACCAAACATTATCTGCACAGTCTGATACGAAATGGTAATGCGACAGCGGGTAAGGATTTGGGGGGCGACCGGGATTATTGCGTGTTGTGGCCGGAAAATACCAGAATCCTGATGGCGGAGGATAATCCCATCAATCAGGAAGTGGCCAGAGGGATGATAGAGGATATTGGCCTGACGTCAGATGCGGTGAGTAACGGAGTGGAGGTATTGCAGAGCCTGGAACACGCCAGGCAGACCCAGCCCTATACCCTCGTTCTGATGGACTGCCAGATGCCGGAAATGGATGGGTTTGAGGCGACCCGCGCCATTCGCAACGGCGAGGCCGGTGAATACTATCGAACCATTCCCGTTATTGCCATGACGGCCAATGCCATGAAGGGTGACAGGGAACGTTGCCTGGCCGCAGGCATGAATGATTATATTGCCAAGCCAGTGGATATGGATGTGCTGGAAAAAGTGCTGGTGCGCTGGTTGCTCCAGCATGAAGAGAATGAGTCGCCGCAACGGCAGGAAAACCCATGGAACAACCTTGCCATCTGGAATCGCGAGGATGCCCTCAAACGTTGCCGTGGCAAGGAAGAGCGATTGCGCATTCTGGTGGATATGTATTGTCGGGACATGCCGGCACGAATACGCTCCCTGGAAACCGGTGTGCAAAACGGAGAGTTCGGGGAGCTGGAAAAAACCGCCCACAGCATCAAGGGCGTCGCCGGTAACCTGAGCCTGGAGACGCTGGCGGCGCTGGCCGGGGAGCTGGAATCCGAAGCCCGTCAGCAGGGCGACGCCGCCATAGCGTTGGTGAAGCAGATCAGGGCCGAGCATGAGTCTGTGCAGACTCTGTTCCGGCAATTTCTGCACCGGAACTGAGTTTATTCGTTGTGTTCAGTGGTGTTGTAGTTGTATGCCTGAACCACACCCTTGTCATCAAAACGGATCACCAGGTCTGTTGTCTGTGTGTCGCTGAACAGGCTGTATTTGTACTTGCCATAGGTCCAGGTTTTCTGTCCGTTTTCGCGGCCCACCCGCCAGGGCTCACCAAAGGTTGCCCTTACCTGGTCAATGGTGGTTTTGCCGATGGTAATGGTATCCACCTGGTCGGTGGGAAATTCCTTCCCGACATTGGCACAGCCTGCCGTTGCCAGCATGACGAGCACTGCCATCAGCCATTTCTTCATAAGCTTTCCCCCTGGGTTCTGCATACTGTTTCTCCTGTTTATTGACTGGTGTGACGCGTTTCGACCGCTTTTTGTCCTTTGCTTCAGACAATAAATTTGGTACTAAGGTACATTAATAACAATTAAAACCAGGCCGGTTAAGGCCAAGAGCTTCGTTATG
>JAWVYU010000140.1:0-12104 GCA_033722575.1 Ketobacteraceae bacterium | reverse complement strand
CCTGATTACCCACTCATTGAAGAATCCCGGTGGCACCAGGTGCTTCAGGAATATGGCTTCGCTGTACGACTGACACTTTCCGATGCGGTTAATCCGGAATCCGTCATAGTTGCGCAAAGCGAGCCGGAAAGTTACCGGAATGAAACCGACCGCGTATTGATTACCGGCGACCCAGCCATCGGAAAACAACTAGTTAAACATATAATCCGACAGGGCTCGCAGGCGGAATTCATCGCCCAGCCTGAGGATAACGACACCGGTGATAGCTGGTTGGCAGCGTCAACACAGAATACGGAAGATTTTCACTGGTTACATATTCCCCGGAATGCCGACTTTTCACCCGATTCGTTTCTGCGCCAATGCAATCAGTTTATCCAATGCTACCAGTCGCTGATGCTGAATTGTGCCGATAAAGTACGACGTATCTCGCTGTTAACACAAGGCGCACAAAGTCCAGAACGGGATTCCGGGACGATTAATTTAACCCACAGCGGATTGCTGGGACTGGGGAAAACCCTTTCCCTGGAACAACAGGACATCCCCTGTGTGCGGATTGATATGGATGCCAATAGCAGCATTTCCACTCAGCTTCCTCTCGTTACGGAGAAGCTGCTGTGTTCCGCAAGTGAGCCGGAAATGGCACTTCGCAATAATCAATGGTGGCTTCCTCGCCTGTCACTTGTGCAGGATCATACCGCCAGTGCGTCGCCCGGCATCAAGGCTGGCCACACCTATCTGGTAACCGGCGCCTTTGGTGGCCTCGGCAAATTACTGGTGGAATGGCTGGCAAAACAGGGCGCTACCCATATTGCATTGTTAAGCCGCAGCGCAGACCAGAGCAAAGTTGACACCATCTATGGGTCATTAGCTGACAAAGTGGAGCTTCGTTGTTTCGCAGCGAATGTCGGTAATGCTGAGGAATCGGACAAAGCCATACAGCAAATCAGCAATGAAATGCCTCCGCTAAAAGGCGTGTTCCATTCAGCCATGGTACTACGGGATCAGATGTTACAAACGCTCGATACGGAAACATTGCAAGCGGTCATGCCACCGAAAGTCGCCGGCGCCTGGAATCTGCATCGTTCCACCCTGAGACTGAGTCTGGATCATTTCGTGATGTTTTCCTCCGCCGCAGCAATGCTGGGAAATCCGGGTCAGGGGGCCTACTCAGCTGCCAACTATTTCATGGATCAGCTAGCCTACTGGCGCCACCAGCAGAACCTTCCGGCACAAAGCATTAACTGGGGCGTGTGGAAAAGCGTTGGTAAAGCTGAAGAACTGGGCATTGAAGCGCATTTTCTTCGCGCTGCGCCCTGGCTTGGGCCCCTTGAGCCACAGCAAGGAATGAGCGCTTTGGCCACAATATTAAGCCACCCTGAATGGGTTCAACGGGGTGTGTTTTCTATCGACCCGGAATCCCTCCAGCCCCATACTCTGGGTTTGAATATAAAACTCTATCAATCCCTGACTGAGCAGATCCAAAGGGAAGATCATAGCCTGCCCCGGCAAGATCAGGAACTTTCAGAAAGCTCCACGGATATAGAGGCAGGCTTGATTGCCTACTGTACCGAGCTGATGGGTTTAGCTGTTAACGAATTACGCGCGTCAGATAATCTGCTGGAAAAAGGTTTTGACTCCCTGATGGCAACGCGCCTGGCAACGCTGATAAAGCAAACATGGCCCGTCAGCATAAGCTTGCGCGATATTTTTGAAATGAATCAGGTTAAAGCCATTGCAGATTTTATCCGGCAAGGCGCCCAGGGCACCCGGCTTGACGTTATTCCCGCTACCGGTTCGGATCAACCGGCTCCTCTGACATCCACGCAACAACGTTGCTGGTTCTTTGACAAGTTAAGCCCGAATAGCGACTTTTATAATGTTACCGGGGGATTTCTGATCAACGGGGATCTGAAGGCGGATTTATGGCAGCAAAGTATCAACCGGCTGGTTCAACGACACCACATCCTGCAAACTGTATTTAAAGAAGATACACAGCAGAACCGGATGTCGGACAATGACACGACAGAATCGGTTTTACAAGTCGTTAAGAACCTGCCGCCTGATTATGAGCTCCTGGACTTATCCCGGGAATACGCAGAAACCGGGAAACACAGCTATTTATCCCGGTTTTATCAGGAAGCGGCCACACCCTTTGATCTGAAGCAGGGCCCGCTGCTTCGCTGCCGGCTACTTTACCTGCAGCCGAAACAGCATGCGTTCATCATCAACATGCACCACATTATCTCTGATGGCTGGTCCCTGGGTGTGATGATGAAAGAACTGAGCGCGATTTACACGGCGCTGATGCAGGGCAGGGAACCTGATCTGGCACCGTTGCCCATACAATTTTCCGACTATGCGGTATGGCTAGCCAACCGCACGGCCAATAACGACTTTTCCCAGCAAAAAGCCTACTGGCAGGAACAGCTGCATCAGGCCAACACCCTGCTGGAGTTCCCGCAACAAAAACCCCGTCCCGAGACACAATCTTACCGTGGCAGCATCGAAAACTTTACGCTGGATGCGAGGCTTACGGAAGATCTTTTGCGTTTTGCCAATTCACAAAACTGCACGCTGTTTATGGTACTGGCAACCGTATTCAATACGCTTGTTATGGGCTATACCGGCAGAAAAGACATCTTAATCGGTTCCGCCTTTGCCAATCGGGAACGTCCTGAGCTCGCGTCGTTAATCGGATTCTTATCCAATACCTGGGTTTTACGCACTCAACTTCAGCCCCATGAGCATTTTGGCGATGTTCTTGAACGGGTACGAACCCACACGCTGGCCGCTTACGAGCATCAGGACGCACCCTTTGAGCAGATCGTGGAATTGATTAATCCATCCCGCTCTCTGGCCTATTCCCCGCTGATACAGGTGATGTTTATCCTGCAAAAATCGCCACAGGCAGAACTGCAGGTACCGGGACTGGACTTCCAGGAGCTGGACCGCTGTTATCAGGCTTCCAAGTTTGATTTTACGGTATCCCTTATCGAAAACAAATCGGGCATGCGGGGCTGGATTGAATACAATACCGACCTGTTCAGTCGCGACTTTATGCAGCACCTCGTGGCGAATTTTGTGAATCTGTCACGGGCTGTCTGTGAATACCCTCACACCGAGCTGGGGCAGCTGATAACGCAATACACTTCCCTGAACCACCCCAGGCATTATGGTTTCAGATCTGCAGCACACTCGTCACAGGATTCGCTTCTGGAGGGCCAACTTAACAGACCCACCGACGCATTGATTCTGGCAGATCGCCTGGATGAACAGTTTCGTCTCGCTGCCAATGCACACCCGGATACGACCATTGAAATCTATCGTGACAAAACCCGGAAAACGCCTCTGACACTGGGGGACCTGCGCCGGGAAGCCGAGGTTGCGGCCCATGAGTTCGTTACCTCGGGGTTGCAGGGCGCGCCGGTCATTCTGGTTATCCGGGACCGGCGACAGTATTTTATCCATTTCTGGGGCGCTATCCTGGCGGGCTGCAAGCCGTTAACCATTGCCTACCCCGGCACCATGGAACCGCACAATCCCGTCATTAAAAAACTGATCAATGCCTGTCGCATATTGCAGGGCGCCCTGGTTCTTACTGATGGCGAAGCGGAAAGGTTTAATCACTTATTTTCGATGTCATCGGTGACGAACGTCAAGGCCGCCCGGCTTGACCAGCGTTTCCCTGCCATCGATATCACCCGCCTGGCCGAAAGCAGTGATCAGGTGGCTTTCTACCAGCTGAGCTCAGGCAGCACCGGCGCCAGCAAATGTATTCCCATCACCTTTGCCGGCATTCGTCACCACATGGTGTCCAATTGTCAGGTCTATGCCTACGCCACCGATGGCAAAAGCCTGAACTGGCTTTCGATGGACCATGTAGTACCATTGCTCACCTTTCATATTCGTGATGTTTTAATGGGGCGTGACCAGGTTCAGGTGGATACCAAAACCATCCTGTCGGATCCATTGGTCTGGTTTGAGCTGTTGGAACGGGAACAGGCAAGCGAAACCTGGGCCCCCAATTTTGCCTATCAGCTTATGATCAATGCGGACAGAGAAACCAACAGGCTGCGCACCCGCCATTACAATCTGAGCCATGTCAGGCAGTTCATGAATGCAGGCGAGCAGGTCACTTCT
Organism: Ketobacteraceae bacterium; assembly: GCA_033722575.1. GTDB lineage: Bacteria > Pseudomonadota > Gammaproteobacteria > Pseudomonadales > Ketobacteraceae. The sequence continues at coordinate 7,964 of JAWVYU010000140.1, read as the reverse complement.
TCCGTCAGCGAGCAATTTACCGCGTTGCTTGCACGGCATCAGGGCAACCCCCGCGTCTATATGCCCGCCTACGGCTCTGCTGAAACCTGCACCGTTATTACCCATGCTGAAGAACCCGTCACTTGTCGCCCACACCGGCGTAGTGCTGAATTTATCAGCATGGGCACGCTGTTACCGGGCACAAAAGCACGGGTTGTAGATGCTAATCATCAGCTACTGCCCCAGGGCCATATCGGCTATCTGCAAATACAAAGCCCCTGCCTGACTCCCGGCTATATCAATGCGCCTCAGGCCAATAAGGACACCTTCATTGACAACTGGTATCACACCGGTGACCTGGGTTTTATTGATGCCGGTGAATTGTATTTATGTGGCCGCGACAAAGACCAGCTCGTTATCAACGGCATTAACATCTCCTGCCAGGAAATTGAAGCACAACTCAATACCATCAGCGGCATCAAACGTCCCTTTCTCGTGGCATTTGGCGCTGCGGATCACAAAAGCGGCAGCGAATCCGTTGTTATCGCCTTTGCGCCTTCAGACAGCGGCACCGTGGCTACCACTGCCCGGCACATACAGACAACCATCGGAAAAGACCTTGGCTTACCGGTTGCCGCAGTGTTCACCATCACAGAACAGGACTATCCACAAACCACCAGCGGCAAACTGCAACGCAATCAGTTACAGCGCCGTTTCGTTGACGGAGAGTTTAAAGGCAACATTATCTACCAGGATCAGGCGCTTGAGGCAGAACCATTGGATAGTCATGATGGGTATCAGGAAAATACAGCGACGCCCGACTGGTTTGCAACGGTTGCATGGACTCAGAAAACATCTCAATCTGCTACCGGATCAATTCCTGCCGATAATTTACCGGGCAACCCTGTCGGTTCACAAACCTTTAAAGTAAAAGCGATCGGCGATTGTGATTCTGCATTAACAATCATGCAGGGTACTTACAGCGTAGAGACAATAGAAGATTTAGCCGATGCAGATCAGCCCATTATTCTGCTACAGCCCACCATGGCGTCTCTCAGCCAGGACCTGCAGGGTCTGTTTGTTGTTCTGCAAGAAGCTTTGGCAAAGCCCGATCATCATCAACAATGCGTTACGCTTCTGTGCATCGCTGATCGCTCCATGCTATTGGCGTTACTTCCCGTTATTCGTACGTTGCAACAGGAAGAGCCGGATCTGCAGATACGGTTGCTGGGCATTCCGGATGCTTCAATGATTACCGCGCTGGATCACGAATCCTGGCGGTCACCATCGGATCTGGTGACCTACTTGGAAAAAGATGGCAGCCGTTGGGTACCGGTGCTGACACCCGACGCTTCAACAGCGTCACCTTTGAAAACGCGCTATGAATCCTCTGAGCCTGAGCTACCTGACGGCACCTATCTCGTTAGCGGAGGCCTTGGTGGCATCGGTTTTGAATTGTGCCAACGACTATTGCAACGTCCCGGTATCAGGCTGGTCATTCTTGGGCGACAATCCATCGCCCAGCCAGAGCGACAGCAAAGATGGGAGAGCCTGTTATCCAGGGGGGCTGACCGGGTGCAGTATTATCGTTGCGATATTGGCGACGCATCGCAAGTTAACAACGTGCTATCCGGCATTGCTGAGCCCATCGTGGGCGTATTCCACCTGGCAGGTGTATTAAAACAGCAGCCAATGCGCGAGTTGAACAGGCGGGACCTCGCCGAATCCTGGCATGGCAAGGTCAATGGCGGCTTCAATCTGGCCACCCGGTTAGCCGACCCCGGCCTTCCCGCCAACCAACGCACTCATCCTTTGCTGTTCATTCATTTTTCATCGGTTAATGGTTTTTTTGGTGGCTTGCATGCCGGAGCCTATGGGGCTGCCTGCGGTTATCAGGCCGCACTTTCTGCATGGCAACGAACCCAGGGCCAACGGGCTTACTGTATCAGCTGGAGCGCATGGCGAAATACGGGTATGTCGCCTGACAGTGGTCAACAGGAGCCAATACTTTCAGCGCGCGGGTTTGCTCTTGTTGAACCACAAACAGCCTGGGATTCCCTGATAAAGCTGTTACAACAGCCACCGGGAAGCTGGCTGGCAGGTATTGATACAACACATGCCATGATTGCCCCCTGCTGCCTCGCAGATCCACAAGAACCACAAGAGCCTGGCAGCAAATCGCCAACAACTGTTCAGACAAGTGATATCACCAGTTGGAGCAACACCGAACGACAGTTGCAGACGCTGTGGGAAAACCTGCTGAATCGCAGAATAGAGACAGTGGATGCTGATTTCTTTGCATCCGGTGGACATTCCCTGCTGGCACTGAAACTACTGACCCGTATTAACCAGGCTTTTTCCGTTGAGCTGAGTTTAACGGACCTTTTCCAGCATGTGCGATTAAACGCAATGGCACAGCTTATTGAGCGAAGCGGCGCAGAGATCAGCTCATCAGAGAATCCACTACCGCAATGGCAGACCAACAGGAACTATCCGCTAACCAAACCCCAACGCGCCATCTGGTATCAGTATACGCAAAATAATGCCGCTGATGCCTATCTCATGCAAGGCAGCATGAAGGTTGACGGCCCCCTGGATACGCTAGCATTTCAAAATGCCGTCTACGAAATCGCCAGCCGCCACACGGCAATGCGCCTGGCGTTTACCGAAGTGGAAGGCATACCCATGCAGCGAGTTCTTGACGAACCCAATGTCAGTTTCAGACTGATCCCGCGTCAGGTGACCGAAGAACAATGGCAACAGCTTCTTCAGCAGGAAGCCATAAAGCCCCTCGCGGTGGATCAGGGGGAAGCAATGCGGTTCTGTGTTGCGGCTTCATCGGATGGGCAAACCTGGTTGGCGGTAACAACCCATCATTTATATCTGGATGGTTTTTCCATTGGCCTTTTGTTTGATGAACTATGGGAAATGTACGACGCGCTACGGCAATCAGGCGGGCATCCGGGCGCAGCCAGGTTGCCACAGGAGCAACGACAATATATTCAATATCTTCTGAAGATCACTGAAGATACCCCGGTGAATCTGCCTAACGCCCTGGACTATTGGCAACAACATTTACATAACGCCGTACCCGCAGCGCTACCCTTTATCAGCAACGAGATCGCTGAACAACAGGCTGGCTCCGCAAGGTTTGATCTCGATCCCGCCACTGTAACGGATTTACATGACATAGCGAGGCAATTTAACCTCCCGCTAAACAGCCTGCTAACAGCGACATTTGGATTACTGTTGCACTTTTACAACCGGGAGCCCCGACAGGCATTTTTAATGCCCGTTGCAAACCGCGGCAATGGCGAATGGCTGTATACACCCGGCATGTTTGCCAATGTTCTGCCTGTCGTTACAGACGTGCGTGACAATCCATTGTTACAGGAATACTTCGCCAGTTTTGATTTGTCGGTTAAAGACTCATTGAAATATGAGTTCCTGTCCATTGAGACGTTGAGCGAGCATCTCGATCTAAAAGCACATGGCAGCCATTACAGCCAGCTGATGTTTGCCTCCCAGGACGGCCTGCAAACCACCAAACGCACCAGGGACCTGACGGTTGAGTTACGATCAGTGCCGGCGTTTGCCGCGAAATATGGCCTGACGGTGCATGCTGAGCAAACCGCCGACAGCATTCAATTCATTGCCGAGTTTGCCAAAGGATCTGTAGACCGTAGTTCGCTATACGAGTTTATGGCAAACTATCAACTCCTGCTATCACATTGTCTCCAGGATATTCAATCACCGGTCAATGAATTACTGGATACATTAGGATCGGCGATTAAACCCGCGGTATCCGAATCAGAGACCATTGATTCAGAACAGTACAATTTCCTGGCCAGGCTGCAACAACAGTTTATTGAACGGCCTCATGCGCTGGCTCTGGGTGGCAACGGGAGCCAAATCAGCTTCCAGCAACTGGATATAATCACCGAAAACATTGCCAGACATCTGATGGTATCGGGCGTACAGCACGGGGATATTGTTGCTGCCCTGCTCCCCCGGAATCACTATGCCATTTGTATGACCATCGCCATCCTGCGTGCTGGTGCCGTGTTGTTGCCGATAGAAGACAATATGCCCCGGCAGCGTATCAGATTCCAGCTTACCGATAGTGATTGTCGTTTCTGCCTGGTAACGGAAGACTCACTGCCGCTCGGTAAGCTGATAATTAATGACTTGCCTGTTCGAATGATAGCAGCACCCACCTCCCCTGAAGCAGGTAATTGCCAGCCGATCAGCAGAGACGGTTTAACAGGGGTACACCCGGATCAGGCTGCCTACATAATTTATACCTCTGGTTCCAGCGGCACGCCCAAAAGCGTTTTGGTTAGCCACCACAATCTGAGTAATTTGCTGGCAGGTCTGGATAAAGCGATTTACCAGGCTCACCCCGCCATAGAACGCATTATGCTGACCGCAAGTTTCCTGTTTGATGCCTCCGTACAGCAGTGGTGTACCCTGGCTCTGGGCAAGCAGTTATACATTCTGGATCCCTCCATCAAGCTGGAGCCCCGTCTGTTCAGCGACTTTTTACAACAGCATCAGATCGACCTGATGGACATAACACCCACCCTGTTGCAACAAATGCTGCCTGTACTCCCCCGGGAAGATTCTTGCCTTTCAGCGGTGTTAGTGGGGGGCGAAGCTATCAGCACCCCGCTCTGGAACAAGCTCCATCATTTCAAATACACCACTTTCTATAATATGTATGGCCCCACAGAGGCCACGGTTGATGTCAGCTGTACTGAAATAGCCGACCATAAATTACCGAATATCGGGTTCCCTCTGGTAAACAACCGGATTTCGGTAGTGAATGCAGCCGGAAAACCCTGCCCCTTTGGCGCACTGGGCGAGATTCTTATTGAGGGAGACAGTGTTGCATTGGGTTACGAAGGAAGCCATCGGAAAGCATTTCTTGGCCGGTATTTAACAGGCGACACAGGCTGGATAGCGGCAGATGGACGGGTATTTATCTGTGGCAGAAACGATGACCAGGTGAAGATTTCCGGGTATCGAATAACGCTTGGGGAGATCGAAAGCACCCTGTCCGCGCAACCTGGAGTTAAACAGGCGATAGTCAGTAAAATCGATGTACAGGGCAACCCCAGACTTCTGGCCTCCATTCAATGGCAGGAAGGGGCACTTGCAGGGCAACAACGCTCAAACGAGCAAAGCATGGAAAGACTGAAAAATTCGTGCAGACAGTGGCTACCAGACTACATGATGCCTCATTTCTGGCAGTCTCTTGATGACTTTCCTTTACTGGCAAGCGGTAAAGCTGACCGTAAGACCATTACCGCCACCTTCAACGCGTCTCGCCAGGCACCTGTTGAAACCCGCACGGAATCTGGTTTAGCTGGCGAGGACTATAACAACGTCGAACTCCTTATCAAGCACGTATTCTCATCAGTGCTGGCAAAGCCGGATATCTCGGATACCGATAACTTCTTCAGTTCAGGCGGCGACTCAGTACAAACCATACAGGTCGCCTATTTGCTAAGACAAAAAGGTATCAGTATTAACAGTGTTGATGTAATCAATCACCCCACTGTCAGGGCACTGAGCGAATACATAAATCATACCGGGACACCTTCGCACAATGCGATTGAAGCGCCGGGCAACCGGAATGACGGCGTATCAGGCACAAATGATCTGCAACTATCGCCAACTCAGCAAGGACTGCTTTTCCATTATCTGATGGCCAGTGACCACGCCAAACCGGGATACGTGCAACAATTCCAATGCCGGATTGAAGGTGAGCTTGATGTAGCTGCCTGGAAGAAAAGCTGGCAGCGAATACTGGAAAGCCATTCGGTATTTGGTATAGCGATTGGCAAAAATAACGATGGCCAATGGATGTCCCGGTTTACCGAACCTGACCACCTGGAAATACGCGCAGAAGATTGGCGAAACCATTCCGATATCGAGCATTCCCTGCGCAAAAGGGCAAATTCGGAGCGCAACACACCTTTTGATCTGGCCGCTCCACCGCTCATGCGCATGTTATTAATACGAGTCACTGATAATCAGTACCGGTTTCTCTGGACCTTTCATCATCTGTTATTGGATGGCTGGTCATTACCGGTACTATGGGATGAACTCAATACAACCTACCGAAGTTATTGCCAGGGGCAGCCCGTTTACCTGAAAACTGAACGCTACCAGGATTACCTGGATTTGCTGCAGGGAACCCCGAAAGCTGAAAGCAAAAGCTACTGGCAGCATTACTTGCAGTACGTACCTAAACAGATCACCAGCGAGAATGCCGAGCACGCTGACACCGAAAAACAAAGCGTTTTTCTGACACTGGATGACAAGCTGGCTGACAGCATCGCGTCTCAGGCGCAGGCCTGTCAGGTGAGCAAGGTCAACCTTATTATGCTCGCCTGGGGGCAGCTGATGCGTCAGCGACTGCAAAACAAGGATATTGTATTTGGAACAGTACTCAGTGGCAGACCGGAAACCCTGCCGGATATGGATCGTCGGGTTGGCCTGTACATTAATACGGTACCGGTTCGCTGCGCCTGGCAAGCGTCAGATCGGCTGGGTGACTGCCTCCGGGAAACAGCCTTGTCTCTGGGCAACTCGCAGCAACATCAATATATTGGTCTGGGCGCCATCAAACAAGCCGCCGGCTGCGGAGCAAATCATGAGCTGTTCGATAACCTTTTAACTGTTGAGAACTACCCGTTAGACGGGCTCAAACAGAGCCCCCTGGCGGATCTTTCTTTCCATGATTTCAAACTGCAGGAGCAGACTCATTATCCTCTGGCAATGAAAGTCTCGATCCATAACGGCATATCCTGTGAATTACAGCATTGCCCATCAAGGATACCGGTTGAACACGCGGAAAGCCTGATCAGCGGTTTTGAGCGACTTCTGGAGCGAATAGCAACGCTAACGCCCGACAGCCTGCTAGGCGCGTTAACACCAGACCCTGAAAATGCAAATAACCCGGGCAATCACACCGGTTTGCCCGCAGCGGATTTTCAGGATGTGTTCCGCCAGGTATTGGCGGTGGATCATGTCGACCTGAACAATACATTTATCAGCCTGGGTGGCGATTCAATACAGGCCATGCAGATTGCGTCCCGGTTACAGGCCCGGGGCTATAACGTCAGCACCCGTCAGATACTCACCACCAACGAACTGGGGACCTTACTGACAGAAGCCCACTACCCTGACACTTTGGCTGACAACCATGGCAGGCAGCTTACGCTGACGCCCATTCAAACACTGTTTTTGGGTATGGAGCACGCCAACCCGCACCACTGGAACCAGCACATAACGCTGCAAATTCCTTCTTGCATCGATGAGAGGCTGCTGAAGGCCTGTCTACGAAAACTTGTGAAACGGCATCCGCTCATGCAGGCTACCATAGACCCGGACAGCCACAAGATCATACCGGATACTTACAGCGCAGATGACTGCATTTATTCTGCAGAGCGGAATGAATCTCAGGAGCTATCAGGATTGGTCGAGGCCATGCATCGGTCTGTCGACATCCACCAGGGTCCGATGTGGCGCATTTGCATAACAGAAGCAAATGGTACCCATTTGCTGATATGGGTAATGCATCATCTGATCGTAGACGGGGTATCCTGGCGAATTCTGTGCTATGAGCTGGACGCGCTTTTACATACCGCACTGACAGGCGAAAATCTGTCGTTGATTCCTGCTACCAAACCGCCGCAGCTTACTATGGATGCTTTCGTCAGGAAGGCGCCAGATAAAGAACTTCAAATAGTTCGGTTAAATAACATTGAAGACTGCCAGAAAAACCGGGCACCGGGTTATTGGTCTCAAATCGCCACAACGGGTTTCGACCTGAGCCCCGATAAAACCCACCAGTTAACAGAGCTGTCGGCATATTTTGAGGTACCGGTAGAATCGGTGCTAGTGGCCGCACTGCTGAAAACCTTTCATCAGCTAAATAGCCAACAAAACCTTTCCCTGACCGTTGAGAAACATGG
>JAWVYU010000139.1:0-12111 GCA_033722575.1 Ketobacteraceae bacterium | reverse complement strand
GATTATCATCTCCCAGCATTCGGACCAGCACCTCCACACGGAGGGAAGAGGGCCGGTTTACCGGTACAATGCGCTGAGCCTCCAGAAACAGTTTTTCCTGTTTAAGCGCGTCGCGTATTCTGCCCAGCCATTCCAGCTGGTTGCGCCGTGCTGCCAGTTCCTCATCGCCCTGGTGAGTCAGCACTATCCGGTTGCGTCCCTGTTCCTTGGCCATCTGGCAGGCGGAATCGGCGGCCTGCAGCAAACTGGCACCATCGGTGCTGTTGGCGGTAATGGGAACGATGCCGATACTGCAACCGATGCTGTAAGTCTTTGCTTCCCATACAAAGGGCGCCTCGTTCAGGCTTTCCAGCAGGGAGTCAGCCAGTTTCAGCGCAGTTTCCGGCTCACAGCAGTCCAGAATCAGTCCGAATTCATCACCACCCAGCCGCGCCAGTAAATCGCTTTTACGCAGGTGACGGGCAAACCGCTGGGTAACCTGCTGCAGCACCTGGTCGCCGGCATAATGGCCCGAGGTATCGTTCACAATCTTGAAACGATCCAGGTCAATAAAACACAGGCAGTGAACAAAGTGTTCGCTGCGGGCGCGCACCAGTGCTTCCTCCAGGTATGTCGCGAAAGCCCTGCGGTTAATCAGACCGGTGAGTGCATCGTGTCTGGCCTGATAATTCAGCTCTTCAGACAGACGATGCTGTTCAGAGACATCTTCGAGGATACAGATATAGCGAATGTCATCGTGGCGACGGCCTTCAAATCGCGACATGGTGGCTTTGGCCCATACCAGTGAACCGTCACCACAGCAAAAGCGCTGCTTCAGGCTGAGGCTGTCCCGGTCCCCCCTGGAGAGCAGGGACTGTTCCCGGGCTGCCCATTTCCGATCCTGGGGGTGGATAAGCTCCTGTAAAGGTGTGGCCACAATTCTGGCGCGGCGGTACTTGAGTATGTCGCAGAGTGCGTCGTTTGCTTCAGTGATCAGGCCGTTATTGTCAATCTGGGCAATGCCCATGGCGGCATGCTCAAAGGTTTTTCTGAATTTGCTTTCTGATCGTCGTACGGCTTCAAACAGTTTTCTGATCAGAAGCGAGGCAATGCTGCTGAGCAGAACAAAAAATATAATGGTGGTGATGGAAAGCGTGGTAACCAGTGCGCGACTGGCAAAGCTCATTTTGTCCCGGAACTCTGCGGCCTTATTGGTAAGCTGCTGATTAATGACGTTGAGTTCTTTCTGTAGTTCGGTCAGTTTCCGCTCGTCCGGGGTGTCATCCTGCCACTGGTTTTCCAGCTTGTTGATGGTTGTGCCCAGCCTGAGGAGCCAGGGGTCACTGTCGCGCCATGCGGTGATGGCGTCGCGGAAAAAAGGTGCCGAATGAAATGCGCGGAAAAGCCAGATCATGCGGGGAATGTCGTCGGGATGATTGGCTCCCTGAAGCAGCCCCTCCCTGGCGGCCTCAAAGTCGTAATCGTCGCCCGCCATGTGCTGACGGGCCATCATGTCACCGTAGGGAATGGCAAGCCAGCGGCGGGCCTCTGCCAGTGCCTCAGGGTGACCGGTACGCGCGTAAATGGCCGTTTGGCGCACGCTTTCCACCTGGCCCCGGGACCAGATCGCCAGGCCGGACAAATAGGACGTGGTGGCGGACTGAATCTGGATAACCAGAATAGTGAATACAATAGCGACAATGCCCAGGAGCACCAGCGCTGAAAGAATCAGCTTGATTTTCCTTCGTTCGCTCCGGCCGGGCCGCTGCGAACCCATCGATCCTGGCATAAATATCCCTTTTTGACGCTAGGCCGCACATAGAATTTATAAGGTTGAACTTTCAGTATAGTTAACCTGGCCCAGGGGCTCCACACCGGTACTGTTGCAGCTTTTCCGACAAATCTACGGCTGCCTTGCTCAATTAGTTGCCGGGCTGGAAGCTGATGGGCACACGAATATTCTGCAGTGCCGGGTGGTCTCCATCCAGAATGAAACTGCCTTCCACAGCGAAATTATCCAGGCCACCGCTTTTCAGTGAGGAAAGCAAGCCGGCACTCAGTTCCGACAGCCTGACACTGAGAGGAAGGGTGATTCTGGATATCTGCTGCTTGCCAATGGCAATATTTTCGCTGACTCCACCGCTGATCCACGGTTCGCCGCCGACATTTATCCGGTACATGAAATCTTTCAGTTTCATGGCAAAATCATTGGGATTATCCACCGCCATGCTGAGGGCCAGCTCAATATCAGAAAATGAAAATCTTTCTACCCGGATATCGCCGAATGAGATTTTCGGAAAGCGGGGAATGGTCAGTGTGCCCTGTTTCCGGGTGCTGAGTTTGAACAGGTTAAGCACCGGCGCATCCAGGCGCAGATCCACATCGGCATTGTAGGTGACTTCGCCAGTCTCACCCATGCTGTTGTAAATGCGTCTTGCATCCCTGAATGTCACAGTTAGGGGGATGGTTATTCTTTCAGTCCTTCCTGCGGGTATCCTGAAGCCTTGGTCGGTGGAACCGTTAACCAGTGGCATGCCATTGAATTTCACATCATAGTCATATCCCGCCAGCGCCAGCGCGTAATTGTTGGGGTTTGCTACATTCAGTGTCAGCGTCAGGCCAATGGCATCCGGGGTAATGCCGCTCACTCCGACAGTATCAATGGCCACCTCGGGCTTTTGTACGGTTCCTGACAGCATGTCGTTTGTCATGGCACAGCCGGATAGCGTCATGCAAGCCAGAAAAAAAATCAGCGCTTTCCATGGGTGAATGTAATACATGAGTTCTCCTGTTGCTCTATTGTTTGCCGCCATGTCATTTCTGAGGGTTCAGGTAACAGGTATCCAGCAGCCGTTTAACTTCAGTCAGACGGAAGGGTTTGTGGATAATATGTTCGAAACAGTCGTCTTCGGGAGGAGACAATTCGCCAGTCATCAGAACCTTGGCAATGGATGGATCCAGTTTCCCCGCTACTTCCACACCGGTGGTATCTCTCAACCGGTAATCAATAAACACAAGATCCGGCGGAGATTCCTCGCAAAAGCGGATCGCCTCTTCTGCAGTTGTGAAAATATGCACGCTGACTGACCCGGAGCTGAGAAACTCTTTCAGCAGTTCGCACAGGTCGGCCTCGTCATCCAGATAGACAATACTAAAGTTCATCAGCTCTCTCAGGGGGATCGGGAAAACGGATAATAAAGCATGTTCTGGCAGCGTTTTCATCCAGTGTAATGGTAGCGTTGTGATCTTTGAGAATGCCATCGACAATGGCCAGCCCCAGGCCTGTTCCCTGGGGCTTGTGGGTAACAAAGGGCATAAATATGTCGTCGGAGTCTTCCGGTGTAATGCCTTTTCCGGAATCCTGCACCCGTAATTCAATACTGCCGTTTTGTCGCTGCAGCTGAACCCAGATCCTGCGATCCTGACTGTCGCCGATGGCGTCAATAGCATTGTTAACAAGATTCAGAATAACCTGCTCAATTTCAATTTCCCTGCATACGACTTCAAGCGTGTCATCCAGCTCTGTAGTAACAGATACCCGTTCGCTTTTGAGTCGGGGGCTGACCAGTGACAGCGCTTCAAGGATAACGGGTGCCAGCCGGCACTGCGAAAATTCCAGGTTTTCGCTGGTTCGGGAAAATCGTCGCAGACCTTTGACAATATGAGATATACGGTCACAGGACTTCATGATGATATCAATTTTATCATTCACCGGCGCCGGCAATTCATGGCGCAGCTTCAACAGTTCTGCATTGCCCGCAATAATCCCCAGTGGATTATTGATTTCATGAGCCATACTGGCTGCCAGCTCACCCAGTGAGGCCAGCTTGGCATTCCTGATATTGTTCCGGCGTTCCCGTTCATACTTTATTTCTGCCATTTTGCGGGCGTGTATATCCTGGATAGTACCGGACAGCGTAATCACCTTGCCATTGTGATAGTTGGGCTTGCCGTTGGTGTACACCCATAATACGTTGCCTTTTGCCGTTTGTGCCTCCAGCTCCAGGCTGTAGGGCTCCCCGTATTCAATGGCACGACTGACGGCCTGTTCGATAATCGGCTGGCATTCAGGTGTGTAAAGCTTCAGACCTTCAGGCAAACGGGGCTTTTGGCCTGTTTTTTTTTCCAGCTCAAAGATTCTGAAGGTTTCGTCCGTCCAGGTAAGCTCCTCGGTTGCTACATTCAGTTCCCATCCGCCCACTTTGGCTATTTTTCCGGTTTCATTGAGGATATTGAGGATTCTTTCCTTCTCTGCTTCGGTACCGATGCTTTCGGTAATGTCCTGGCGAATGGACAGGTAGTTGATGATCCGGTTCTCATGGTCATGAATCGGTATGATAATGGTCTGGACATAATAGTAGTCACCGTTCTTTTTGCGGTTCTTGATCACCCCTGACCAGATCTGACCACTGCTGATGGTTTTCCAAATCTCACGGAAAAAACTTTTCGGGTGGTGGCCGGAGTTGATGACCCGGTGGGTTCTGCCGATCAGCTCTTCCGGTGAGTAACCGCTGATGTCACAGAACTTGTCGTTGACATCAGTAATAAAACCCCCTGAGTCAGTCTGGGCAAAGATGGTTTCCTTTTTCAGGCCTTTCTCTATCTGCGCCAGGCGGTTACTGGTATTGGCCTGTTCCGTCACATCACGCCCGATGGCGTATATCCGCCCGCTGGAGGCTTCCTGGCGGGCTGACCATGAGATGGTAAGGTAACTGCCGTTACTATGACGGTAGCGATTCTCGAAATGAAGTGTGGGCTGGCCTTGCCCCAGCTGCTCCATTTCTGCAACGGTTTTTTCCACATCCTCCGGATGAATAAATTCATAGAAGGGACGGGACAACAGCGTGTCTTTGCTGTACCCCAGAATCGCCGTAACGGAATCGTTCAGTGATTCGAAGTAGCCTTCCTGGCTGGCAATGCAGCAGATATCCAGAGACATATCAAAAAATGTCTTGTAGTCATCCTTTGTCATATTATTCTCTGTCATGGCTCACCAGTGTGTACCGGGGTTGCTTGTGGGATTTCAATTCACAAAAGCCGGCTCCATGCTGGCCTGAGGGCCCAGAGCGACAAAAACATCGCAGCCGGAACACGTTTGTTTTTGCTCCACAGGAATCTGGCTTGTTCCTTTAGAAAAGGCGCAGCCAGAAATGCGTCGGCAAGCTCCCGCGATTCCCGGGCATTCACGGCTTTCAGTTCTTCGCGCTGGCTGCCGGCCAGGAACTTTCTTGGTTCATTATCCTCTGCCCACTGGCGGGCAATATCCATGGCCGCAGCGTGCAGCTCATCGTGAGGCACCACCCATTGCACAAGCCCGGCTTCCAGTGCTTCTTTGGCAGTGGGTTTCCAGCCTTCCTCGCCGAGCATGCGCCGGGCGTTCTGTTCGCCCATCAGGCGGGGAAAATGCACGCTGGAACAGCCTTCGGGGGTGATACCCAGAGCCGCGAAAGGTGTTGAAAAAGTGGCCCGCTCCGACGCAATAATGCCATTGCACAGAGTGGCCGAGGTGACGCTGGCGCCAATAGCCGGCCCATTGACCGCCACCAGTATGGGTTTGGGGCAGTCAATAAAGGCGTCAAACAGGCTTTGATTCATTTCAATAATCAGCCCGTGGAGTTTTTTGGGATGCATCAGCTGGAGGGTGCCGCCCAGGTTCACACCTGCCGAGAAATAATCGCCTTTTCCCGTAAAGATAATTGTTTTGACTTCATCTGCTTCCGCCGCTTTTTTAAAAGCTGCCTTGAAGGCCTCAATCATTTCCAGGGTCCAGCCATTGAGTTTTTCCGGCCGGTTCATCATGACGGTAGCGACCCCGTCTTTGATAGTGGTTGCGATATATTTGGCAGATTCGTTATCCAGCTTGAGCTCATTCATGATTCGAGTGTCCGTTTTTTGTACTGTCTTACTGCGTCCAGTCAGGATAGCGCAGGTTATAGCAAGTTGTATGCTAACATCAGCGCCATGCAGCATTGTCATTGGTTGGCTTAAACCCGGATTATAACAGTCCGGGGAAGGTAAAGCCCCGAAACCGTCTTTATCAGGGAGGCAACATGAGGAGATTACTGATTTTCTTTGCAGCCGGGTGTCTGGGCGCTCTGGCGAACAGTCTGACGGTGTGGTTTTTTGGTGATATGGGGTTTACCGCCCGGCTGGGCGTAGCCATTGCGCCTGACCTGACGCCATCCTGGCTGTACCCGCGTATTGTATGGGGCGGCATCTGGGGCCTGCTGTTTGTGCTCCCCATGTTGCAGTCTCGGCCTTTGATGAAAGGTACGCTGCTCAGCCTGTTTCCCACGGCGGTGCAGTTGTTTGTGGTGTTTCCCATGAAAGCCAACAAGGGCATGGCGGGGCTGGATCTGGGCCTTTATACGCCGGTCTTCGTGATTTTCTTTAACTGGGTGTGGGGCGTGGTGACTGCCTTGACCATTCGCCTGGCGAGGTAGCAGGCGGGTTACACATCAATAGTCCACCACTGTATTTTCAAAGCGAAAACCGTCTTTCTCCAGCACCAGACGATGACGGGCTCCGGCAGCCTCAAGATCGCCATTCTCATAGGCTGCATCGCCAAACCAGACGGCAACCGGCGTGCCTTCCGGGTTCCGTTCCAGGCGGGTAGCAAAGTGCAGGGGCTGGCTGTTCTCGAAGTGCCGGATAATCCTGTCAACCCGGTCACGCTGGCTCAGCTGATAGAGCGTTACCCAGGTGGGAGGCGCCAGTTCAATTTCACCGGCCGCCTGCTTCCGGAGTGCATCGCCGGGTGTGACCCAGCGGTGATCCAGGATTTCACCGCCGTCCACAATGATCCGGTCCCGGAAATCGGTTTCCGCCACAAAAAACCAGGTGGAAAAACGCCTGGGGCTGGACGGGGGCGGGGTCCAGTGGGAAAACCAGGTAAAGTCATCCTTGTTGAGTGCCACACCGGTTTCCTCCCGGGTTTCCCGGACCGCAGCATTGCATGCTGCCTCGAAGATATTGTCGTTGCCGGCAAAATCCTCCGGGTCAATTTTGCCGCCGGGAAAAACCCACATGCCGCCGAAAGCGATACCGGTGGTTTTCTGCAGCATCAGCACTTCCACATTATGATCCCGGGTGCGCAGCATCACCACGGTGGCAGCGGGAACCAGCGGGGTGCTGGCACCTGGTTGTTTATCCGGATCGCCCAGAATGTCCTTTCGGTATGGCGGGGGAGTGCTCATGTTGGTTGTCTGCCCGGCTAACTCAGTGTTGTTTGGCCAGATACTAAAGTAAAGCTTTCGGTGTTGCCAAACTCCTTATGGGCGGGAGGTAATGATTATCCGCCTGACCCCGTGCCACCTAGTCTGTTGCGACTAGGCTGACGCTCATGGCGTCCCGCAGCTACATAAATGCCATTGACATTAAGTGGCGATTATTTAGTCTTTAAATTGGTACTTTGGTTCGACCGGAAAAACATGCTGTCCCGCAGCATGACAATGATATTTATAATAAAAACAACAGGTTAAAAGAATGATTTCCAGAGTGTCTGAGGGGTGCCGCTACGGCTGCCTGTTATTGCTGCTGTCACTGACGGGTTGCAAGAGTTTTACCGAGAAAGACCCCGCCTATCATCTGGCCCAGGGCTGCTACGCACTACAGGCCTACGATTCCGGACGGTTTCTGGTGGCTTCCGGTGATACGGGCTATCAGCTGGCGGATACGGACCCTCTGGTGGCAGAAGCGTTTTTTGTGAAACCTTCTGATCTGGGTCGCTTTATGCTGTACGACAGCGCGGGCAAGTACATGGCCATGGATGTGATTCACATCAAGCGCAAGGACAGGCCCGGACCAAAAGTGGAATGGCTGATTAACCAGGTAGAAGTGTCCCGGAGCGGGACTCCGCAAACGGCAACCTATACGCTGGTATCACCCATTGATGATCTGCGGGTGCTGCACAACGATACTGACCTGATAACCCGTCGCGCCGACATAGCTACCGTGTCTGCGCAAAGCACCAAATTCAACTTTGTTCCCCAGCCCGGGGAACGCTGTACGGAATACCCGGAAGCCGACCTTGATGCAGAGCGCAGCGCGGATTTTGCGATGCCGGGTAACCCCACTGACAGGGTGACCGGTTATGTGGATTACCACGCCCATATCGGTTTCCCCAAATCCATGGGGGGCGTGGTGATGTCCGGTGGTGTGTTTCACCCTTATGGCATTGAGCACGCGCTTCATGATTGCGACAAGCTTCATGGTAAAGGTGGTGGCATTGATCTTCTGGAAATGCAGCGTGTTACTCAGGAAGGCTCCATAGGCCACTCAACCCGGGGTTATCCGCACTTTGACTACTGGCCTAACCGCGATACGGTGTCCCATGTTACCACTTACTACAAATGGCTGGAGCGTGCCTATCTGGGCGGGCTGCGGATTCTGGTAACCCATGCCACCGGCAATCCCTATTTTTGCCAGTTGATAGGTGCGGTGCATATCACCCGGCTGGAAGGCGATTGCTCACCAGCAGATACGGTGAGATTGCAAACAGAATATATGTACAAACTGCAGGATTATATTGATGCCCAGAGCGGTGGCCCGGGCAAAGGCTGGTTCCGTATTGTCACAACCCCCGGACAGGCGCGCGAGGTGATCAATCAGAACAAGCTGGCGGTGGTGCTGGGCAGTGAGTACAGTGTGTTGTTTGATTGTCGCAGCAGTAACGAGGCATGCGACGCAGCTTTTATTGATGGTGAATTGCAGAAGCTGCATGACATGGGAATCCGTTCGGTATTTCCTATTCACCGCTTCGATAATGCTTTTGGTGGAGCTCAGATGGGGGGTGGCTCCGGTGCAGCCTGGATGCATCTGACCAGTAAAATGAGTACTGGCCATATCGATCATCTAACCGATCTGGTGAACCCCTGGAAGCTCCTGTTCAAGCCCATTGGCGGTGAGTTTTTCGAGATGGAAGAGTGCCCGGAAGGCGTAAGGGGAGAAGGTGAGGTTTACAGCATGCGCAAATTCATCGAAGAGGACTTTTCCTTCGTGACCAATGCGCTGCGTGGTGTGCCCCGGGTCGGGAAATATCTGGGAGGTGCCCTGGATTTTATTTTCGTGGACAAGCTGGAGCCCATTCCCGATTACGCAGAGCTGGCGGGATCCCCCAGTTCCTGCAATGTCCGTACATTGCAACCGGCAGGGCAGCACCTGGTTAACCGGATTATCGATAAAGGCATGATTCTGGAAATCGATCACATGAGTTACGCCACTACCCTGGAAACCATGAAAATACTGGAAGCGCGTCATTACTCCGGGGTTGTTTCATCCCACGGCTGGCTGGCGGATCACGACACCATGCTCCGGCGACTGTATCGCCTGGGAGGCCTTGCGGTGGCTTCCGGTGGTACACCATCCAATGTATCCCGTTATATCCAGCATAACAAACACCTGCTGACAGATAATCAGTTGGAGGTAGGTTTCGGTATCGGGTCGGATATTCAGGCTGTTACCAGCCAGCCCGGTGGCGATCCGGACTATCAGCCGGAATATCCCATCACCAGCCACGATGGCAAAGTCACATTTTATGCCCCGCAAACCGGCGATCGGCTGTTTGATTTTCGCAATGAAGGCATTGCCCACTACGGGCTGTATGCGGAGTGGGTGGACAATTTACGGCAGGTATCGCAACAGCAGCAGAATGATTCTTTTGAGATCTTCATGAATTCAGCAGAGGCATACCTGCAGATGTGGGAGCGGGCGCAGGCGGCAGCTATCGAATAAGCGTTAGCGTCGCCCCAATACCCCCGCTGCCAACGGCGTCATCAAGCGCTCCGGCAAAATTTTGGCCAGACCAAAATGCAGCTGGTTGATAATGCCGGGAACAGACAGGGTTTTATCGGAGAATGCGGCATCGAAAATAACCCTGGCGACTTTTTCCGGGCGCATGGCAACCCGGTGGGCGATATAGGCGGTGCTGCCAAAGCGTTCATTATCCTGCAGACCGGCCCGGTCCAGAAACGCGGTTTTGGTGGTGCCAGGGCACACACAGTGCACCTGCACTCCATAAGGTTTCAGTTCGTTGGCCAGCGCTTCTGTCAGACTCACCACAAAAGCCTTGGATGCCGCATAGGCCGCCAGATTCGGTAATGGCTGGAATGCCGATGTGGATCCCACGTTAACGATGCTGCCTTTGCCACGCTCTTTCATCTCCTGACCGAACAACTGGCAGAGCACGGAAACGGTATCAATGTTCAACGTGAGCATGGCCTGGTGCTGGCGCAGATCCAGCGACGTATGCTGTCCATGCAAGCCGAATCCCGCGTTATTGATCAGCACATCGATCTGCAGGTTTTCCTGATGACAGCGATGAAAAAGCCGCTCGGCCGCATTCTTGCGTGACAGATCCATGGGCCACACAATGAGCTTTTGTTCCGGAGACCGGGGCTCGAGTTCGCGGCTTAGTACTGCCAGTTCGTCCGGTTCCAGGCTGACGGCCACCACATTGTAGCCGGCAGAAAAAAACAGGCCCGCCACGGCTTTGCCAATACCGGCGCCAGCGCCGGTAATCAGTGCGGTGGCTGGTTCTGCCCGGGTCGCGTTTTTCCGGAAATCGTTCATGGTGGCCCTCGGAAGCAGGATGGATACAGAGTGATTAACATAACCACAGACAATGAAGCAAAATCAAATAAGCTTTGGCGTATATAAATTGCCGTGTTGTGTTACCAGGTGTAGTGTTACCAGGTGTCCACCATGTTCCGCCGCCGTGGCTTATTGCGGTGCAGACTGGTTGCGGCATTCAACGCCTGCATGATCACCTTGCGTGTATCCGCCGGATCAATAACCGCATCAATTTCCAGAGCCGCCGCCGATTCCGTTGCCTTGCCCAGCTCATAAAGTCGTTGCAGCAGCCGGTTAAACAGGGCTTCCCGCTCGGCGGGGTCTGATACGGCATCCAGTTCCTTGCGGTAACCGAGCGTTACTGCACCTTCCAGCCCCATGGCGCCAAACTCGCCGGTGGGCCAGGCGGCGGTATACACCGGTTTGACAAAGCTGCCACCCGCCATGGCAATAGCACCGAGCCCGTAGGCTTTGCGCAGAATAATATTCACCATGGGTACTGTGATGCTGGCTCCGGCCACCAGCAGCCGTGAAATTTTACGAACCGCTCCCTGTGCTTCGCTGTCTTTGCCCACCATGTAGCCGGGTGTATCTGTCAGGGACAGTACCGGTAAATCAAAGGCATCGCACAATTGCAGAAAGCGTGCGGCTTTTTCAGAAGCGACAGAATCAATGGCGCCGCCCATCTGCTGGCAGTCACTGCAGATCAATCCCAGCGGCTTGCCTTCAATGCGAATAAACCCGGTAATCACACTGCGCCCGTAAACCCGGCGCAGTTCCGTAAAGGAATCCTGATCAGCAATGCATTCAATGATCCGGCGAACGTTGTAACCATAGCGGCGGTCCTCAGGTAATGCATCCCGCAGAAAAGTCTGGTCGCTGGATTCCCAATGATTTACCGAGCCCTGAAAATAACCCAGAAGCTTTCTGGCCGCGGTGGTGGCCTCGGCTTCGTCCTGCACCACAATATCCACTACGCCATTCTTTTCCTGTACTTCCATGGGACCGATATCCGTAGGCGCGCACTTGCCCAGACCGCCACCCTCAATCATGGCCGGGCCGGCCATGCCAATCCAGGAGGTGCGGGTGGCAATGGTGATGTCAGCGCAGCCAAACAGCGCCGCGTTGCCGGCAAAACAGTAACCGTTATTAACGGCAATGCGCGGCACCTGGCCGCTCAGTCTGCCCCAGCTCAGAAAGGATTCCACGTCCAGCCCCGACACGCCGGTGGCAATGTCTGTGTCCCCCGGGCGTCCGCCGCCGCCTTCGGTGTAAATGATGACCGGCAGCTTCATTTGAGCTGCCAGCTCACATAAACGATCCAGTTTATGATGGTGAAAATACCCCTGGGTGCCGGCCAGTACCGAATAATCGCAAATCATAACGGCGGTTTGGGCGGCCTCTTCGGGTACAGTATCGCGATTGATGGTGGCAATGCCGGTAATAATCCCGTCGGCTGCGGTATTCACCTGAAGGTCTTCGTAGTCCCGGCGGTTGCGCTGGGCTGCCACCGCCAGCTGGCCATATTCCGTAAAGGAGCCGGGGTCCACCAGGTCTGCCAGG
>JAWVYU010000138.1:0-12123 GCA_033722575.1 Ketobacteraceae bacterium | reverse complement strand
ATAGGCATTCAGTTTTTCCCGGCCGTATTCTGCTTCAAGAAACTCCATAAAATAGTAGCCGTAAAGGTACACCTGCCCCAGGGGCCAGTCGGTTCCCTGATAGCCGTGATAACTGAGTTCAGTAAGAGAGCGCAGGCCCTTCATGACTTCCGCCTGCATCATGCCGCGGTAAATGGCGCTCTGACCCCGGCCATGGGCCGCGTCGTGATCAGTCTCGCCGTAAACCGCCAGACCTTCGGTGATCCATTTGGGGCTGAAAATCTGCGGAAAGGTAAAAAATATCCGGCCGAACACATTGCGCAGTTTACCGGGAAAACCCGACGCCTGATCCAGGTGCAGAATATGAATAAACTCGTGGGTAAAGACCAGTTCCAGCCAGGGGGAATTGTCGATCAGCTCGCCGTCCACCGGCGCATTCATGAAAATAAAGAAGCGGTTATAAGGAAGAGGGCTGGCTCCGCCGTTGGAGCCGTCGAAGGCATCGTTAATAATGATTTCGGTGATATCTTTCGGATGCCAGTCCAGCCAGGCGGTGGTTTTGTCGTAAACGTTCTCCGCAATGGCTGCCATCCGCTGGGCAAAAGCCAGGTGCTCTTTCTGGAAGTTGATCCGGAAATGCTCGGTTTCCAGCGTGCGCCATTCTTTCAGGGGTTTGGGGGCAGCAATACTGAAATCCGGCGGCAGGTGCCCGTAACTGACTGATACCTGCATCCAGAGGGCTACCAATGCCAATAACTTCAAATAACGCTGCACCACCAAAATACACCTCTTTGTTTTCTTCCCTGCTTTCCGTGCGCATTCCTGCTTCCTGGAATTTTTTCAGCACATGCCGGACGCTCTTGCCGGATGGTCCGGCAACGAACAGGGTAGCTGCCAATTTGCAGGGCCTGTCCCGGTTTTTATATTGTCTTCGTGTCTATTGTCAGCGCCTGATAAAGATCAGATCCCAGACATCATGGCCGAGCCGGAGGCCGCGACGCTCAAACTTGGTTTCGGGGCGATGCTCGGGCCGTGTGATAAACTCTCCAGCCCCTGCCTTGTTGCGAAAACAGTCGCTGGCAGACATCACGTCCATCATGTGCTCGGCATAGTTTTCCCAGTCCGTTGCCATATGAAAATAACCCCCGGACACCAGTTTGGCCGCCACCAGCTCAACAAAGTCAGGTTGCACGATACGGCGTTTGTGATGACGTTTCTTGTGCCAGGGATCCGGAAAAAATAGCTGCACTCCCACCAGACTCTGGTCGGGAATGGCGTACTTCAATACATCCACGGCATCCTCACAAAACACCCGCAGATTGGTAATACCCCGCTTTTCGGCATTATTGATAATGGCGCCCACGCCAGGACGATGCACTTCAATCCCGATGAAATTCTTTTCCGGTGCCTGCTCTGCCATGGCCAGCAGGGACTCGCCATTACCAAAGCCAATTTCCAGCAGGGTGGGGGCGCTGCGGCCGAAGCAGGTATCGAGGTGCAGCGGGGTGTCTGTCACTTCCAGCCCGTAATCAGACCAGTGCTCTTCCAGAGCCCGCGCCTGCCCTTCGGTCAAACGCCCTTCCCGCCGCACAAAACTGCGGATGCGTCGCAAACCATGTTCCGCCATGATCAGAAAAAGGTTCCGTCAATGGGTGAGGAGGCGCTCGCGTACATCTTCCGGGGCATGCGCCCCGCCAGAAAGGCCTCACGGCCGGCTTCGATGGCTTTTTTCATGGCCGACGCCATCAGTACAGGATTCTGAGCCGCTGCGATCGCGGTGTTCATCAGCACACCGTCACAGCCCAGCTCCATGGCGATGGCGGCATCAGACGCGGTTCCCACACCCGCATCCACAATAATGGGGACTTTGGCGTCCTCCAGAATCATACGGATATTGTAAGGGTTACGGATACCCAGGCCGCTGCCAATGGGTGCCGCCAGCGGCATGACCGACACACACCCCATGTCTTCCAGTTCTTTGGCAATGATGGGGTCATCGGAGGTATAAACCATTACCTGAAAGTCTTCTTTGATCAGGGTTTCGGCTGCTTTCAGGGTGTCCACCACATTGGGGTACAGGGTTTTCTGATCACCCAGCACCTCCAGTTTCACCAGACTGTGACCGTCCAGCAATTCTCTGGCCAGGCGGCAGGTGCGCACTGCATCGTCGGCGGTGTAGCAGCCTGCGGTATTGGGCAGCAGGGTAAATTCGTCAGGCGGGATAAAATCCAGCAGGTTGGGCTCACCGGGGTTCTGGCCAATATTGGTCCGGCGGATGGCAACGGTCACAATCTCTGCACCACTGGCCAGAATCGCTTCGCGTGTCTGTTCCAGGGAAGCATACTTTCCGGTACCCACCAACAGTCGGGAGCCGTAAGTTTTTCCTGCGATGGTGATGGATTGTTCCGACATGATTAACCTCTTGTGATTCAGACCGACAGGATCAGCCGCCACCAATGGCATGGACGATTTCGATAACATCCGCAGATTGCAGTACGACCTGATCATGGATGCTTTTGGGAACGATTTCCTGGTTGCGTTCCACCGCCAGACGTTTGCCGGTAAGCGCCATCCGGGCAATCAGATCAGCCACGGTGCTGCCTGGTGCAATCTGCTGCGGTTCGCCGTTGATAGTGACAGTAATGAATGCTTGCTCAGTCATGTTTCAGATCCGAAATAGCCCGTTATTCTCCCGGATATGGCCAAGGCTTGGCAACCGGTTATTTGATTTAGTGTGAGCTGTGTTGATACAGACTATAGGCCAGTACCAGCCAGGCAACGATAAACGCCAGACCACCAAAAGGTGTGATGGCGCCCAGCCAGCGTATACCAGAAAGTGACAGCACATAAAGGCTGCCGGAAAACAGCAGCACGCCCAGCAGCATAATCCAGCCTGCCCAGTGCACACCGGCGGCATGGGGGTAAAATCCGGCAATGACGCCGATCAGCACAATGCCCAGGGCATGATAAAAATGGTATTCAACACCGGTCTGATACACCTGCATCATATCGCTGGTTAACCGGGTTTTCAGGCCGTGGGCACCAAATGCCCCCAGCATAACAGCCGATGCCATTAGCAGCGCCCCCAGAATTAATAATGCTTTCATGATATGCCTCGGAAAATTGCCTGATGCATGAAAATAACCGCAAGCGGTATGTTGCCACTACGGATGCCGAGTGTACCGGGGAGACAGGAAAAACAACAGTCGCAGGCAGGGCAGGCACAAAAAAGCCGGCTGTTTTCACAGCCGGCTTTTCAGCTCTTGATCATCTTACGCCACTCGTCTTACACCACGAAGCGCACCGGATCAGGCTTCCACCATTGCCGATTTCAGCTTTTTGATGGCGTTCTGTTCCAGCTGACGGATACGTTCTGCGGAAACGCCGTAAACGTCGGCCAGTTCGTGCAGTGTTGCCTTGTTGTCGGCAAACCAGCGTTTTTCCAGTATATCCTTGCTACGGTCATCCAGGTCAGCCATGGCCGCATAAAGCTTGCCGTGGGTGTTTTCTTCCCAGTCCTGCTCTTCATAGGCCACTGCCGGATCCAGCGAAGTGTTTTCCAGGTAATAGGCCGGCGCATTACCCACATTGTCCTCGTCGCTGTCCGCCGGCGCGTCAAACGCAGCATCGTGAGCCGCCAGACGGCCTTCCATTTCCCTGACTTCCGCTACCGGAACGCCCAGCTCGTCGGCCACTCTCTCGATTTCCTGACTGGTCATCCAGCCGAGGCGTTTCTTCTGGCTGCGCAGATTAAAGAACAGCTTGCGCTGGGCCTTGGTGGTGGCCACTTTCACAATGCGCCAGTTACGCAGTACATACTCGTGGATTTCGGCCTTGATCCAGTGAACTGCGAAAGACACCAGACGCACACCCACCTGAGGATCAAAGCGCTTGACCGCTTTCATCAGACCCACGTTGCCTTCCTGAATCAGGTCCGCCTGCGGCAGGCCGTAGCCGCTGTAACTTTTTGCGATATGCACCACAAAGCGCAGATGGGAAAGCACCAGTTGACGGGCCGCTTCCAGGTCGCCATCAAAATACAAACGCTCAGCCAGATCGCGCTCTTCATCGGCGCTCAGCATGGGAATGCTGTTAACGCTCTGCAGATAAGAGTCCAGGTTGTTACCCGGCACAGCGATCATTGCATGTTGTAACGCTTTACTCATTTCTTTCCTCCAACACTTTGGGTACGAGTTTAGCACTCGGAAAATTAGAGTGCTAACCCTCACCAAAGTTCCTTATTCCCAGAATTTATTTTCGCTCTTTTTCCGCCCGTTTCAGTGGCTTAGACCACTTAAACAATATAATTTAGGCTAATCCATGAGCACTCATTGCCAAAGTCCCGGTGGCAGAGCAGGTTTTTCAGCTGGCCAAATTGCCTATTGATATAACAAACCTGAATTCAGGCCAGCACTACATCATGGGGGCGTCGCGCCCGATTTCAAGGGATTTGCCCATGAAACCGGAAAATTTTCCGTATTTTTGTATCTATTTGGGCTCAATGGCCCGCAAATGCTGGCGTACTGCCCACCAGGCGCCCAGCCAGCCCAGAAACCCGCTGCCCAGCAACAGACTCAGAGTGGGCAGAAAGCCCAGGCCCCGCAACGCAAAGGCGCTGCTGTACAGATCTGCCAGCCGCGCCACCGGCGAATCCACCCAGAACAGAACCGACTGAATAATAATCAGCGCCACGATTCCCCCACCCAACCCGTACCAGAAGCCGGTGTAAAGAAAGGGGCGCTGCACGAAAGCATCGGTTCCGCCCACCAGTTTGACCACCACAATCTCGTCGCGGCGGCTCTCAATAGCAAGGCGAATGGTGTTCACGATCACCAGCAGCACCGCCAGCGACAGGCCGATACCCAGCGCCCACACAAAGCGTTCCGCAAGGTCCAGCATGGCATGAAGGCGCCTTACCCACTGGGCATCCAGCTGGGCGCTGTCCACTTCCTTTAGCCCCGCCAGCTCCTGCTGCAACTTCTCCGCCTTTTCCAGGTCACGGGCTTCCGGGTATACGACGATCACGGCCGGAAGCGGGTTTTCATCCATTTCCGTCAGCACATCCCCGAAGCCGGACAGGGCCTTGAATTCCTCCAGGGCCTGTTCCCGGGAAATAAACTGGGTTTTGGCAATTTCCTTGCGCTGCCCCAGCCGGTTGGCCAGCGACAGCCCGGCAGACTCGCTGGTGTCCAGCCTGAGGTAAAGGGAAATCTGGGCGTTGCCATCCCAGTCCCGGCTGAGGGCCTGGGCGTTCTTGAGCATCACATAAAGCCCTACCGGCAGTGCCAGGGCAATGGCAATCACCAGCACGGTCATGAGGGTGGGCAGGGGAGTCCCCGTCAGGCGGGACAAACTGCTGCGGGCCACCTCCTTATGGTGGTTCTTGTAGCTTTCAAACCGGTGCGACAGCTGGGTTCGGGCAACACTGGCGCCACGCCGGGGCGTCTGTTGGCGGGAAGCCCCTCTCATGATGCATCTCCCTCCGGTGCCGGCCCCTGATTGTTCACCAGGCGCCCGTCATCCAGGGTCAGCAGGCGATGATTGTAGCGGTTGATCAGATTAATATCGTGGGTTGCGATCAGTACCGTCACCCCCACGGAGCAGAACTGCTGGAACAGGTCCATGATTTCCTCGGACAGCTGGGGGTCCAGGTTACCGGTGGGCTCGTCCGCCAATAGAATGGGCGGCTTGTTCACCACAGCGCGGGCAATGCCCACCCGCTGCTGCTCCCCCCCCGACAGGGACAGGGGAAACAGCTTTTCCTTGTCCAGCAGCCCCACCTTATCCAGGGCCGCCCGCACCCGCCGGCCTGCATCCTTGGGGCTGAAACCGGCAATCAGCAGTGGCAGCGCCACATTGTCATAGACGGTGCGATCAAACAGCAGCTGGTGATTCTGGAAAACGATACCAATTTTGCGGCGGAAATAGGGGATACCCCGGCGGCGAATCCCGCTCAGGTTCTGGCCATCGATGATAATCTGCCCCTGGGACGGCCGTTCAATCAGGGTAATCAGCTTCAGGAGGGTACTTTTACCCGCGCCGGAATGCCCCGTAAGAAAGCTCAGCTCCCCCGCATCCAGCCCAAAGGACACCTGACTCAGGGCATCTTTGCCATTTTCGTAACGCTTACAGACTTGCTTGAATTCAATCATCCTGGACTTCAGGGGCGTTATCAGTCTTCTTCGTCGAACAGCGCCTGAACGAATTCCTGCGGATCGAACGGACGGAGATCATCGATGCTTTCCCCCACACCGATAAATTTGATAGGCAGGCGGGTTTTCTCCGCCAGCGAGAACACGATACCACCTTTGGCGGTGCCATCAAGCTTGGTCAGGGTGATACCGGTCACCCCCACGGCCTCATCAAATAACTGGGCCTGGTTCAGGGCGTTCTGGCCGGTACCGGCATCCAGCACCAGCATCACTTCGTGGGGGGCCTCGGGATCCAGCTTACCCAGCACCCGTTTTACCTTTTTCAGTTCTTCCATCAGGTTGGATTTGTTGTGCAGCCGGCCGGCGGTATCCGCAATCAGTACATCCACCTTACGGCTCTGGGCGGCCTGGAGAGCATCGTAAATCACCGAGGCGGAATCAGCGCCGGTGTGCTGGGCAATAACGGGGATATCATTGCGGCCGCCCCATACCTGGAGCTGCTCCACCGCTGCCGCGCGAAACGTATCGCCGGCGGCCAGCATTACGGTTTTCCCGTCCAGCTGCAGGCGCTTGGCCAGCTTGCCGATGGTAGTGGTTTTACCCACACCGTTAACCCCCACCACCAGCAGCACAAAAGGCTTTTTGGTTTCGTCCACCTCGAAGGATGTTTTGCTGTCCCCCAGAATCGCTGTCAGCTCTTCCTGCAGGGCGCCGTAGAGCGCATCGGAGTCAAACAGTTCCTTGCGGCTTACCCGTTCCGCCAGGTTGTCCATGATGCGTTTGGTAGCATCCATCCCCACATCAGACACCAGCAGCTGGGTTTCGATATCCTCGAACAGCTCGTCATCGATTTCTTTTTTACCAATCAGCAGATTGGCCATGCCGCGGGAAAAGCTGCTCCGGGTGCGGCTCAGGCCTTTTTTCATGCGGGTAAAGAAGGATACCTCCGGTTGCGCCGGAGCGGTTATGCCGGGCTCAGCCGGGGCAGGCTTGTGTGGTTCCGGCGCAGCCTCAGCGGTTGCCGGTTGCGGTGCAGGCTCGGTTACCGGTGCCGGAGCGCTGTCATTGGCCGCTGTGAAAAAACGCTGGAAAACCCGCTGCTCTGCTTCCAGGGATTCATCCAGGACAGGATTTGTCACCGGTTGCCCGGAAAAATACCTTTCGAAAACGGTTTTTTCTGCTGCGGCCTCAGCCATCGGGAACCTCTCCGTTAAATTACAGGTCTGTAATGCAATCAAAGACGGTGTATCCTACCATTTGTGCCCATGATAAACAGCTATTTTCCCTGAGCAGTCAATGACTCAGGGCTATTTACCATACAGGACCAACATGACCGAAGTGACTCCCGGAAAATACCTGTTACACGCCCTGCTGGCGTGTTTCCTCACCCTGACATCCCTGGCGGCCAATGGCTCCGAAACCGGCAGTGATCCCGGTGGCGACACCCTGTCCCCGGCCGAGCGTACCTTTGAAACCCGGCTGGACAACGGCATGAAGATCATCGTGCGCGAGGATCACCGGGCTCCTGTCATGGTGAGTCAGGTCTGGTACAAGGTGGGATCCAGCTACGAGCCTATCGGAATGACCGGGGTGTCTCACGTGCTGGAACACATGATGTTCAAAGGCACCGACAAGGTACCGCCGGGGGAATTCTCCAAAATTGTGGCCAAGTACGGCGGCTCGGAAAACGCCTTTACCTCCTATGACTACACCGGCTACTACCAGATGATGCAGGCCAACAACCTGGCCCTGAGTTTTGAACTGGAAGCGGACCGCATGCGCAATGCCCTGCTCCCTGAGGACGAATTCGCGAAAGAAGTGGAAGTGGTGAAGGAAGAACGCCGCCTGAGGATTGTGGACAACCCCAATTCCAGAACTTACGAGCGCTTTATGGCGGCCGCGTACCTGTCCAGTGGTTACCACCACCCCATCATTGGCTGGATGCACGATCTGGATAACCTCACCATTGATAATATCCGCTACTGGTATGAAACCTGGTACGCCCCCAACAACGCCATTCTGGTGGTAGTAGGGGATGTGGACCATGAGGAAGTGTTCCAGCTGGCAGAACGGTTTTTTGGCCCCCTCCAGCCCAGCCAGCTGCCCCGCCCGCCATCCAACCGGGAGGTGGCACCCCTGGGTGAACGCCGGGTGGAGGTGCGGGTGCCGGCCCAGTTACCGGCCCTTTACATGGGCTATAACGTGCCGGGCATCAACACGGCTGAAGAGGAATGGGAGGTTTACGCCCTGCGCATGCTGGCCGGGGTACTGGATGGCGGCTACAGCGCCCGTATTGAAACCGACATTATCCGCAAGCAGAAAATTGCTGCCGGTGCCTCTGCCGGTTACGGTGGCTTTTCCCTGGGGGATACCCTGTTTTACCTGACCGGCACCCCCGCCAATGGCCACACACTGGCTGAGCTGGAAACCGCCCTGATTGAGCAGGTTACCCGGCTGCAGAGCGAGCCCCCCGGCAAAGAGGAAATGCAACGGGTCAAGGCCCAGGTGATCTCCGATATCGTTTTTCAGCAGGATTCCATCAGCAGCCAGGCGAATCAGATCGGCCGGATGGAAGCCATTGGCCGCTCCTGGAAAGAGATGGACCACTATGTGGAAAAACTCAGCACCATCACGCCGGAGCAGGTTCAGGCGGTGGCTATAAAATACCTGGTGCCCGCCAGAAAAACCGTTGCGCAACTGATACCGGGCAGCTGAATATCGCTCAGATGAACGGCTACCCACAGAATGGACTAAGGATACAAACTACTGATGCCTGATAACCGACCGTCAAGCAATGCGCGCTTCAGTCGCAAATCCCTGAATATCATCATTATCCTCACGTCAGTGATGATTCTGGTGTTTCTTAATCTTCCGGGCAGCAAGATGCCGGGTGAAGAAGCGGAAGAGCCCACGCCCCTGGCCGAGGACACTTCAGCGGAACTGTTTTCAGACAGTGATGAGGCCGGTGAACCTGCAGCTCCGACCCTGGAATCGCTGGCCATTATTGAAAGCAAACCCACCGTCAGCCACAAGGTGAATATCCAGTCCTGGAACACCACCGGCGGTGCAAAGGTACTGTTCGTGGAATCCCATGAAGTGCCCATGCTGGATATACGGCTGGTGTTCAATGCCGGCAGTGCACGAGACGGGGATCAACCGGGCACCGCGTTATTCGTTAACGCCATGCTCAATGAAGGCACTGAACGCTACAGCGTTGATGATATTGCCAAGCATTTTGAGGGCCTGGGTGCCGAGTTCAGTAACGGCTCCTATCGTGATCAGGCCGTCGCCTCGCTGCGCACCCTGTCCGACCCTGAATTCCGCCAACCGGCCCTGGATATGTTCTACGAGATCGTTGCCAACCCGTCATTTCCTGATCGCAGCATGGAACGCATCCGGGAGCAGTTACTGATATCGCTGGAACACAAAAAGCAGAAACCCGGCACCGTGGCATCGGATCATTTTTATGAAACCCTGTACCAGGGCCACCCCTACGGCATTCCCAGTGACGGCACCACGGAATCACTGCGACAACTTACCAAGAAAGACCTGCAAGCCTTTCACCAGCGTTACTATGTGGCCAGTAATGCGGTAATCGCCATTGTGGGTGCGGTGCCTCCGGAATCCGCCAAAGCCATGGCAACGGCCATTGATAACGCCCTGCCGAAAGGGGCCCCGGCGAACCGGTTGCCAACACCTGAACCTTTGCAACAGGCCAGAAAAGAACATATCAAGTTTCCCTCCTCGCAAAGCCATGTGCTCTATGGCGCCACCAGCATCAAGCGCAGTGATCCACTACGTTATGCGTTACTGGTAGGCAATCACATTCTTGGCGGTGGCGGCTTTACATCACGTCTGAACCAGACGATCCGCCAGGACAATGGGCTGGCTTACAGTGTTTACAGCTACTTTTCGCCCATGGCGGTGAGTGGGCCTTTTATCATGGGATTACAGACCCGCAACGATCAGCGGGAAGAAGCGCTGACCCTGATGCAAAGCACTCTGAAAAACTTTATGAAGGAAGGCCCAACGCAACAGGAACTGGAAGACGCAAAACGCAATATCATTAACAGTTTTCCCCTGAGTGTTGCCAGCAACAGCAACATTGTGGGCAACCTCGGAGCCATTGGCTTTTATGATCTGCCCCTGGATTACCTGGATACCTACCTGAAAAAAATCGAAGCGGTGAGCGTTGAGGATATCAAGGCGGCCTTTCGGCAGACACTGACGCCGGAAACCATGCTGACGGTGATTGTTGGCCCTGAAGCGGAAGCAGCGGCAGCCGATGGCAAACAACAATAACCGCAAGGGCACTCAGCAACTGCGGATCATCGGCGGTGAATGGCGCGGTCGCAAACTCGGTTTTACGCCGGCGCCGGGTCTGCGGCCCACCCTGGACCGGTTCCGGGAAACCCTTTTCAACTGGCTGATGTTTGAGACCGAGGGAGCCCGCTGTCTGGACCTTTTTGCCGGCAGCGGCGCACTGGGCCTGGAAGCCCTGTCCCGGGGCGCCGCCCACTGTACCTTTGTGGATACGTCTGCCAGCGCCTGCCGGCAAATACGTGAGCATCTGCAAATCCTGGGGTGTGATCGTGCCGATGTGGTTCAGGGCGACGGCCTGAACTGGCTGGCGCAACCGGCAGATCGCTTTGACCTGGTATTTCTGGATCCCCCGTTTCACCAGGGCCTGCTGGAAGCCACCCTGGAGCGCCTTTTAACTGGCAGTTATATCAATGATCAGGGTTATATCTATATAGAAGCGGAGAGCGACTTCCGGTTATCGCCGTTACCGGACAAATGGGAACTTGCCCGGCAAAAGTCAGCAAAACATAAAGTATTTTTTCTTATAAAAAAATTGCCTCAAGATTAAAGGTTTTTTATTTCAACGCTTTAGACAGCATCCACCCCTGCCGGGATTGACAGGAGACATTGTCAGTATGCAGCCCCTCTGACTATCCTTATGCGATAGGTATCACTCGGAGTCGTTGGATATGTCAATTTCCAGAAAGGTCGAGAAGTATCTCCTGGATCAGGGTATCAGTTATCAGGTAGTCAATGGTGAGCATCTTATGCCAATGCATGAATTAAAGAGTGCCAGTGCGGTGTCCGGAGAAACAGTGGCCATCAGCGTCATGCTGAGTGATACGCTGGGAAAACTGCAGGTGCTGATGCCCAAGAATACCTTTCTTGACCTGACGGCATTATGCGAACAGCTGGGGCGCAATCTCAGAGCCGTGCCCCCGGAAGAACAGCTTCGACTGGCGAACGAGCAGGGCGCGGAAACCCTTCCCGCCATACCCGCACTGTACAATCTGCCCATTGTGGCAGATTCCAGACTCATGGAATGCGAAAAGCTGTACCTGGATTCCGGGCATGACGGCTTTTATGTGGAACTTTCCGGTGATGAGTTCAGGAAGGCACTGCATCAGGCAGATATAGGCAATTTCTGTATCGAAATCAGCAGGCTGAAAGACTCCATTGAAAAAAACGATCGCGCCGAACTGGAAAATGCCGTACAGCAGTTCACTACCCTGCGCATCAAGCAGCGCCTTGATCAGACCCTGGAAATGCCACCCCTGCCGGATACTGCCGAGCGTATTATCCAGTTGCGCCTGGATCCGGAAGCCGGTGTGGGTGAACTGGCAGAAATTGTTGAGAAGGATCCCAGTCTGGCGGCCCAGGTGGTCAGCTGGGCCAGCTCCCCCTACTACGCAGCCCCGGGAACCATCCGCTCAGTGCACGATGCGGTGGTGCGGGTACTGGGCTTTGATCTGGTGATTAACCTGGCCCTGGGCCTGGCACTGGGTAAAGCCCTGGAAGTGCCCAAAGACGGCGTTTATGGCGTTAACCCCTACTGGCAGGAGTCAGTGTACACTGCCGCGATGGCGGAAGGGCTGGTGAAAGCAATTTCCGCAGACTACCGGCCATCCCTGGGGCTTTCCTACCTTGCCGGGCTGCTGCACAACTACGGTTATCTGGTGCTGGCCCACGT
>JAWVYU010000137.1:0-12166 GCA_033722575.1 Ketobacteraceae bacterium | reverse complement strand
CCTCTGGGCCGCTATTGAGACCCAGCGCTACTATGCAGAAAAGTCCAGCCAGGCAGAAAAGTCCAGCCGCGATCGCGCTGGTACACTGGTGATTGCTGCAGCGGAGGACACCAGGCAAAAGCCCGCTGAGCAAGACACCGCTGAAAGCTCGCCCCCTCCGGCAGACGATGATCTAACCAGCGAATATGAAGTTGATGAAATGGAAACCATTACCTTCGAAGAGGACAGCACGCTGGAAGCCCCCGTTGACCTGGACCTGGAAGAAGAGCCCGGGGATTTTCTGACCGTAGAGGAAATCCTGTCAGAGGATGTGGATGAACCCGATACTCCTGTTGCGGAGGAAACACCGCCGGAAGAGGAAGAGTTCGTCAACCTGAATGAAATCCTGTATGGCACCACGGACGAGGAAAAAATACAGGAAATAAAAGCTCAGGAAGAAGGCATCGAGCAGCCCAGCCGCGAAAGTCTGGAGCTGGAAATGCAGGCACTCAAAGAAAAAGTACTGGAAATCAATCGCGACCTGTTCGTGCTGGAGGAAGACCTGCTGTTCCCCAGCAGCACCCAGGTGAATGTCTTCGTGTCCTTCGATGCCAGTGAATATTTCGCACTGGACGGCGTCACCCTGAAAATTGACGACCGCCCCATCAGTAACCACTTGTACACCCGGCGAGAACTGGAAGCACTGGATCGCGGTGCCGTGCAGCGACTCTTTACCGGCAACCTCACCACCGGTGACCACGAACTGGTTGCCGTGGTCACCGGCGTAGGCCCCGAAGGCCGTGATTACCGCCGTGCCATCAGCCTGGATTTCGCCAAGTCAAGCGGCACCAAATATATTGAACTGAAAATCATTGGCGATGACTTGCGTAAGCAGCCCATTTTCCAGCTCAGGGAGTGGGAATAACCGGCTATGGCCTCGCCTCTTCGCAGCGCTTTTCGCCACGGACTTCGCAGACTGACGCCAACCCTTGTGCTGGTTGCCGGGACCCTGGCATCAGCCAGCGCGGGCGCCTATACCCAGTCTTCCTTTTTCTCGGATAACCCGATCGAATACAAGGAAGACAGGGATATTCGTCTGGACCTGCCCCACGAAGTCAAGGACCTGGCCTACGGTGAATTTCTTTATGATTACTTTCAGGAAAAATACTTCTCCGCCATTACCAAGGCCCTGATCGCGGATTACCGGAATCAGTTTGACCACCACGACGAACAGGTACAGGTGCTGGTGGGGTCGCTCTTTGTGGGTTACGGCTTGCTGGACAAGGCAGAGCGGATTTTTAACGATTTGCTGGAATATACCACAGAGCCCAAAACCCGGGAGCAAATCTGGTTCAACCTGGCAGAGCTTTATTACCGGCGCGGCAATCCTGACAAGTCGCTGGAGCTACTAAATACACATTTCAAGATTCCCAGCGATGCCATTCACACCCAGGTCAGCCTGCAATACGCCTTGAATTACCTGGCGAAGGGTAACCTGGAACTGGCACTGGAGCACCTGCGCCGGATAAAGGATACAGACAACCTGAATGCGTTTGCCTATCTGAATCTCGGCTCGGTTTACTCATTGCTGGATCAGCCGGAAAAAGCGGAGAAATATTTCGCCAAACTGTTGCGAGCCAAAGGCAAAAGCGCCCTTGTGAAAGGCATCAAGGACCGGGCAGCGCTGGCCCTGGGCAAGCACTACCTGGAAACTGAGCAGTATGACCAGGCCCGTCTGGCATTCAGGAACATCCGGTTCGACAGTGCCGCCGCCAACACCGGCCTGCTTGGTCTTGGCTGGGCCGCATTCAAGGCGGAGGATCCCAAAGCAGCCCTGGCACCCTGGATGGAATTGCAGAAACGTTCCCACACTGACCGGGCTGTACAGGAAGCTTACGTTAATATTCCTTACGCTTACGAGAACCTTGGCGCCATGCAAATGGCCCTGGACGGATATCATCAGGCCACCCGCTTCTATGAAAGCGAGCAGGAGCGCCTTGAGGAAATCAGGGACACCATCAGGAATTCTGACTGGGTGGATCAGCTGACCCCTGCTGTCAAGTTCTCGTTTGATCCAATGGACAAGCTGCCGGAGTTCCGGCCACCCGAACAGGATTCTTCACTGTATCTTTACAAAATGTTTGCCACCCATGACTTCAATGAGGGTTACCGGAATTATCGCGAACTGCAGCGGCTGATGCAGGTGCTGAATCACTGGCATAAACAGATACCGATTTTTCATGAAATGATCCGGTCCCATATGGAGCGCATGGACAGCCTGGCTCCCGAAGCCCGGGCGAAAATAAATGAGGGCGAGCAGATCTATCAGGAAGTGTCTGAACAGCTTGAGCACATCAAAAACAAGCTCAGCCGCGCGATCCGCGAGGATGACGTCACGGTGACCGCGGACACGGAACAACTCTCCCTGCTGGACCGAATCAGCGAGCTGGAAAAGAAGGTAGAGGAATTGCCCGACACCCTTGAATACCAGGCTGAGAAGGATCGCTTCCGAGTGATTAAGGGCTTGCTGATGTGGGACCTTAATTCCACCGCCATTGAACGTCGCTGGGAGCGTATGAAAGATCGCGTTTTTATTGAGAACCAACTGCTGGATCTGGAACGCAGCATTGCCAGGATCACCACTCTCAGAGAACGCAGGCAGGAGCGTTTTGCCGGATTCAAGGCCCGTATCGATGACTTGCAATCCCGCCTGGTAGATATATATGCCGAGTGTCAGCAGGCGCTGATCAGGCAGCGGGTTTTTCTGAAAGGTCTGGCATTGCAGCAGCTGGCGCAAAGAGAAGCCCATATCACGCAACTCCAGGGCAATGC
This sequence comes from Ketobacteraceae bacterium, assembly GCA_033722575.1. Classification (GTDB taxonomy): domain Bacteria; phylum Pseudomonadota; class Gammaproteobacteria; order Pseudomonadales; family Ketobacteraceae. Next base: position 9,355 of record JAWVYU010000137.1, on the reverse strand, counting down.
ACTCTACGCCATTGCCCGCCTGCAGGACATGGCATTCAGTCAGCACCGTAATGAATCCCTGAAAATGATGGGCGAGCCGGGAACCAGCGAACCGGAAACCACGAACCCGGGGACTGAGAGTACCCCCGCAGCCAGTACACCATCCGCAATGGCTGAACCGCCAGCCGATCAAAGTCAAACTGCGCCCGAGAAGGACTCTGCCGGTAACAGAGAGCGGAAAAGTCTTTTTGAGGGGTCCATGAAAAGCTGGTTTGGTTTCGGCGACGAGGAATAACCCGCTACCATTCAGCAGGTATAGGCATTCTTGAGGCTTTCGTAATTGACCACCCTGCCCCGGCCATCATGCTTGGCACGGTAAAGTGCTTTATCTGCTTTAAGTACGGTGGACTGGAAGGAGTCCGTTAACAGCGGGTCAAAGCGCGCAATACCCACGGACGCCGATACGGGAATAATAGCCTGCCCGTACGAAACGCGCATCTGACTCACCAGCTCGAGAATTTTGCTGGCCACCGCTGATACATCAATACACTCACTTTCAGTCAGCATCAGCACAAATTCCTCACCGCCCCACCGGCCGAACACATCCATTTCCCGGATGGCATGGCTCACTGTGTCAGCAAACCGCTTCAATACCAGGTCCCCTGCTTCGTGGCCCCAGCGATCATTGATTCGCTTGAAATAATCCAGATCCATCATCAGCACCGAGAGCTGGTGGCCGCGGCGCCGGCAGCGCTCGCATTCCGTATTGCCCAGTTCGATCACCTTACGACGATTGTAAACCCCTGTCAGATGATCCGTTACCGCCACTTTTCTCAGCTGACGATTCAGCGCCTGCAATTCTCTGGTCCTGGTTGACACTTTTTCTTCCAGATTGATATTCAGATCATTCAGGTCATGGAGCGCTTTTTCCAGCTGCATGCGCTGAGCCACAGAATCCGACACATCTTTCTGAACACCAATAAAATGGGTTACCGCGCCACTGCTGTTGCGGATGGGTCGTATCGAGAGCCGGTTCCAGAATACCTCGCCATTTTTCTTGCGGTTTTTCAGTGTCTGTTCAACGCCCTCCCGGTTTTGAATGGCCTGGCGAATCGCCCGGGTCTGCTCGTGATTTTCCTCGTCAATATTCAGAAAGCGGCAGTTCCTGCCCAGCACTTCTTCCTCCTTGTACCCGGTAAGATTTTCAAAACCACGATTACAGTAAATAATCGGCTGGTCTTTTTCGGCCCTGGTGATCAGAATACCTTCCCCGGATGAATCCATGGCACACTTGTACAGCTTGAGGTCTCTGCTGTTGCAGCGGGCCTGAGTCACAAAGGAATTCACAAACAACACCACCACAATAAACAGCACCAGAAACTCCTGGGTCAACAGGGCCGTGGACATACCGCTGCCAGTATAAAAAGGGCCGTAACCACTACGGGTGACAAGGGCTGTAAACACCGCAATCAACGCGGTGAGACTGATGGTAAAGTCAGTGGTCAGCCTTACAGCACACCACACGGGAATTAACACAAGCAACAACGGCGTAATACTCACCAGGCCGCGGAAGTCCAGATTGAAAAACATGACCAGGTAAAAGCTCACACCGGCCAGGAGAAGCACTATCGGAATTTCGTAATGATGCCTCTTCCAGGAGTCGCCCGTGTGTTTTCCATCCAGCAAAAATTTCAGTGTCATCAATACCAGTGGTGTCAGCACGATCAGCCCGGTAACATCACTGAACCACCAGACTCGCCAGAAGCTGCTGAATGTGTCGGGCTGCAGCAGTATGAACTTGTAGACAGAAGCACCCAGAACCGCACAAAATGGTGAGACAACGAAAATCGTGATTAAGAAAAACAGGCCAATATCACCGGGTTTTGCCCAGTCAATCGCCGGCTGACGATCCTCTCCTTTGAACTTTAACAGCAGGGCAACAAGAATACATTCAAAACAATTGATAAATGCGAACATCAGGATTGCTGAAAGGGGGAAAGCGCCAACGCCCGCCAGGTATTCCGCAATGACACAGGCAACAATGATACCCGGCCACTGAGTCTTCACAGGAAAATAAAGCAGAAACCCCAGCAGCACCGCATTTGGAGGCCATAACAAAGCAACGCCGCTATCCAGAGCGAACAGATTTACTCCGCACCACGCAGCGCCATAGTAAAGCAGCCCGGCAACCAACGGCACCGCGTATGATCCATATTTAGACATGGCTCATACCCGACGCACCCTCTCCTGATCCTGCCTTCTTTATAGCCCAGCGCCGGCTTTATTTCCACCAAGGCTTGCCAGTCAGATACAGGATGACTGCGGGAGGCTGCCAACGCTATTCTGATGGATTCCCTAACTTACTATTTTAAAAAAGAATTTCAATACAATCCGTTTTTGAAACTGGTCTATACTCATTAAATAGATTCCGGGTATATCCATATCCTGTTCACTTATTATTGCATGTTATTGCATCAAAGGCGTGGCGCTCATGTCGGTCAAGGTTGAAAAAATCAGACCGGATCAGGTTCAGAAAGGAATGTATATTGAGCTTCCGATCCCATGGAAGGATAACCCTTTCCTGATGCGCAAATTCAAGATCCATTTTGATTATCAGATCAATATTATCCGCGACATGACGCTGGATCATATTCTTTACTATCCCGGTAAAAGTGATTCTGCGCCCCTGGAAACCAACGAAAGTCCGGCTCGGGAGCCAGACAACAATGAGAATCAGGAAACCGCCCGCGAGGAAGCGAAAGAGCAGCGGCGCAAACTGGAATGGGAAAAAGCCGAGCGCACCCAGAAAATGCAGGAGTACCGCAGCAATCTGCAGAAAACCGAAAAAGAATTCGGTAAATCACTGGCCATCGTGAAAGATGTCATGGGTAAAATGACAAACCGGCCTCTGAATGCCATCAGTGAAGCCAGCGAGTTGATCAACAGCATGACCGACACCATTCTCGGGGCTAACGATCTTGTACTGCATCTGATGACCGATGAGGCCGAGGGCGAATCACTTTATTACCACTCCCTGAATGTCACCGTACTGTCCCTGATGATTGCCAAGGCCGCAGGCCTTGAGCAGAACGAGGCCCGCTCTCTGGGGATGGGGGCCATGTTCCACGATGTGGGAAAACTGAAGATTCCGAAAAAAGTTCTGTTAAAAAAAGAAAAACTCAATAATGCGGAGCGCAAGCTCATAGAACTTCACCCCAAATACGGGGTGGACCTGCTGAAGCTGTCCAGGGAGTTTCCGGAATGGGTATTACCCATCGTGGACCACCATCATGAATTCCTGGATGGTACCGGTTACCCCTATGGGCTGAAGGGCAACCGCATCAACAAGCTGGCCCAGGTACTGGCGGTGGTAAATGTGTACGACAACCTCTGCCATCCGCCGGATGGCAAAGAAGGCCGCGCGCCCTCTTCGGCCTTGTCTTTTATGTACAAGAAAATGCGGGGCAAACTGAACCCCACTTACCTGGATTTACTGATTAAAATGCTGGGCGTGTACCCGCCGGGCAGCGTAGTGGCACTGTCTGATGGCAGAGTGGGGCTGGTCATGTCGGTGAACTCGGCGGATTTGCTCAATCCGGAAATTCTGCTCTATGACCCCGAGATTCCCCGCAAGGAAGCCATTACCATCAACCTCTCCAATACCGATATCAAGGTGGAAAAGGTATTCAAACCCTCGCAATTAAAATCCGAGGCACTGGCGTATCTGAGCCCCCGAACCCAGGCCAATTACGCCTATCATGTGGAACCGGCCAGCTAAACCGACTTGTAGCGGTAACGACTTTCATCGGTCTTGTATTCCGCCTCTCCCTCTTTTGCCAACTGCTTCAGGGTTGCCTGCACAGAAAAATCTTCCACCTTTTTACGCAGCCCCGGCACGCGGCTGGCCAGGCTCAGGGCACCAAATCCCGCAATGGCCGGCACGTACATTGCGGCACAACGTGCAAAATCCAGGGGCTCTGAGGTAACCCCCATGGCATTGGCAGTACGCCGGCCCACGATTTTCTCGTACAGGAACCGGGTCGCTCCCACATCAAGGTTGTGATACAGGCGGTCGAACCACCCGGATCCATGACGACGCCAGGCCTGCAACGTCGCTGTATTCAGATCACGGCCTCTGGGATCATGCTGGTGCCTCAGCGTAGCCTGACACATCTGCCAGGTCTCCACGATCTGGCGTGGATCATTGCTGAGAAACTGCTCATGCATGCCCAGCAGATGCGCCAGATAACGGGCCTGTTCCACCAGTGCCGCCGCGGGCTCGTTGTAATGACCGCCTTTCTTAAGTGCCTGTAACGACACCATATAGCTTGGTGCAAGGGCTGCTCCCATCTGGTCTACCTGGGGAATGGGCACACCGTACACACTGTAATCCCACACCTCAGGCTTGCGCAGCAGATTGGTACGCACCATGGCATGCATTACCCGGACCTTGACCGCCGACTGATAGGCTACCCCGCCACGCCGCAGCGCACCCGGCAAGGTGGCCAGCTTGAAGGTGCTGACCGTTTCTTTCATGCGCTTGGCGGCGGAATCGCTGGTCAGGGCACCGGTAATCACCATGGGCAAACCCTGGTAGCCGTTCACGTAGGTCATCATGAAGGCCACCCGGACAACGGCCTCACCGGCTGCCGCTCCCAGCATCCGCGCATTTTTTGAGGCCGATTCAATACTGTCCCAGTCTACCCAGTCCGGTTCATTCTCCATGGACGCCATCAGGGCCACCAGTTCCGGAGGGGCTCCTTTTACGGAATCAATGCCATGCACAGCGGCCTGGTCAATCATGTCGCGGGCTTTGCGAAAGCCCATGTCGGGAATCAGTGCTGCAAAGGCATCCGCCAGGGGATCACCCATCAGGGTCAACTGCCGGAAAAACTCTACCTTGTCCTTATCCGCCAGTAATTCCCGTATTCGTTTGTTGTTGCGTACAATGCTGTTTTCCCCCAGCTCGGTGCGAAAGCGCTCCGGCTGGATGGTCAGGTCAAGGTCTCCATATACAGCCGGTGCCAGGCTTTTCTGAAGACTGATGATATCGGTGGCGGTGTAGCCCATAGCAACTCCCCGTTCAAAAAACAAACAGAACCGACGGGTTCTCTTGCATCAATATAGCGGATCAGACCCATCAGTCAATGGTTTTAATGTTTGATTTCGATGGGATCTTCCCGTGGGGTCAGCAGCTCGGGATCCTTGATCCGGCTGTTATTCAGGGCATCAGACACCGGATAGGCATTGAAATCCAGATCCACGGTGCGGGACCGTATTTCATCAAGCGCCTGTTTGCTGGCGGCCGGATCCAGCCAGACAGGAATATCCTCGGACATCAATAACAGTGGCATGCGGTGGTGGAGCCAGCGCAACCCGGCCACCGCCTCGGTAGTGACAATGGTGCAGGATTCCAGGTAGTTACCCTGCTTCTGCCACACATCCCAGAGCCCGGCAAAGGCAAAGCAGCCCTCCTCCGGCTCTATGAGGTAAGGTTGTTTCGCACCCTGCTGGGTTTTGCGCCACTCGATAAAAGAAGATGCCGGAATAATGCCCCGGTGATGTTTGTAAGGGCCACGAAACGCCCGGCTGGATTCGAGGTTTTCGGAGCGTGCGTTGAACATGGCATACTGATTGGACACTTCCGGTGCCCAGGAGGGTGTCAACCACCAGCGCATCTCATGGACGTGATGCGCGTCCCCTTCCCTGATAATCACCGGCACCGCTTCTGTAGGAGCAATATTGATTTTCTGAGGCAGGCGCACCCGCAGATTCAGGCTCTCCAGGAGAGCCCGTGTTGCCGCATCATCAATGATGTTGAATCGACCACACATGCCACTTACCCAATGAAATCGCCCGACTGCTGTGCGAGAATGAGAGCATAACCATAGCACAAACGCGAGGAACTGCTGTAGATGGAAAAGCAACTTTCTGAAATGCTTGCCCTCCAGGATCAGATGAATCAAAAAGTACACCCCCAGTGGCGCGATCAGGGATACCAGTGGTACCGGGCAATCTGGACCGAATGTGCAGAGCTGATGGATCACTATGGCTGGAAATGGTGGAAAAAACAGACACCGGAGCTGGACCAGATCAAGCTGGAGATCGTGGATATCTGGCACTTTGGCATGAGCACGTTCCTTGTGGACTCCACTGACTATGATGAAGTGGCCGGGATCATCGCCAGCCAGTGGGTAGACCGGGCGAATAACAATGATTTTCTCCAGGCAGTAGAAGCCCTGGCCAGCGAAACCCTCGCCACCCGGAAAATGCCCATACCCGCGTTCTGTCATCTGATGCTGATCATGGACATGAGCGTGGATGAATTATTCCGGCAGTATATTGGCAAAAACGTGCTGAATTTTTTCAGACAGGATCATGGCTACAAGGAGGGAACCTACATCAAGGTGTGGCATGGCAAGGAAGACAACGAAGTGCTGGCGGAGGTGCTGAATACCCTGGATGCCGGCGCTGAAAACTTTAAAAATGATTTGTATCAGGCACTTGTGAAACACTACCCCGCTGACTGAGCCGGGCCGGGCGGATCAGTCAGTCGGCCTCTGCCCGTTCCAGCAGCTTTTCCTCCAGATCTGCTGCCTTCAGAGGCTTGCTGAAGAAAAAGCCCTGAACGATGTCACATTCATGCTGCGCAAGGAACTGGTACTGTTCCATGGTTTCTACCCCTTCAGCCACAACTTTCAGACGCAAACTCTTGGCAATACTGATCACACCATGAATCAGAGGCAGTTCATCAGGCTCCTGCAGGATATCCCGCACAAACTCCCGGTCAATCTTGAGTACATCAATAGGAAAACGCCGCAGATAACTGAGGGAAGAATAGCCCGTACCGAAATCATCCACGGCGATATGAATGCCCGCCGCCTTGAGTTCGGACAGCACTGACAGGGAATGATCCACATCATCCATCAGCGCACTCTCGGTAATTTCCATCACGATACGCCGGGGATCAACCTTATAACGTTCTACCTGATCCAGTGCCCAGGGAACAAAATTCTTTCGCTTGAACTGCGACGGGGAAACATTCACCCCAACAGTCGGAGGTAAAATACCTTTTCTGTCCCAGTCGGCGATCGTTTTGCAGGCATGTTCAAACACCCATTCGCCTATGGGAATAATCAGATCGGTTTCCTCCGCAAGATCAATAAACTGCTGGGGCTCCAGCAAACCGAACTGCGGGTGCTGCCAGCGCAGCAGTAATTCCACACCCGAAACACTGCGATCGTCCACATGATAGAGTGGCTGGATATAAAACAGAAATTCATTGTTAATCAGTGCCCGTCGCAGCGCATTTTCTATAAAAAGGCGCTCCATGGCTTTGACATTCATGTTCGCATCATAAAACTGGTAATTATTACGGCCGGATTTTTTTGCCGCATACATGGCCATATCGGCATTGCGCAACAACTCCTCCGGCGCCAGCCCGTCGCGGGGGTACACCGCAATCCCTACACTGGTGGAGGTATATACCTCCCGGCCTTCAATCAGAAAGGGTGACACAAACTGGGAAATTATCCGGTTGGCAGTCCGCAGCACAATGCGTTCAGCAGCGTCACCCCGACGCAGGCCCGAAAGTATGATGGCAAACTCATCGCCACCCATTCGCGCTACGGTGTCCTCTTCCCTGATACAGTATTGCAGACGCCTGGCCACTCCCTGCAGCAGTGAATCACCGGCACTGTGGCCCAGGGAATCATTTACTGGTTTGAAGTGATCCAGATCCAGAAACAGGACGGCCACCGACTGCTTGCGACGTTCAGCCTGCTGCATGGATTTTGACAATCTGTCGTTGAACAGGCTGCGATTGGCCACCCGCGTCAGGGAATCATAATACGCAAGCCGCTGTATCCGCAGTTCATCCTGTTTTTTCTCGGAAATATCCAGGAAGATCCCCACATAATGGGAAATGCTGCCGGTATCATCTGTGGAAGCGCTGAAGCTCAGCAGGCAGGGTTTTTTTACGCCGTTGGAAAGATAATGACACTCGTCGCGCCAGGTATCCTGTTCCTGAATACTGGCCTTGATGGAGTCAAGAAAACTCGCAGTTGAAGAAACCGCCCAGAACTGGCCGAAAGACTGCCCGATAACCTCCTGCTCCGTAGTACCGGTGTAGTGATAAAATGCGTTGTTTGCACGGATGATTTCGCCGGTGCTGTCCATAATAAAAACGGCTTCCCGGCAACTGTCGAAAACAGTGGCCGCCAGGCGCATTTCTCTTTCCACTTTTTTGCGCGCGCTGATATCACGGGCAACACCCAGAGTACCGGTAACGCGGCCCACGTCATTGAACAACAGTGACAACTGGATCTCTACATCAATTTCTTCCCCGCTTTTGTGATTCATGGAACGTTCAATCCGCACGTAATTGGGCAAACCACAAACGTTTTTGTTCTTCAGTTCTTCCAGGGAAAAGTCTTTCAGCAGGATGGACCGGATCAAACGGTTGGTATCACGGGAAAATATTTTCGGATCCTTTGAAAACAGTAACTCTCCGTAGCTGTACCCCGTGAGATCCTCAACAGCCGGACTGATATAGGTGATATTCAGGTCACAGTCGGTACTCCAGATCAGGTCGCTGGAATTACTGGCCAGCAAACGATAACGCTCTTCGCTGTCCCGCAGTTCTCTTCCCTGGTAGAAAGCATCCGACACCTCGCGTACCACACCCAGAAACAGTATGCCGCCATCAACTGGCTGCAACACTTCAAAGTCCTCGCTTGAAGACAGGGGAATTATGCGGTGATGGTAGTAACCCCAGTCATTTCTGTCAGTGCGCATTTTGTAGATGCGCTCTATGGGATCCGTATTATTTTTGCGACAGACCCGTTCCAGGTCTTTTTTGAGCAGAAATATCTCGTCCTGTGCGAACAGGTCAAACCACTGGCGAAACGGCAGTGCTTTCTGAAATTCAGCGTATTTTTTTACGCAGCTATTCTGATTGGTATAAACGATACGCTGGCTTTTGATTTCACCAATATAAATTGCGTAGGGAAGCTGCTCTACAACCCCCCGCCAGAAATCACCGGATTCTTGCAACCCCTTACGCCGAGCAGCCATGCGTGCTCCTATTTGGTGCCTGATTCTTACGACTTGTTCTTCTTTGTTGGCCTTACCAGATCATTTGAGTAGTGCAACCGACCGTCTGCATCAATAATAACAGCTGAAACATCAGGTATACGGTTTATATATGCCAACCCCCGGGTAACCCCCATGACGAAAACCGTTGTGGAAAGCGCATCCGTCATTGTGGCATTCGGCCCCAGTATGGTGACACTCTGAATCCCGGTTGCCGATTCGCCACTCCTTGGATTGATAATATGATGATGCCGGATTCCCTGTTGGTCAATAAAATAGCGCT
>JAWVYU010000136.1:0-12182 GCA_033722575.1 Ketobacteraceae bacterium | reverse complement strand
CTTCGGGCAGGAGGGAAAACCTATGACCAGCAGTGCTTCTGCGTCACCGGCTCCGGACAGGGTCAGTCTGGAAGAAGCCATCAAAAGCCGGCGCTCCGTGCGGGGCTATCGCGCAGAACGCGTGCCACAGGATGTACTGGAAAGCATTTTCCGGCTTGCCCAGCACGCGCCCTCGAACTGCAATATCCAGCCATGGAAAGTGTATGTTGCCTCCGGCGAGCTGAAGGAAAAGCTGCAGCAGCAGATGGTTGAGCGTGTCATGCAAGGTGTGCCTTTCTGCTCGGACTACGATTATCCGGAAAAATTCGATGGCGAATACCGCCGCCGTCAGGTGGAGTGCGCTGTTGAACTGTATAACAATATGGGCATTGAGCGTAACGACCAGGCGGGTCGCATGCGTGCCTCATTAAGAAACTTTGAAATGTTTGATGCACCCCATGTGTGCTTCATCGGTATGGATAAGCGTTTTGGTGCCTCGGTGGCGATTGATGTGGGTATGTACGTGCAGAACCTGATGCTGTCGATGACGGCCCACGGCATTGCCAGCTGCGCCCAGGGAAGCATGCGTTACTATCCTGACCTGGTCCGCGATGCTTTCGGTATTGATGATCAAACCAATATTTTGCTGGGTATTTCGTTCGGTTACGAAGATACCCGGGTGCCTGCCAACAAAACCCGTGTGGGTCGTGATGATATCAGCGCGTCAGTAACTTTCGCTGAATGATCTGAGCCTTTCTTTTTATTTTCCCGAAATCATCATGCCGGTGTAATGCACTGGCATGATGATTGTATCTTTTCATGCTGACGTGCTGTCATTGATTTTTATTCTTTGGAAACGGGGTTTTTGAAAGGAATCCGTATAAACGTTTTATGTTTGTGTGTATATGTTCGGTGGCTGTCTGTGTAGAATAGCCGCCACGGTTATAGTGGTTCTTATGTTGATTTGCTTTAAATAAATTGGGAAGGAGTCTGGACAATGAGCAATGGTTTAACATCTGCCCTGAATGGGAAAAGCCTGTTAATGACGGGGGTCAGTGGCTTTCTGGGGAAAGTGGTACTGGAGAAGATTCTCCGCAGCGTACCGGACGTGAGTCGTATCTATCTGGTGATTCGCCCGAACAGCCAGTACCGCACTGCCGAGAACCGGTTTTATCAGGAAATAGCGTGCTCCTCCATTTTTGACAAACTCAAAGCCTCGCAGAGTGTTAACTTTGCGGAGCTGTGTCACCGTAAGCTACGGTTTGTGACCGGGGAAATCACCGAGCCGGCGTTTGGCCTGAGTGCCGGTGAATTCGGCCAGCTGGGTCAGTCCATTGATCTTATTATCAATTCCGCGGCCAGTGTGGATTTTCGCGAGCCCCTGGATTCTGCGCTGCGTATCAATGCCCTCAGTCTGTTGCAGGTTGCCCGGCTTGCCCGGGAAAGAAAGATACCGGTGGTGCAGGTATCCACCTGTTACGTGAACGGATTCAATCGCGGAGTCATTACCGAAGATATCTGGGGCCCTGCGAAACTGCCATTGCACAAATCCATCAGTGGCTACTACGAAGTGGATGGGCTGATTCACCGCTTACACCAGCAGATTGAAGACATTTATCGGCGCGGGCTGTCCGCCAAGGAACAGGAGCAGGCGCTGGTGGAGCTTGGTGTGCGGGAATCACGGAATGCCGGATGGAATGACAGCTATACCTTCACCAAATGGATTGGCGAACAGCTTTTACTGAAAGAGTTGAAGGGCCAGAGTCTCACCATAGTCCGCCCGGCCATTATTGAAAGTACCCTGAAAGGGCCGGTCCCCGGCTGGATCGAGGGCGTGAAGGTGGCGGATGCCATTATCCTGGCCTATGCCCGGGAAAAGATTTCCATATTCCCGGGCAACAAGAATGCGGTGCTGGATATTATTCCGGCGGATCTGGTGGCCAACAGTATTATTCTTGCCGCCTCCGAGGCAGCCATTGCGCCCACTGCCCACCGTATATACCAGTGCGGCAGCAGCGAAGCCAACCCGGTACGTATCAGGGAAATGATTGCCCATGTGCAGGAGGCCGCAGAGCAGCGCCATGACCATTACGGAAATCTGTTTCTCCGCAAACCCGAAAGGTCCTTTGCCATGGTGCCGAGTTTTGCTTTTAACAGCATTATCTACAGCTCTTACCAGGCGGTAAAAATAAAGAACAAGCTGGCGGCCGGCCTGAACCAGAGCAGTTCCCTGAAAACCCAGAAAAACCTGGAAACCGCGATCCAGCTGTCCTCTATATTCTCCTTTTATACCCAGCCACGGTATACCTTCAGTAACCGCAAACTGGTATCGCTGGCCAACCAGGCAGATAACAGGGATCGGCAGGAGTTTCCGGTCAATGCCACCGAGGTGAACTGGAAAGAGTATCTGTCCCACATTCATATCGCCGGGCTGGACCGTTACGCGCTGCGACCCCGACGGGAAGTGGCGAAGCCGGAAGTGACAAAGCGAACCGCAGAAGTGGCCTGATTCCAGCGCACAGTTCCGCGGGCCGGATACGGCCTTTCGGCCTGCGGAAAACACTGTTCCATTCGTAAGCGATGGTTGATTAAATATAGTGACCGGTCTATTGTGGTTTCATGATGTCCAAAGGCGAACAAACCCGGGCCCGGGTACTGCAAACCACGCTGGACCTGATGGAAAGGCAGGGTTTCCACAATACCGGGTTACAGCAGATTATCAAAGAGAGCGGTACACCCAAGGGGTCCCTGTACTTTCATTTCCCGGAAGGCAAGGACCAGATCGCTGCGCTGGCACTGGCCCAGGGTGCTGCCATTATCCAGGGGTTGATTGAGCAGGCATTCGCTGCCAGCCGCTCCCCCCGGCAAGCCATGGACATGGTGGTGAAAGGTCTGACGGTGAGGCTAGTGGAATCTGATTTCTGCAAAGGCTGCCCGGTGGCGACGGTGGCACTGGAAATCGGCGATCAGCACCCCCTGGTTAAACAGGCCTGTGAAGCAGCCTACAGCCACTGGCTCACTGTAATTGCCAACGGGCTGAAGGCCTTCGGGATGAGTGCGGCTAAGGCCCGCAAAGAGGCAACACTGTTGCTGTCAGGGCTGGAGGGTGCCTTGATTCTGGCGAAAGTGCAGCGGGATACGGCGCCCCTGAAGCAGGTTGCCGACGCCATGATGGAGCGGCTCAGCGAGTAGAGGCCCAACCGGATCCACAAGCAACCAAAAACAAACATCACATAACGAGCAACCAGCAACAGGAACAGGCAGATATCAGGTCCAAATAGTAATTCTTAAAAAAATATATAGACCGGTCTAATATCAAAACGGTATTACGCAAAGGAGATAGCAGGATGAAAACAGCCAATGCAACACAAAAACCTCAGGTACTGGTTACCGGGGCCAACGGATTTATCGGCAAATGGCTGGTACCAGAGCTTGTAAACCAGGGGTATACCGTGGTGGCTGCCATGCGCAATCCGGAAAGCCGCGGCGAAAGCTATCTCAGTGCTATTGCCCCGCACATCAACCGCCAGGATGACTGGCGTTCAGAGCTGAAACTGGTGGAGTTTTCCCTGGGAAATACCCAAGCACTGGCAGAGCAGTTACCTGATGCGGAGCGGGACATCGGAGTGGTATATCACCTGGCGGGCGCCTTTGCGTGGGGGTTGGATCGCCAGCAGGCCCACCAGGTCAATGTGGAGGCCACCGAGTCATTGCTGGAGTGGTTGTCGGGCTTTGCTGAATTGCAACGCTTTGTCTGGATAGGAGGGTACCGTATTGCCGCGGATCAACAGGGTAACGAGGATGATCTTTATCGGACCCTTGGCGCCTATGAGGCCTCGAAATTCATTGCTCACCGCAAAACACGGGAGCTTCTTGAACGCTTTCAGATTCCCTGGACCGCACTGAACCCGGCCACGGTGATCGGTCACAGCCGCAACGGTAACACCAGCCAGTTTATTGGTGTTGCAGAATTGGTGAAGCAGCTTCATCAGGGCAAACTGAGTGCGGTGCCGGGTAATTCCCGGACGTTTGTGCCGCTGGTGCATGTGGATTATCTGGCAGAGTTTGCTGTGACCATGCTGGAGTACCCGGAAAGTGTCGGGCAGGAGTACTGGTTACTGGATCCCGAAACTCCCCGTTTACCGCGCCTGATCACAGCGTTCGCGGCGCAGATGGGCGTGCAGGCGCCCCGTTACGGGGTGCCGGTCAGCATATTACGGCGGCTCCCCGATTTTCTGATTCCGGGTTCAAAGGAAACGCTGTCGTTTTTGTCAGAAGATGAGTACCCCACCGGAGGTGCCGAAACCCTTGCAACAAAAATGCAGCTGCATTCGCCATTATCTACCGGAACGTCATGGCGCTGGATCGACAGCCTGGTGCACCAGCGCTTTGGTGACATTCCGCCTGAGGGGAACGGAAACGAGCACCGAAACGCAAAGCAAGGTTTTCGCGGAGGGATCTGGACTCAACAGCGTGATGACGATGATGTCGAGGAGCTTACGGTACTTCTCCATGGTTTACCTCTGGATGGCGAAAGCTGGGGCCCGCTGCTTAATGCACTGTCTAACTCCCCGTCAGGCCGGGTTCTGATTGCTGATCTTCCTGGCTTGGGAAGGTCCGGGCTGCCGCCGGCGCTGGGCCCGGATGGCAGGTTGGGCACCGACTGGCTCGACGCGCTGCTGGCAGCCAGTGACGGCCGCCAGATCAGGCTGATAGGCCACTCTCTGGGAGCGGGGTTTGCGCTGCAGTTTGCGCAGGATTTTCCGGATCGTGTCAAAGAGCTGGTGCTGGTATCCCCCTACTTTCTGCAAAAGCGTCCTCCATGGTTGTTACGCCATGGCGGGCTATCCCGGTTTCTGCCTTACCTGGTCTCTTCCAGCGCCATCGTCAGTGGTCTGCATTCCGAAGGCGAAAAGCACCGCGCAGTGGCCAGTGCCAGGGCATCCATGCAGCGGGCACCGGTGAAGCGCAACCTGTTCCGTTACCTGGCGTTCCTGTCCCCGGAGTCACACCGGGCCGGGTTGCGAAATGCATTGGATCAGATGAGCGTGCCGGTCACTCTGGTGGTGGGGGAGCGGGATCCGCTGGTGGCTGCCTGTCCGCAACCTGTGGTTGAAATCGCGGGCGCCGGCCATAATCCACAGCTGACCCATCCTCAGGTGCTGGCGGATATTCTGAAGCATCCGGCAGCGGTGGAAAAACCGCTGCCCGCAGCGTAACGGCCGCGTTTTCTTCTGTGCTATGATGCGGATACCTAGACATGGAGTGGGTGCCAGCCTGATTTGTGAAGCCTATGAAATTTCCCAAAGATACCCTGCGACTGATTGCACAGTATTTACCGGATGAAGAGGCGCGACAGCAGCTTACCGAAACGGAAGATGGCGATCGCGAATACACGGTAGATGAGCTTGCCCGGGTGGCCGGTACCACCGTCAGAAATATCCGCGCCTATCAGGATAAAGGGGTTTTGCCGCCACCGGAGCTGCGGGGGCGTAAAGGGATCTACCACAACAGCCACCTGGCCCGTTTGAAGGTGGTGTCGGGATTGCTGGACAGAGGCTACACGCTTACCAGCATCAAGGACCTGCTTGATGCGCTGGAGCAGGGCGTGGGGCTGCCGGAACTGGTGGGCATTGAGTCGGCGATTTCCAGCCCCTGGTCACAGGAAGAGCCGCAAACCGTGAGCATGATCCGGCTGGCGGAAATGTTTGGTGATGCCCTGACACCCACTGCGCTGCAAATGGCTATTGATCTGGATTTGATGAAGCCCGACGGCCCCAACATCCGGGTCAGCAGCATGAAAACCCTGGAAGCCGGGGCCCAGCTCACCCAGACCGGTATTCCCCTGGAAGATCTGCTGGATATCCTGCGCATGATGCGGGGTAATGTGGAGCGGGTGGCTAACGAGCTGGTGAAGCTGGTGGCGGATCATGTGCTGGGCAAGTATGGCAGCCAGAACCTGCCTCCCCGGGAGGAGCTGCCCAAGATCGCTGATCTGGTGTGGCGCCTTCGGCCTTTATCGGAAAAGGCTGTCAGTGCCGAGTTTGCCAGGGCCATGGAAATCGCGGCCAACCGGATTCTCGCTGACCGCCTTGAAGCCATTATCAAGGAGCAGACGCCTCCCAAACCCTAGCAAACCCCGCCTCCCTGCGGACCGTTCCCCGGCGCTCAGGCAAACTGCTCCACCTGGTTTACCAGCACATCGGCGTAATCCAGTATGGCGCGATTGTCATCATCCCAGGGGTGGAACCCGGGCCGGAAATAATCGAACCATTCGGGAATAATCGCCCGGAAAGCGCCTTTTCTGCCCCACAGTGTGCGGTTGTGCTTTATCCAGCCTTTGATATCCCACTGTTTTTTGCGGGCGCGCACCATGCCTATGTGGTAAGGCACCACCAGCGACCAGAACACCGCGTTCGCGATGACAAAAGCTCCCACCCGCTGGGTGTAGGCGCTGACCCCTGTACCGACTACCTGTTCGTACACATCAAAACAGACTCCCTTGTGCTCCGTTTCTTCCAGCGCATGCCATTGCCACAGTGCCTTGTAGCGCTCGTCGGCGCCCTCCAGGGTCTGCTTCTGTTCCAGCACCGCCTTGGCCATTATGGCGGTCAGGTGCTCCAGGGCACAGGTGGCGGCCAGCTGCAGGCTACCCGGCAGGCTTTTCCGTACGTTGTCCAGCAGCGCTTTGACCTGGGCTTCGTAACGCTCCACGGGCAGGCCCGCGTCTGCCATGGCCTGGTTGTACTCGATATGCTCCCGGCTGTGGAGGCCTTCCTGACCAATGAAGTTGCGCACCGCTTCCTTGAGTTCAGGATCATCGATCTGGTCCCGGTAACGGCGGACGCTGTCGATAAAAAACCGTTCTCCGGCCGGAAAAAAGATCGAGAGCGTGTTCAGAAACTGGGTAAAGTGCAGCCCATTGGCATTCCAGTCATGAACTTTGTCTTTCGGCAGCTTAAAAGAGAGATTTCGCCTGACCGGCATGATGGCCATATTCATAAAGTGTCCCCTTTTTCACCCTTGCAGTTCGGATTCTTACCCTTGATTGATGTCACATGATTCAATGTAACATCAATCAATGTATTATAACTTCATCAAGCATGCAACTGCTGTCTGGAAAATGGCTGCAGAGGCGGTCTGGGGACCGCATCGGACCCGGGGTGGTCAATGGAGGGTTAAAGGGTGGCGGTGGATCTGGGGTAGTTGGGTGGCGTGGGGCCGGCTGTGGGGTCAGTGGCTGCCCAGCAGCACCCGGTCCACAAACTTGGCCAGCAGTTGATTGGATTCCGGCGTTTCCACTGCCTGCCGGAGTACACTTTCCAGGTGGTCGTCGCCGTCGGTGTAAGCGGCTTTGAAAACGGTGAGCCGTTCCACCAACACCCGCTTATCCACTTCCGGATGGAACTGAAATGCCCAGAAGGGCGATTCGTTCACTTTGAAGGAATGGCTGCACAGCGCTGTCCGGGCCAGTTCAGTGCAGCCTTCGGGTGTTTTCACTGCCCGTTCACGGTGTACGGAAACTGCCATAAAGGGATCGGGTGTATCATGGAACAGCGGGTCCTGTTTTGCCGCCTCTGAAAGACTGATGGGAAGGGTGCCCATTTCAAAGCCCCGGGTATCCCGGACAATCTCGCCATTGAGTGCGAGCACTGCCAGCTGAAAGCCGAAGCAGGACGCGAACACGGGGACCCGCCGGGAAATACAAAAACGCATCAGCTCAATACTGCTGTTGACGAAGGGAAAGCGGTCCGGCTCCATGACGCTGGCCTCGCTTGCCCCGCCTACAAAAACACCGTGATAACCCTCAATGATATGGGGGTCAAACAGCGGCTTGTCAAACACGTTGAAAATATCGACCTGATCATGGCGCAACCCGCTGAACTGGCAGAAACTGTTGTGCTCTTCCACGCGAACCGCCGGGTTGTCGCGAATCTGTATGAGCAGTGTTCTCAGGGCCTGCCGGGAGCGCAGCGGGGGCTCAGTCATGTTGTTCTCTGCCCGGTGTGATTACCATGGGTGGTGAGGGGAATGGTCACCCGTGCCTGGTTTTAAGGGCTTCGATTTTATCAATGTAGGTTTGCATTGCCTCATCGGCGCCCATGCCTTCGAGCTTTTTCCAGGCATCCCATTTGGCTCTTTCGACAAAACTGGTCATGCCGGGACGCTTACCTTTGACATCGCCTTCTGTTGCTTGTTTGAATAAGGAGTACATGTCCAGTTTCAGGTTGTTGTCCGGTTTGAAATTGCCTTCGGCAGATTGCACGTAGTTTACAGCGGCGTCGAATCTTTCTTTCAGATCGCTCATCGGATTCCCTTTTGTTGTTGTCTGGCTTGCGCATTTTTTAACATGAAATCAACCGCTTTGCTATAACAGTCCGGGTCGTCTGAAAAAGTCGGCGCGATCAGGTACAAAGAGCGGTAATCTGGTGCCAGCCCGGCTGTGGCACTCTCTGCAGTCACCTTTGGCAAACCGGTCCCGTGAACGGAAGGATAACATCATGGCAAGTTTCAGTTTCAGCACCACCAGATCGATTCTTTGTGAGCCGGGTTGCAGTTCGCAGCTGGGTGAAATGGCCAGGGGCCTGGGCATTGAACGTTTGCTGATTGCCACCGACGCAGGCATTGCGGCAACCGGCATTATGGACATCGCATTGAACAGCCTGTCGGCTGCGGGTATTTCTGTGGCCATTTTCAAAGGCGTAGTGGCGGATCCGCCCGAATCGGTGATACAGGAGGCGCTGAGTCTGGCCGAGCAGGTGAATGCTGATGGTGTTTGCGGATTTGGTGGTGGCAGCTCCATGGATGTGGCCAAGCTGGTGGCCTTGTTGCGTGCCAGCGGGGAAACCCTGGCGGCGGTGTACGGCGTGGGAAATGCAAAAGGATCCCGGCTTCCGCTGATTCAGGTTCCCAACACTGCCTGTACCGGGTCGGAGGTTACCCCTATTGCCATTGTAACCACCGGTGAAACCACCAAGCAGGGCGTGGTGGCGCCACAGCTGCTGCCGGACCTGGCATTACTTGATGCGGATCTGACCCTGGGTCTGCCTTCCCACGTAACGGCAGCCACCGGTATTGATGCCATGGTTCATGCCATCGAAGCTTACACCAGCAAACTCCGGAAAAACCCCTATTCCGATATGCTGGCCCGGGAGGCCCTGCGCCTGATATCCGCGAACATAGTGGACGCAGCACTC
Source organism: Ketobacteraceae bacterium (assembly GCA_033722575.1). Classification (GTDB taxonomy): domain Bacteria; phylum Pseudomonadota; class Gammaproteobacteria; order Pseudomonadales; family Ketobacteraceae. The sequence goes on along the minus strand of JAWVYU010000136.1, from coordinate 3,006 downwards.
CATGGCAGCAACCGGGTTACCCGCTCCAATATGCTGTTTGGCGCCATGCTGGCGGGTCAGGCATTTGCCAATGCGCCGGTGGCCGCAGTGCATGCACTGGCGTATCCCCTGGGGGGCCACTATCACATATCCCACGGCTTGAGTAACTCCCTGGTATTACCGGAGGTGATGCGCTTTAACCTTCCGGCCTGTGCGCCTCTTTATGCAGAATTATCAACGGCGGTGGATGCAGGACTGCCTCCCACGGGAGAGGCGTTGATCGCTCACATGGAAAGCCTGATCGAGCAGGTAGGTTTGCCGCGAACACTGGCAGAGGTTGATGTACCTGAAAAGGATCTTCCCATGCTGGCCAGTGATGCCATGCTGCAGCAGCGCCTGCTGGTGAATAACCCCCGGGAAGTGACGGAAGCTGATGCGTTACAGATTTATCAGGCAGTGTATCGCTGAAACCGCTGACAGATTCCGACCCAGACAGGAAGTAAACCACGACGATAAATCGCCACAATGATGAGTGAGTCACGATGAGCAAACCGACACCGCCAGCCGCCAGTGATTACCGGTATTTTCTACCCATTACCACGCGCTGGAAGGATAATGACATCTATGGTCACGTCAATAATGTTACCTACTATGCTTATTTTGATACCGTGGCCAATCAGTATCTGATTGAAGCCGGCGGCCTTGATATCCATAAGGATACCGTGGTGGGTTTTGTGGTGAACTCCGGTTGTAATTATTACGCCCCCGTTGCGTTTCCCGATCGTTTGCGGGCCGGGTTGCGGGTCAATCGACTGGGCAACTCTTCGGTGGAATACGGGATTGCTATTTTCAAAGGGGAGGGGGACACGGCTGTCGCCGATGGTCACTTTGTTCATGTGTTTGTGGACAAGGCCAGCAACAAAGCCGTTGCGATTCCTGATGCTATTAAAGCGGCTTTGCAGAAAATCGCGACAGATCGGACAGCTGATACGACACATTCATCAAGTTGCCAATCCTGAGCAGACAGACAACTTGCACCGACAAAGGAGGCAGTGATGCCGTCATTGAAAAAATCCTATCCCTACTACCTGGCCAGTGAAGCGGTTTATGCGAACGAGGATCTGGTGGTTACCGATAAATACAACGGCGATGAGGCAACCCGTGTGGCAATTGCCGATGAAAAGGCAATAGACAAAGCGATTCAGGCAGCCACCGACGCGCAGCCGGCCATGGCAGCGATGGCAGCCTATGAACGTCAGGCCGTGCTGGATCATTGCGTCAGCCGTTTCCGGGAACGCGCCGATGAGCTGGCAGAAAGCCTGTGCATTGAGGCGGGCAAACCCATCAAGGATGCCAGGGGAGAAGTGGGGCGGTTGATAGATACGTTCCGGATCGCTGCTGAAGAAGCCACCCGTATCAACGGCGAGGTACTGACCATGGATATCAGTGCCCGGGCGAAGGGCTATAGGGGAATGACAAAAATGGTTCCCGTGGGTCCCTGTTCTTTTATCAGTCCGTTTAATTTCCCGTTGAACCTGGCTGCGCACAAGATTGCACCTGCCATTGCTGCCGGTTGCAGCTTTGTTCTGAAGCCAGCCAGTAAAACACCCATCGGCGCCCTGTTGATTGGTGAGGTGCTGGCGGAAACCGATTTGCCGAAGGGCGCGTTCTCCATTCTTCCCTGTCACCGCGATGGCGCCGAGCTGTTCACCACTGATGAGCGACTCAAGCTGCTCAGTTTTACCGGCTCACCGGAAGTGGGCTGGGCACTGAAAAACAAGGCAGGGAAAAAGAAAGTGGTACTGGAGCTGGGAGGTAATGCCGCCTGTATCGTGGACGAGGACGCGGATCTGGATGATGCGGTGTCGCGGTTAATGGTGGGTGCGTTTTACCAGAGCGGTCAAAGTTGTATCGGTGTTCAGAGAATCCTGATTCATGATGCCGTATACGAAGAAATGAAAAGCAAACTGGTGAAAGCGGCCAGCGAACTGAAAATGGGTGATCCGAAAAACGAGGAGACTTTTATCGGCCCCATGATTTCCGAAAAAGAAGCCGGACGCCTGGACGAGTGGATTCAGTCTGCGGTGCAGAACGGTGCCAGAATACTCTGTGGTGGCAAGCGCGAAGGAGCCATGCTGGAAGCAACGCTGCTGGAAAACGTGGACCCTTCAGAAAAAGTTTACAGAGAAGAAGCCTTTGGGCCGGTGGCTCTGCTCAGTCGTTTTACCGATTTCGACCAGGCGCTGAAGGAAGTGAACGACAGCCGCTTCGGACTGCAGGCCGGAGTGTTCACACGGCATCTGTATCGCGCCCAGAAAGCCTGGGATACCCTGGATGTGGGTGGCGTGATTATCGGGGATGTTCCCTCCTGGCGGGTGGATCACATGCCCTACGGTGGCGTGAAAGACAGCGGCCTGGGCCGCGAAGGTATTCGCTACGCCATCGCCGATATGATGGAGCACCGGTTAATGGTGATTCGGGATCCTGCTGCCCAGGGCTGAGCGTGATGAAGGCGGCATTTTGCTCTGGGCCGCTTCAGATCGCTTCAGGCCGGAAAGAGGCCCTGCGCCAGTACCAGCCCTGTGAGCACCAGTATCAATCCGACGGCCCACTGGTTCAGCCGCTGAATGCTGAGCAGACCCTGAGAGCTGCTCCCGGAACCTGTGTTGTTGTCTGCATGCTTATTCATGTCGCCCCCCGCTGAATAACTGCACTTTACCCTGTCGCTTTAGTTTATCGTCCTTCGATGTCGCCCTGACAGCCGTCGGGGCTCCAGAGGACGGTTTCATTAAGCCATAAAACCCGGGGCAGTGCCAGATTCCGGATTGATCATGTGCCGGGGAGGGTTATTCCTTGCTGTTGGCCGCTCTGGGCCCCATGAAATCTGCAGGCCCCTGGGTTTTCTCATAATTTTCCAGTTTGGACCGGATATCCGCCAGTGTGGCCACTTTTTTGGGTTCCTGGGGATGATTCTGGGTTTTCAGGGCGCGTTTCAGACGGTAGCCGAGTCTTTTGAAGGTTCGTTTT
>JAWVYU010000135.1:0-12214 GCA_033722575.1 Ketobacteraceae bacterium | reverse complement strand
GGGCAGGCATCGTCTTCATTGGCAACGCCGTCGTTATCCAGGTCGCCTGCCGGGCAGGAGTCGGGATTGTCTTCAGGGCAAACATCGTCCTGATTACTGACACCATCGCCATCAAAGTCGCCGTTAGGGTTTTCCAGGCAGTTGTCTTCGTCATCGTCGGGGCAGGGGTCACCAATGGTGGGGTCCACAAAGGCTGCCGTAATGGTTTTCGGCATGGACGCGGTGGTGACACAGGTGGCCGTGGCCAGAGAATCTTCAGCGCCGTTGCTGCAGTTTTTTTCTGCATCGCTGAAACCGCTGAATTCATAGCCGGCGTCGGGTGTGGCCACCAGGGTTACCTGCTCGCTGAAGCCGGGATAGTTAAAGGAACAGGTTTCTGCGGGGCAGTTGATGTTGCCGTCAGTTGAGGTAACCGTGCCCCCGGTATTTTCCGTACCGAGGGAGTCGACAATGTTCACTGTCAGATTGCAGCCGCTGAGGGTGGCCGCAAGGGCGCCCGCCAGCAGCGATCGTTTCAGGTCTATAGTCATTGGAGTCTCCAGAACAGGGTCAGTTTCGTTATTGTTTTAGTGCCGGGATCATCATTGGCCGGGTACTGCCTAATCCTCGGTGATAGTCCCCCTGACTATTGGAACATGACTGGGACCATAGTGCTATACGCTGTACACTGGATATAGTCCGTTTGGCTGGGGGCAGGTTATAAGCCGGCACTGGTATTTATGAAAATATATTGCATAAATATCGCAAAAATGGGTATTTTGGACGAATCACCGCTCAACCCCAACAGCGGGCGGGGCCTGAGGAAGCACAAACAGACTAATTAAAGGCTGAAATGACGATGAGAAAAGCGCTGGTCGCCTGTCTTGGCGCCTTTCGCAGCGCCAACCTGTGGCTGCTGAAACTACGTGGCAAAACACCGGATGATGTGGCTGAGCAACGGCTGGTGAGCGGGCAGGCGTGGAATGAATTCTGCGATACCCTCAAAGCCGCCGGCGCCTCCCTGACTTTTCCCGGCGCTCCCACCGATCCTTTTAGCCAGGCAGAAGGCTACCGCTACCTGACCCGGCTGGCGCGGGCAGGTCTGGAAGCCTTTGTGGAGTATGCCGACCCGAAAGCGCCGGTGCTGCACCGTGTGGTGCATGAAACTGTGAAAATGGGTGCCGACAACCCTGATAACTTCTATCAGACGGCCTGTATCAGCGGGGCTTACGAGTACCGCATTCACGGCAGGCGCAACAGCATTCATTATCTGAGCTTTGGTACCCAGGTCGGTCATTATGGCCAGGGGGGCGGACTGCCACCCTCCGGGTATATCGAGGCTTCCGATATCGAGATGGACGCCGACGGGCGATTCACGCTGATTGTCAGTTGCCGGCCGCGGGATAAAAACTGGCTGCCCATGCAGCCGGACACCGGTAATCTGATTGTGAGGCAAACCTTTCTGGACCGGGATAATGAGATCCCCGCGGAGCTGACCATAGAGCGCATTGATGGGGATGGTGCACCAGAACCGCTAACTTCCCTCAGGATGAATGAGGGGCTGCGCTCAGCCAGCACTCTGGTGGCGGGGGCATCACTGCTGTTTGCCAAATGGGCCCGGGACTTTCAGAAGCATACCAATGAGCTGCCCCGGTTTGATCCCCAGGTGTCGCTGGCGGCGGGCGGAGACCCCAATATTGCCTACTACCACAGTTACTGGGCACTGGCCCCCGGCGAGGTGCTGGTGATAGACGCACAGCCTCCGCCATGCGAGCACTGGAATTTTCAGCTGAACAATTACTGGATGGAGTCACTGGATTACTGCCACCACCGGATTCATACCAACAAACACCTTGCCCGTTATGAAACTGATGGCTCCGTCAGAATTGTGGTGGCCCATGAAGATCCTGGCCACCCCAACTGGATTCAGACCGCAGGGCATACCAGTGGCACCATGTGTTTTCGCTGGATTCGCGCCAGCGCCCATCCGCAGCCGCAGACACAGGTGCTGCGGCTTGAGGAATTCAGAAAGCAGCTGGCCACAGCGGGAACGCGGGAAGCAACCGCTGTCTGAGCACGGTGCAATGGCATAACAACAAGCAGATAAACAAGCAGAAGAACAGGTCAGGACAGAGCATGGGACTGAGAAAAAAAGTCAGGGAAACCAGCACGGATTATGCCCATCCCTATCGCCCTTTTCCCGTTGCCCTGTTTAACCGCGCTGGTGGCTGGTTCGGGAAACTGGGTATTGGCGCACCGCTGGATGTGGATACGCTGATGGAAAATGCCTGCAGAAAATCGGGTTTGTCCGATTATGGCGATCTCTGGTTCCGGCGTCCGTTGCAGGTGCTGGTTGATTCCATCAATGCCGAGGCAGATCTGACACCCTTTGGCAGAATGATACAGCGTAACCGTCTGGAGTCCGCCCTGATAACGCGGTTGAGGGTGGAGGACCTGCTCCGCCGTCATCCCGAGATACACAGGGTGGACCCTGGAAAGATTATTCTGATTGCGGGTTTGCAGAGAACCGGCACCACGACATTGCACCGGCTGATTGCGGCAGACCCGGACATGCGCTCGCTGGCTTCCTGGGAGGCGCTGAACCCTGTGCCTTTACCCGGTGAACAGGGCCATCCTGCCAGGCGGATTCAGCAGGCCAGAATTGCTGAAAAAGGGCTGGCCTATATCGCCCCGGAATTTTTTGCCATTCACCCGGTGGAGCACGACGCGCCGGAAGAGGATGTACTGTTACTGGATCTGTGTTTTATGAGCCAGGCGCCGGAAGCCACCATGCATGTGCCCGGCTATGCCGCCTGGCTGGAAGCCCAGGATCACCGCCCCGCCTATGAATACCTCCGAACGCTGTTGAAAATTCTTACCTGGCAGAAGCCGGCCCGGCACTGGGTGTTGAAAACACCTCATCATCTGGAATACCTTGATGTGATTCTGGAAATTTTTCCCGAAGCGCTGATCGTACAAACCCATCGTGATCCGCAAAAAACCACCGGTTCCTTTTGCAGTATGGTGGCCCATGGCCGGGGTGTGTTCAGCGATCAGGTCGATGCCCGCGAGGTGGCCGAACACTGGGTGAGAAAAGTCAGGCGTTTAATGGAAAAATCCATTCTGGTCCGTGAGGCTGCGCCACCGGGTCGGTTCGTGGATGTTTCCTACTATAATCTGCTGCAAGATCCCCTGGCCGAGGTGGAACGTATCTATCAACGGGCCGCCATAGTACTGGAACCGGCGGCAAAACAGGCCATGCTGGCTACCAGCAAGCAGAACAGGCAGCATCGTTATGGCCGGCACGTTTATCATCTGGAAGATTTCGCCCTGAGCCGCGAAGACATTGAAAAGCAGTATGGCTTTTACCGCGACAAGTATCAGATACCCTATGAATCATAACCACCAGGCTGAGTATCGGGGGAATGAAAAATGACAAGAAGAACAAAGGCCACCGGCGCCAGCGGGGTAGGGCATAAAAACGTAGTGAGCGCAGTGGCCACCGCCATTTACGACCGTTTCAGCAGCAGCGGTCAGCTAAAACCAGTACCCGAGAACATACGCCTTGACGGTAAAACCTGCCTGGTAACCGGTGCCAACAGCGGCCTTGGCAGAGCCGTGGCGACACAGCTTGCGGCGCGTGGCGGAAACATGATTCTGGTATGCCGTCCCGGGCACGAAGAGGTGGTGGAGGAAATCCAGCTGGCAACCGGCAACCCCGATGTACGTCTGATGACGGCTGACCTGGCGGATATGGCGTCGGTAGCCTCCCTGTGTGACCGCCTGCGTGATCAGAATGTCCGCCTGGATATTGCGGTATTGAACGCGGGACTGATGCCTCTGCAGGCCCGTAAATCGCCTCAGGGCTATGAGCTGATGTTTGCGGTGCATTTTCTGGCAAACCGCCTGCTGGCCGAACGCTGGTGGCAGGATGGTGTCATACAGCCCGCCACGGATCCGGCGCGGACACCACGGCTTGTCTTTGTATCATCCGAGGCCCACCAGTCATCACCGCCCATCGATTTTGACCGTTTTGGCGCCTTCACGCCTTACGGTCTGAAAGACGGAATGAAATTCTATGGCCAGACCAAACTGCACCTGTGTACCCTGGCCAGTGAATTATCACGGCGTCTCAATAGTTCAGGTCGGGTACAGGTGGCCGTGCATGCGCTTTGCCCCGGTCCCATTGCGTCGAACATTGCCCGGGAGTCACCGGTCTATATCAAACCGATACTGAAACCCATTATGAAAACCCTGTTTCGCTCACCGGAACAGGCAGCAGAGCCGGTTATTTACCTGGCCTGTGCGGACGAGATGGGGCAACGTTCCGGCGTGTACCTGCACATGATGAAAGAGAAGCTGCCTTCCGCCCGGGCGCTGGACCCCTTGAACGGCGAGCAGCTCTGGGTGAAAAGTGAAGCGCTGATCGCACCCTATATCCGCGAGGTGGCAACCGCATGACAGGGAGCACGCTGCCAAAAATGGCGGTGCATCTGGGCCGCCGCTGGTTTACAGGGCACCCCGAAACACCACCGGTGGACCTGCGGGGCCGGCAGGTGGTGGTAACCGGCGCCGGTACCGGCTCCATTGGTTACTACACAGCACAGACAATGGCCCGGTGGGGAGCTTCGGTACTGGTTTCGAGTCGTTCCCGGGCGGCGGCCGTGGCGGATCAGCTGAATCTGAGTCTGCCGTCAGATTGCCCCGGCAGGGTAGCCGGTTATCCGCTGGATCTGACATCGGCGGTTTCGGTGAACCGGTTTGCGGAACAGGTTCGCTGTTATTTTGGTGACAGACTGGATCTGTTGATGAATAACGCCGGTATTCATCTGGATCTGTTATCGGAATGGAAGACGCCGCACCTGAGTAAGGATGGTGTTGAAATACACTGGCGCACCAATTACCTGGGAACCTGTCACCTCACCCGGCGGCTGTTGCCGCTGTTGCAGAACGGAGCCAGTCAGACCGGCGATGCCCGCGTGGTGAACGTGGTGTCCCACCTGCATGCCAAAGCCGAAAACCGCTACCTGTTCAAACCGGCAGAGCAGTACAACTCATGGCAGGCCTATGGCCTGTCCAAGCTGGCGCTGATTCATCATGCCATGGAGCTGGAGCGCCGTTTTGGCATGATGGGGGTGCATGGCTACGCAGTGCATCCTGGCTCTGTGTATACCAATATTGCCCATCACGGGCTGGCGGGCCATGGATTCATGCAGCGGGTCCGCCATTCTCTGGCCTTTGTTGAAAAACGGATTCTGCTGACGCCGGAGCAGGGTGCCCAGAGCCAGCTTTACTGTGCCACCGACCCTGCAGCCCGCGGTGGCGCCTATTATGAGCGCTGCGCACCGGCGCAGCCCAGCCCGGATGCCATGGACCCGGCAGTGGCTGCGATGCTGTGGGACCGTACTGATCAATGGGTGTGTGAGGTTGCCAATGCTGCTGCTCCTGCACAGCGGCTCAACGGTGAGCAACAGCATGCCTGAGTACTCTGTCTGTTCGGATCGGGTTGATATACAGGCACCGGCGGAAACCGTGTGGCAGGTGCTGGTGGACTTTGAGCGTTACCCTGATTGGAACCCGTTCACTTACCGGGTGGAAACCGATCTTGTACCCGGCCATGCGGTGGATCTGTATGTAAAACTGCCTGGCTGGGGCAGGCGGCTGCAAACCGAGTACGTTCATCAGGTTGTCAGGCCCCGGTTGCTTTCCTGGGGAATGACGCTGGGCCATGAAACCCTGTTGCAGGCTCTGCGGGAGCAGCGCCTGGAAGTGCTGTCTGAAAACAGCTGTTGCTACCAGTCCACGGATGCCTTCCGTGGTGTGCTCACACCTCTGGTCCGTTTTTTATTCGCCCGCTCTATCCGGCGGGGCTTTAATGCCATGGCGCATGCCCTGAAACTGGAGGCAGAAAAGCTTCAGGATCAGTCGTCCTAGTTGTTAATATCCTGGCTCATTCCGCTGCTGGCCCCTGCCCCATGGCCGGTTCCCGTCTCATTGTCCGGGAAAATCTGTTATAAATGACGGCGGACATCCGGATGTCCAGATGGTTCGGAATGTCTGGCTGTTAAAGTGATGTGCGCTTTCAGAAGTAATGGCAGGAGTATTGGCAGGTGGAATGGCAGGGCTGGTTTTCGCTTTTTATTACAGTAGCCGCTTTGGTGCTGCTGATCATGACGCGCCTTGGGCCACACCTGGTAATGATGGGGGCACTGACCGTGCTGAGCGCGGCGGGAATACTCACCGCCAGTGAAGCCCTGTCCGGCTTCAGCAATTCCGGTCTGATCACGGTCGCGGCCATGTTTGTGGTGGCGGCGGGTATTCATGGGTCCGGTGGCGTGGACCTGTTTGTGAACAAGCTGCTGGGCCAGCCGGGTTCCGTGCGCGCGGCACTGGCGCGTATCTTTGCGCCGGTGGTATTACTCAGTGGTTTTCTGAACAACACGCCGGTGGTGGCTACCTTGATCCCGGCTATCCATGCCTGGTCCCGCAAGATAAAAATTCCGCCCTCTAAGCTGATGATTCCCCTCAGCTACGCATCCATCCTGGGGGGAACCCTGACACTGATTGGTACCAGTACCAATCTGGTGGTGAACGGGCAGTACCAGACCCTTACCGGTGCCGAAGGCTTTTCCCTGTTTTCAATTTCCGCCGTTTCGATTCCGGTGGTGCTGGCTGGTGTTGGCTTCATGCTGCTGTTTTTTCCGCGTCTTTTGCCCGACCGCAGCGACAAGGAGGCCTTTGGCAATCTGCGGGAATTTACCCTGGAAGTGAGCGTAGACCCCAATGGGCCACTGGTGGGCAAGACTATTGTTGAAGCCGGCCTGCGGCACCTGGAACGTATTTACCTGATCGAAATTGAGCGCCAGGACACCATTCTTACAGCGGTACCTTCGGAAGAAAAGCTGATGGGTTCGGACCGGCTGGTGTTCGCCGGTGACACTCAGGCCATATCTGACCTGTTGCGTATCAATGGCATCGTCGCGTCCACCGAAACCGGCCACTCCGAAGCGCTAACCAAAAGCCGGGCCGAGCGACGCCTGGTGGAAGCCGTAGTGTCTCCCCATTGTGCGGCTGTGGGCCAGGCCATACGGGATGCCCGGTTTCGTGACCGCTATGGCGCGGCGGTGCTGGCGGTGGCCCGTAACGGTGAGCGGGTCAAGGGCAACCTTGGCACCATCAGGCTGGAAGCGGGCGATACACTGTTGCTGGAGGCGCGTCCGGCCTTTGTCACCCGGCAGCGCTATAACAAGGATTTTTTGCTGATTAACGATCTGGATGAGGAAACCCCGCGCCATGACCGGGCCTACCTTGCCTGGGGCATTCTGCTGGTGCTGGTGCTGGCCGCCGGTTTCGGTGTCATCAGTATGCTCAATGCTGCACTGATCGGTGCCGGGCTGATGATTCTCAGTCGCTGCTGCTCCGTCAGCCAGGCAGAGAAGAGCCTTGACCTGACCGTGCTGGTAACCATTGCGGCATCCTTTGCCCTCGGTGCTGCGCTGCAGAAAACCGGCGTTGCCGGCTTTGTTGCCGGCAGCATTATTGCCCTGAGTGGTGGCACCCCGTGGCTAATGCTGGTACTGACTTATTTGGCGGTACAATTGCTGACGGAAACTATTACCAATAATGCTGCTGCTGTGCTGATGCTGCCCATCGTGATTGAAATGACCGATAAGGCGGGCCTTGTCCATGAGCCCTTTGTTTTTGCCGTCATGATTGCGGCATCGGCCAGCTTTGCCACGCCGCTGGGCTATCAGACCAACCTGATGGTATACGGCCCGGGGGGCTACCGTTTCAAGGACTTTCTGAAAGTCGGCTTGCCAATGAACCTGTTTATTGGAATAGTGACACTGGCAACCCTGCTGCTGTTCTGGCCACTGGTACAGCAGCCATAAAAACGTAAACACCTAAGAGATACTATGGATTTTATCTGGATTCTGTTTGCTTTCGTTTGTGGCCTGGCAGTAAGGCTGGTGTCCATGCCTCCGCTGATCGGTTACCTGTTCGCCGGGTTTATTCTGCATTTTGCAGGTGTAAAGCCGGACGACACTCTCACTAACCTGGCTGATCTTGGCATTACCCTGATGTTGTTCACCATCGGGCTCAAGCTGGAAATCAAAAGCCTGCTAAAACCGGAAATCTGGGCCGGCTCCCTGTCGCACATGGGGATATGGATTGTTGTTTTTACCGGTATTGCCCTTGGGTTGAGCGCCTTGTCTCTGCCTTTCTTTGCCGGAATGTCATGGCAAACAGCGGCGTTGCTGGCGTTTATGCTGAGCTTCAGCAGCACTGTGTGTGTGGTCAAAATGCTGGAAGAATCCGGGGAAATGAAAACCCGTCACGGCAAACTGGCTATCGGCGTACTGGTTATGCAGGATATCATTGCCGTGCTTTTTATGGCACTGGCCACCGGCAAGCAGCCGTCGCCCTGGGCGATTGCGCTATTCGGGCTCATATTCTTCCGGCCCCTGTTCGATAAATTGCTGGAAAAATCCGGCCACGGGGAGCTCCTGCCGCTGTCCGGATTTTTTCTCGCGCTGGGAGGCTACGAACTGTTCCAGCTGGTGGGCATCAAAGGTGACCTTGGCGCGCTGGTAATGGGCGCGCTGATGAGTGGCAGCCCCAAAGCCACTGAGCTGTCCAAGAATTTGCTGAATTTCAAGGATCTGTTTCTGATTGGTTTTTTCCTGTCCATCGGCTTTACCGCGCTGCCTGATGTTCCGATGCTGATTACTGCATTGCTGATTGCTGCGCTGTTGCCGCTGAAGTTCATGCTGTTTTTCGCCCTGTTCACGCGGCTGAAATTAAGAGGACGCACGTCCTATCTGAGTGCCCTGGCGCTGAGCAATGCCAGCGAGTTTGGCTTGATTGTAGCGGCGCTGGCCGTGGATACCGGCTGGATTGGTGAGCACTGGGTGGTGATTATTTCGCTGGCGGTTGCCATTTCCTTTGTTTTCACCAGTACGATTTACAAACGCGCCCACGAAATCTATCTGCGTTACCGCGAACCCATCAAACGGTTTGAAACCGAAGAGCGCCTGCGTGAGGACGCCATGGAACAACCCGAGCGCGCAGAAATCCTGGTGATTGGCCTGGGGCGGGTTGGCCTGGGTGCCTATCAGGCGTTGCACAGCATGGCGGGCGAGCGAGTGTGGGGAATGGATGCCGACCGTTCCCGGATCAACAGCATGCGCGCCGACGGTCATAATGTGTTTCCCGGCGATGGTGAAGATGCGGATTTCTGGGAACAGATCGACCTGTCCAGGGTAAAGCTGATTCTGCTGGCGCTGCCCTCCATTGAAGACAGCTGCAATATCGTCAAGCAGATCAATAACAGTAACTTTAATGGCAAAGTGGCGGCCATTGCCCGCTATCAGGATGAGCACCAGCAGCTCATTGATGTGGGCATCGACAAGGTTTTCAACTTCTTCACCGAGGCCGGTATCGGCTTTGCTGAGGAGAGTCTGCATCTGATTCAGGCAAAAGCCTGAATCAGGCTTTTCTTTTTGTCTGCTCCTTACTCCGAATTTAACTAACCTGGCGGCTATCTTCCATTTGGGAGATTCCCGGCAAGCCTTCTCAGGTAGTAGGGTTAGCGGTTGCGCGCATTAATGCCGCATTACCACAATAAGGAGATAAGAAAATGACAAGGAAATTGATATCGCTATGCCTGCTGCTTGCAGCACTGACCGGTTGCAAGGAAACGGCAACCTATATTGAATCAGCGGGCAATATTGACTGTGCAATACATAAAAATACGGTGAGTTGTTGGGGAGACTATACCGTAGAGCGTCCTGAAGGCGGTTTTGAAACCGTGGATGTTTCTTTAAAGGAAAGTTATGTCAAACCGCGCATTGCGGTTGGGCTTGGACATGTATGTGTACTGGATGAGGGTACAGTAGACTGCTTCCTCGACAATACCTTTGGGCAGACAGAGGTTCCCGAGCTGGTGAATCCTGTTGATATTGCCGCCGGTCCCAAGTTTACCTGCGCGCTTGATCAGTCAGAGATTGTCTGTTGGGGGGATACCGAGGATCTGAATTCCATCCCGCTGCCAAGAACGCTGAGTAATCCCACAAGGATCGTTGCTGGCATGTCTCATGTCTGTGCGCTGGATGACCTGGGTGTGGCCTGCCAGGGTTACAATATCTTCACTGATGGGGATCCTAACCCTCCGTTTGCTATTCAGCCAGGCAAGATCACATCGTCCGCAGGTGCATCAGCAACCTGTGGGTTTGAGGATCAATGGTATTGCTGGGGCGAAGTTTCCTATCCACATCCGCAAGGACTGGAAGGGTTTGATGTTGTGATTCCTTCCTTTGAGCAGGCCTGCGGGATTCGTAATGGCAAGGTAGAGTGCTGGGGGGAAACACCGCTCAATACAGAATTCCTCAATGACAGGATTACCAATCCCGTGGCGCTTTCGGTAGGTTTCTGGGGACTGTGCGTTATTGCCAATCAGGGTGTGGTTTGTGAGGAGCGCAGCGGAACGGTGCCAGACTACCTGCAATAAACTGCGTAAAAATCCCCATTACGTAAACATCCCAACAAAAAACGCCCACTTATGTGGGCGTTTTTCACGTTAACAGCTACCGCCGTCAAGGTTGCGACAAAGACTGGCTGGTAGGGGGCACCTTTCGGGCACTTTCAAACTTCGGCCGTATATTGATGAACGGTTTTTCCACAAATACAAAGGTTAATATGCTGAACAGGAAAGCCATGGCAAAACCGAGTACGGCGATGGGGAAGCTGTCCTGCATCGTCAGGGCTTCCTTGTTAATAACATTCAGGCCCATCAGCAGGGAAGCCGCAAGCACCAGAAACGGTATATGGAACAGATACAGGGAGTAGGAAACCTGTGCCACCGGAAACCAGATCTTGTGGGACAGAAATCCGCTGATGACACGGGAAAGACCCACCGGATACAACGCCAGAAGCATGACGCAGGCGAATAGCAGCGTGTTCATGGAGCGGTAAAGCCAGTGATACACAAATAATTCGTTGCCCGGAGCTATGGCATTGGTGGTGTAGATGGGGATCAGGTGTGACCAGCACAGCACGGCAATACAGGCAATCAGCAAACTGTTATTGATCACCGCGTTGGATGCAATCCTGACCCACCAGCCAGGTTTGACCACCCAGCAGTAGCCCGCCAGAACACCGGCAATCAGGCTGCCGAAGCGGGTGTATATGTTGGTATACAGACTGTCGAAATAAAGAGGGTCGTAGGTTTCGGAATGCCGGAAAAGCGTGTCCGACATGGCCGTTTCCAGGAGCTGGGGGTTCTGCAGGATCACCAGCCCGCGAATCACAATGGACGCAACGAACAGCATGATAATGACATGGAACGCCTGGCGGATGCTGCGGAACAGAAAAAGCACCACCAGAGGAAACAGCATGTAGAACTGTTCCTCGATACATAAAGACCAGCTCCAGTTCAGGTAAGACCATTCCTGGGGAAAGAAGTTATTGAGATAGAAAAGGTTTACCAGAAAACGGGAAAGCTCGAACTTACCTACCAGCACGAGGCCGATGGCAAAGAAAAACAGCGTAAGCCAGTAAATGGGAACAATCCGGAAGAACCGGCGGGCGTAAAACTGGCGCAGGTTAATGCCGCCGGTATCCTGCCATTCCCGGATCAGGGCACCACCCACCAGAAATCCACTCAGCACAAAAAACAGATCAACCGCGTTTTCACCTTTGGTCATCCACTGCATGTACCAGGGAATGCTGTCCATCATCTGGCCCAGAGCTGGCTCCGACAGAAACAGTCCGACCCCGTACAGGCCATGAAATACAATAATCCACAGAATGGCGAGGGCACGTATCCCGTCCAGAGGATCAAGGCGCGCTCCGGTGCGGAAGAATATGGAGCGAAGGTTATTTTTGGGGCTGAAGCTGCGTTTCAGCGTATCTTGGAAAGACATTGTTCACGCACGTCCTTTTCCCGGGCACTAAAGCCAGCTTTTCCTTAGCTGATCCTCTGGCGTTTCATGTTCTTGTTATGGCCTTGTCTGGCCTTTAGTAGTTTCTGCGGTGCCCAAGCTCCTGAGAAGTGAGGGTACGCTGAAAATCCTGTGCGATATATCCTACACCGCGGCCTGCTGCCAAGCCAAACACCGCTGGGTCACGCAGTTCGGACTGACTGTTATGCTCATATTATGTGCAGTTAACCCATCAAGCCATTCGCCGAAGGAGCGCAGCAACAGTGCGCCAAAGCCAATAGGTGTTCTGTAGC
>JAWVYU010000134.1:0-12245 GCA_033722575.1 Ketobacteraceae bacterium | reverse complement strand
TGCGCCACTGAACATCGGGCAGTGGCGCGTGCAGATTATCAGGGTTCAGGCGGACATCCGAATGTCTTTTTCAGTCGCCTGTGTTGGTAATTCTGTTTTCGGGCAGGTCTGACGCAATAGATGCCGCATTTCATCGGCCACCACAAAGGGTGCCTCTTCAGCAACAAAGTGTCCAACGCTTTGCAAAAACCTGACATAGGCTCCGTGAATATGGTTTGCGAATGCAGTGGCATTGGACGGGCGACAATATTTGTCTTTCTGTCCGAAAAGAATGGTGCAGGGAAACACGGAATTTTTGAGCAGGTTGCGGAGTTCCTTCAGGTAGCCATAGGCATGGGCATAGTTCGCAAATACATTGGCCAGGGCTTCGCGGGTTTCCGGTTCATCATAGGGTGCGCAGTAATGCTGCAGCGTGTCTTCATCCATGGGACAATGAAACTCGCGCTTCAAACCTTCTTCCAGAATACGGCCATGCATACCTGCTTCCACCAGGCGATGGCCGATTTTGGGGATCATCCCCATTATAGCCGGCAGCGGTGGCCTGAAATGTTCGATAAAAATGGTAGTGTTCAGAATCAGCAAAGACTGAATGCGCCCCGGGTTGCGGGCAGCCCAGGCCAGACCGAAGGGGCCACTGATATCATGGAGGATCAGGTTGATTTTTGCGTCAGCAGGAACGAGTTCAGTGATAAAACGATCCAGCCACACTTCGTATTCCGCAAAAGAGAGTTCCCATGCGGTTATTTTCTGTGAGTTGCCAAAACCCGGCAGGTCCGGCGCCAGCACTCTCGCCTCAAAGGAAAGGTCATCAATCACCTTGCGGTACATAAAGCTGGAGGACGGTAGACCATGCAGACAAATCACAATGGGGCGGGTGCTGGATATGTCTGAATCGGTATCTATGTAGGCTGTTTGACAACCACGGAGGGTGATCTCTTCATACTTGAGTTTACTGCTCATAGCTTTGCCGTTCTCAATCTGGGTTGGTGGACACTCTACTAAGTAAAGCATACGCAACAGGGGTCAGGGTTTTGCCTGAAAAAAAATTAATTTAGATAGTAAAATCAGGTGCTTGGAACGGCCCGGCGCACCTGGAGTGCAGGCCGCTGGAGGCTCTTATAACCTGCAGTTCTCAGCGTCCGGGTATTAAGTCGGCCGGGCGCTAACCGGCCCCGGGATCAAGGTTAACCCGGTTCCGGATAGCCCCGTAGCCGGTCAAGATGAGTCCGGCAATCAGCACCAGTGTCTGCCATCCTGTCTGGGGCTTTATGCCGGAGACTTCCAGCCCCGCCAGAATCACCAGATGAAACACGTAAATTGTCAGGCCGTAGCTCCCGAGCGCGTCCAGAAACCGGATGACACGGTGTTGCGTACGCCTGAACAGTTTGATGGCCGGCACCATGAAAAGCACAATCACGAATGTGAAGCGCAGCGGATAGATGGAGGAATGATTCCAGAAGGCTGCTTTTACGAGGGCGCTGTCATTGCCGCGGGAGAAAAGGTTGAGTGCTGACTCCAGCCATTGAGCCGGCAGGGAACTGGCATACCAGGCAAAGTGGCTGCGGTAGATAAAGGTGTTGGGGTAATCCGCTACAAAGGCCAGCAGTGCAATCACAGCAGACAACAACAGGCCGCCGAACAGACCATTGTCTCCGAATCGCCGGTACGCCAAACCATAAAGAGTACCCAGAAAGCCCATTACCACCAGCGGCAGATGACCGCCGGCACCGGCATTGAGGCCGGTAACCGTCAGGTTGTTGGCCTCCAGCCCATAGGTGACTGCCAGGCACAGCAGGGTAGCGACAATGAGCCATACCGCATGACCACCCCAGACCAGTAAACCCGCAGAAATGGCGATGGACAGGGCAATGGTACCCAGCACGCCCGCTGACACCAGAAAGTCCGGCCACTGGAAACCGTATTCAGCCACAAAGAAAATCACGGCCACTCCGTAAAGCGCGGCAGCCCGGCCCAGAATTCGTTGCAGCCAGGGGAGTTTCCGGGCGGGATTTTTACGTATCATTTTGCTGAATGACAGCGTGAGAGAGAACCCGGCGATAAACAGGAACATGGCGGAAATGATGGGTTCGATGGTAATGAACAGCAACAGAAAGCGATCAAACAGCGTTGCGGATTCGGGGTGGGTTGCCAGAGTGGGGTAATTTTCCTGGATCCGGATACTATGCGCGGCCATCATCATGAAGATGGCCACGGCCCGATAGATGTTAAGCCCTGTCAGCTTCTGTACGTTGGCTTCGCCCGGCGAGGACTGTGTTGCCGTTCGGGCCCGGGCGGGTGACCTTTGTTGCCTGGATGATTTTTTTTTCTTCGCCAAGGAGGAGGCCGCTGTTAATCAGTGGTCGGTCATTTGATTCAGTGCTATCAGATCGGCTGCTTCCAGGTCGTGCTTTTCCGCGGATGCGATATAGGTATTCATGAACAGCTTGGTCTGGTCTTTCACTTTGGTGAAGTGTACTTGGAAGTAAGTTTCCAGATCAAGCGGCACCACTTTGGGCGCGGTCCGCAGCAATAACCGGATCACCCAGCCTTTGATGGCATGGCGCCAGAGCGGTGGCGGAGTGTCGGTTTGCCAGCTCACCGCATCAAAGGCCTGTGACTGGGCCTGCAGCATTTGCTCCTGCAGCTCAACATTCGATTTCAGCTGATCGAACTGCCAGTCGCTGGCTTCCAGGGCGGTCAGAAATACCATCAGGGCCGCGGTGGCATAGGGCGCCATTTTTCTCAGGTTGGTATTCACTGCGGCATTCATATTGGCGCGTTTGAAGGTGTTTACAACGGCTGCCCGGGCTTTGGGGTTGCCGGTGAACGGCGTGGCGGCCATAGGCGGCAGCCAGTAGGCAATACCGGGCTCTGGAACCGACTCGCCGGGCAGAGGCGCGTTATAGCTGATCAGCGTGATCATGCCCTGGACCAGCTGTTCTTTGGGCAGGTGCTGGCATGCCAGTTCATAGTCATCGGGGCCCGGCTGCAGGATAACCACAATGGTTTCGGGTTTTATCGCCTGTTCCAGACCCTTGAAATCAAAGGTCAGAAAAGCGGTGGACGAGATACACAGGTAGATCTGATGCCAGTGGGTTTCCCGTGCCTTGTGCCAGTCTGTGATCACGCCGTAGTCGCGAAAATGAACGGGACGGCGGCGCTTCTTGTCCTGGTTCAGGTGGTAAAGGACCAGGCCTTCGGCCATTGACTGTTCATGCTTTTCCTTTACAAAAAAACTGACCTGATTTCCAGCCTGGGCAAACTGGTAGCCATACGCCTGCCCGACGGCACCTGCACCCACGATGAGAATGTTCTTCATGGCCCGGATACTCCCGTAATCCCTGTCGTTCCGTGAATCTTAATCGGTGGCCAGCTGTCCCACAACCGCTTGCAGGCGTCTTGGAACCAGTCTCAGCATAAGCAGTGAGAGTTTGTAGAGCAAACCGGGCACCACCACATGGCGACCCCTGACAAGCCCTTCTAATGCTGCTTTGGCAACACTGTCACTGCTCATCATTGCCAGGGCGCGCCAGCGGCCAAACTCCTGCCCGGAGTGTTCAAAAAATTCGGTGGCGGTGCCGCCGGGGCAAAGGGTAGTAACCTTTACGCCCCTGGGCGCCAGTTCCTTGGCAAGGCTGTCTCCCAGGTTCAGAACATAGGCTTTGGTAGCGGCATAGGTGGTGAATCGCGGTACGGGCATGAAGGCTGCGATGGAAGCCACCAGGAGGATCTGTCCACTGCCGCGTCCGACCATGTCCCGGGCAAAAAGCCAGGTCAGGTCGTGCAAGGCCATGACGTTGACATTAATGGTCTGGTGGTGAGATTCCAGGGGGGCATCCAGAAAGTCTCCCTGGATACCGAATCCGGCGTTGTTGATCAGAATATCAATGATAAGGCCCCGTTCCTCAATCTGCCGGTAAAGTTCGGTGGCGGCACCGGGCACGCCAAGGTCCCGGGGAATAACCTCTGTTTCGATGCCATATCCGGATGCCAGCTCCCTGGCCAATGCTTGCAGCCGTTCTTCACGGCGGGCCACCAGTACCAGATTTGCGCCCGCTGCGGCCAGCAGCCTTGCGAATGATTCGCCGATCCCGCTGGATGCACCGGTGATCAGTGCTGTTTTGCCTTTGAATTCGTCCATGATGACTCCGCTTGCTGTAGTTAGTTTGATAGTTGTGAAACTATAGTATAGTTTGATGGATGTCAAACTGTATTCCCGGGGTGATTCAGAGTAAAGGATCAAATGGACAAACCTGTGCAGCTTTGATTACAGGTTCGACATGATTTGCTATGATCCTGCGATGATTGTAAAAGTATCAAACTGAAGCGGGGTCCCACTGCGGTCATTGTTCCCGCCCTGGCGATAGAGATGGTTTTACCCACAGGTGGCATTCAGCGTGACAGACACTAAAAAATTATCAAATGCATTCAAAGCCTTATCAAACCCGAACCGGCTCAGGATCTATCTGGAAATACTGGACAGGCGTTCCAAACAGGTGACAGCGAAAGACTGCGGCTGTGGTCTGACGGATTTTATCCAGAAGCTGAATATCGGCGCACCCACGGTCTCTCACCACATCAAGGAGCTGGTCAACGCGGAGCTGATCGACGTGGAGCGTAACGGCAAGTTCATGACCTGCTACCTCAATGACGAGATGCGGGATCAGCTCAAGCATTTTTTTGAACAATAATTGTACAGCTTCTTGATCAATGTCAAATGGGTTGCTCTCGGATGGGGCACAACCTATATTTAGAAGTACAAAACGTGAATTGTTAGTCAGCAGTCAGCAAGCCCACTCGATAAACCCCCGCATCATCATAACGGCAGGAGGGGCGTATGTTACAAGGGTTCGTGCATCCGGACTTTTCCCAGGTGGCAGATCTGCTGCGCAAACAATTACCCGGTCGCGGCCCCGGAGGGGCTGCCGTCTGTGTTTACCATCAGGGTGAATGTGTCGTTGATATCTGGGGTGGCACCCGTAATGAAGACAGGGAGGAGTGGACCAAGGATACCCTTGCCCTGTGCTTCTCCACCACCAAGGGCGTAGCATCAACACTGCTCCATGTTCTGGCCGACAGGCATCTTGTGGATTACAACATCCCGGTGGTTCATTACTGGCCGGAATTTGGTCAGGGTGGCAAGTCCCGGATCACCATTCGCGAGGTGCTCTGTCATGAGGCGGGCCTGTATGGTATCCGCAGTATGGTGGAGCACGCCGATGAAATGTGCGACTGGGAGGCGATGATTCGCTACATCGAACAGGCCAAACCGGTGCATATCCCCGGTACAGCCAATGGCTACCACGGGCTTACCTATGGCTTTCTGGTGGGCGAGATCATCCGCCGGGTAACCGGCATGAGTTTCTCGGATGCACTGCAGGAATACCTGGCCAAACCTCTGGGGCTTGATGGTCTTTACTGTGGTCTGCCGGAAAGCGAAATGGACCGCGTTGCCCAGCTGATCATGCCCCGCGGGGCGACGGGTAATCAGAAGCGGTCAGGCTCCTGGCGCAGAGCCATGGTAAAGCTGGCCCTGAACGGAGTGCTCAATATCACCGGTTCCAGCCTTGAGCATACCCGCCAGGGACTGCTGCCCCGGGGCATCAGCTCATTCGACTTCAACAGCCCTCAGGTGGTGGCAAGCTGTATTCCGTCCGCCAACGGCATGTTTACCGCCCGATCCCTGGCCAGACTCTACGCCATGCTGGCAAACGAGGGGGAAATAGACGGGGTCAGGCTACTGTCAAAGGACCGGATTCGCCGCATGGGTGAAGTTCAAAGCACGCGGCGTGACAAGGTGGTGCACCTTCCCATGAGGTGGCGGATGGGCTATCACCGTGTGTTCACGACCGGGCCCAGAACCCCTAACGCTTTTGGCCATTTCGGTTTTGGCGGATCGGGTGCCTGGTGCGATCCCAGCCGAGGTCTCTCCCTTGGTATGACGCTCAACAGTGGCGTAGGTACCCCGTTTGGTGATTCACGGATCGCCTACATCAATTCGGCCGCCATCAGGGCCGCCGACCGTTGCTCCCGGGAGGGCAGTCCTCTGGTGTCGGCTTATTAGGCCAGGTCCGGGGCCAACGCGGAAACCGCTCAAAAATTTCCCATACGCGTACTATGGATTGGTATACTCTGTGGGCTGACAAGAAACGGTCGTAAGGATCACGCAGTTGATTGTTTCCACAGGGGTTTAGAATTTATGTATGCGCGTTGCAAAAGCTTGGGGTCTTTTGTGTTGTATGGTGCTGTGGGCGCCTTTTTTATTAACGGTCTGTTTTATCCTGAGCCAGCCAGTGCCGCTCCATTGATGGATATGGAACTGGAAGCCCTGATGGACCTTGAGGTTACCAGTGTCAGCAAGCGCGTTCAGCCCCTCAGCGATTCGCCTGCCGCGGTCTATGTGATCACTTCCGAAGAAATCAGGCGCTCCGGGGCCACCAGTGTTGCCGATGTACTCCGGCTGGCGCCAGGGGTGGAAGTGGCAAAGCTTAACGCCTCTACCTGGGCCATTTCCATTCGCGGTCTGAATTCCATGTATTCCCATAATCTGCTGGTGCTGGTGGACGGCCGCAGCATCTATTCGCCCCTCTATGGCGGAGTCTACTGGGATGCCGTCATGCCCATGCTGGAGGATATCGAGCGGATTGAAGTGATTCGTGGCCCGGGAGCCAGTCTTTGGGGGGTGAACGCGGTCAATGGCGTGATCAATATTATTTCCAGGTCCTCCGAATTGACCCAGGGCTACCGGGCGGTAGTGGCGGCTGGTAATGAGGAAAACCATCTGCGCCTGCGCAGTGGCGGGCAGACAGGGCAGCTGTTTTACCGGGGCTATGCTGTACACCGCGATGTGGATGATGGCAGGCTGGAATCTGATAACAGCGATGCCCGCGATGATATGGAAGGTACCCAGGCCGGCACGCGGGCGGACTGGCTGAGGGGCGACAGTCGGGTGACGGTACAGGGCGATCTTGCCCATGTGAACAAAAACTATAATCACGCCGTGAGTGAGTACCTCGGTGGCGCAAAGCACAGTTATGAAAACCTCAACGGTAATGTGCTGGCGCGCTGGACTCAGTCACTGGATGGCAACGAAATCCAGACACAGCTTTATTATGATTACACCCGCCGTGATGAGCCGGGCTATGTATACCGTATTCACACCTATGATCTGGATTTGCAGTACAACCACCAGCGCTCAGAGCGTCACCGGCTGACCTGGGGATTCAATTACCGTTACTTTGCCGATGATATGGATGGCAATCTGGTGTTTGATCTTTCCGACGCAGAAAGGCACTGGGATCTGGTCAGCGGATTCATTCAGGACGAATACCGCTGGTCGGAACGTCTGACCCTGGTGGCAGGTGTCAAAGCTGAAAAAGTGAAAAATATTGATACCGCCTGGCAACCCACGCTGCGTTTCAATTACCGGCTGGATGACAACCTGTCTTTCTGGGGAAGCGTGTCGGCAGCAGAACGAATTCCCACCCGCCAGGACCGCTATGCCGTGTTGCGGGGGGAGTACCCTGAGTATCTGAAAGCCGGCACCCTGAATTTTCTTTACGATCAACTTACCGCGGGCCTGACCCCCGCAGAAATAGCTGCGCTGGAAGCAATGTTTCCGCAACTGACCGATCTGGATTCCCTGTTGCTGATTGGGGTGGTCAGGGGTAACGAAGCGCTGGAAAGCGAGAAAAACATTACCTATGAACTGGGCACCCGCTGGCAGCCCGCGCCGAACGTGTTTTTTGATATGGCGGCTTTTTACTCCCGCTACCGCGACATGCGTGCGCTGGAGTATGAGGACTGGACCTTGCTTGCAGACACTGTGATCACCGAGCTGCGGGCCATAACCCTGGCGGACGCCCGCTCAGAAGGTGTGGAGCTGGCGTTCGAATGGCGCCCTTCCCGATCCTGGCGTTACAAGCTCCATTACAATTATCTGAATTTTGTTGTGAAGAACGACAACGCCGTCCTGGCTGCGGAATTTCTTGAAGGAACCTCACCCCAACATCAGGTTTCTTTCCGGACCTATTGGGACATTAACGATAGTTTCCAGCTGGATCTGGATGCCTATTATGTGGAAGAAATCACCTCTGGCGGCGTCTGGCGGCCGCAGGAGTACGGTGATCTGAACGCGCGGTTTGCATGGCGCCGGTCTCCGCGGCTGACGGTTTCGCTGGTGGGTCGTAACCTGTTCCGTCAGCACCGCTATGAATATCAGGAAACCCTGATTGGCCCCGAGCCAACGGCAATAGACCGAAGTATTTACCTGCAGTTTGACTGGAAACAATAACCTCGTTCTGCTGATATATGCCAAAAGATATTGGCCGGAATGCCGTAATCCTTTGGCGCTCCTGCCAACCTAAGGGAACAAGGATGTGGGTACAGTTAATCTGGTTGGTGTCAGTATGCGAAGGTCAACAATAACAACAATCGGCCGGAACTCCGGCCCAGGGAAGGGGGGAAATCATGGTGGGCACTGTTTTCGGTACAGGCTTCGTTTTCGGTATGCGCTTCCGGAGTCATACAACTTCTCTGTGGATCATCTTGTGGCTGGGGCTCATCAGCGGTTGCAGCACCCTTGATGTCAAACAGCATTACGCTCAGCACACCCCTGAGCAGAACCTGACGGCAGACTATTATCAGATTGATATACCTTCCCATGACGGTATCACCCTGAAAGCCACCCTTTATCAACCGGCGCTGGCGCCGGGCGAAACCGCACCCCTGATTATTCATGCCCACGGATTCGGCGTTTTCCGCATGCCGCGGCCCATGTCCGTGTACGGTCAGCTGGTGCTGTCCGGCGAGGCGGCATTGAAAGCCTGGGAGAGCGGGCGCTACTGGCTCATTTCCTTTGACCAGCGCGGCTTCGGTGACAGTGAGGGCGACGTGGAAATCATGTCCGTTGACCATGAAGTAAAAGATGTCAGTGCCATTATTGACTGGGCCGAAGCCAGCCTGCCACAGCTGGCGCGGGATGAAGACAACGATATCGTGGTAGGGATGGTGGGTGAAAGTTATGGGGGAGGGGCCCAGCTGCTGGCGAGTATATTCGATGAGCGTATTGATGCCATTGTACCCATTACCACCTGGCATAATCTGGCGGAGGCGCTGGCGCCCAACGGGCACGTGCGTACCGCCTGGGGTGGCATGCTGTTGAGTGCAGGTACGTTCAGCAGTTTCTTTGACTTTGGTAAAGCCTACGCTTCGCCGTATCTTGATATGTTTAACGGGAAAATGAACGTGGCTGCCGAGATTGAGCTGGAGCGGCGCAGTCCGTCTTCCTATTGTGCCAACGGTCAGTACCCTCAGGCGGACATGCTGTTGGTGCAGGGGTTTCGGGACACAGTATTCCCGGTCAATCATGCCTATCAAAATTGGCTGTGCGGGCGCCGGGGGGGTGTGGATGCGCGCCTGGTTGCCATTCAGGGCGGCCATATACTGCCGTGGCCCATTCAAAGCTGGTCTGGTATTCCATTTTACAATACAGAAGACCGCATTCGATGTGGTGAGTATGAAGCCAGCGCTGTGGATATGATCCTGAGCTTTCTTGATGAGAAACTGCGTGGTGAAAGCACCGGAAAGGCCGGCATGAGCGTCCCCCGGCTTTGTCTGACGGTGCCAGAAGGGCAAGGCCTGGTGGCTGGCGATATGATCACTGGCGGCGACAATGCAATGATGGATGATACAGGCCTGTCGCTGATTCATTCGGGATGGTTTGAGGTGGTGATGCAACCGGTGGACCGAATGCTGTCCCTGCTGTGGCGGCGGGACAATACCGGCGCAGATTTTGACGATGTTACCGGCGGGAATTTCCGACCGGCCTTCAGGCCCTTGCGCCAGGTATCCGAACCCACGCAGCTGGTGGGTATTCCCCGTATCCGGATCAATATGGAAACCACCGATGAAGATCAGGAATCCGTGGTCTTTGTGGGGGTGGGTGTGCGCCGCCAGGGCCAGCGCAATGTGGAACTGGTGAGTGAACAGCTGACTCCTTTGCCTGGCGATGGCCGTTACGATATTCCTCTGGCTGCGGTGTCGACCCGGCTCGGGCCCGGTGATCAGGTGGGGCTGGTAATGCAGGGTTTTTCCGGGCAGTTCTTTTTCAATCCCGAAGGCTGGTTCGAGTCTGCTACCCTGAGTGGCGAGGTGGCATTGCCCCTGGATCACGCCGCCCGGGCATTTTCAGTGGCAGACCATCACTGATCGGTACAGAGCGTTCTGCCCACAAAAAGGGCCCATAAAAAAAGGCCGAGCAAACGCTCGGCCTTTCGGGCTTCCACGGCAAATTCAATCAGGTGGCAAAGTTGTAATCCAACTGCGTGAATTTAGTCCATGAATCGATATTACCCAACGAGCCTCCCATCAGGTTGGCGAACTGTCCCTGATGTCCGTGTAGTGCCATGTAATTAAGCACCACAGTATCCACCAGCAGGTTGACGTTGTTGGCTGCCGGGCTGGAACCGGTGTTGACTGAAGCGTCGGAACGCATGTTGCCGATCTGGCGAGTGTCATCCACCAGCACCGGACGGCTGTTGGGGTTATACACCAGGATAAAGGAGCAGGCGGTGGAGGAGTTGTCGCCGGTCCATACGCCTTTACCCCGTCCGCCGGGGCTGTCATCAATCATGCCGTTACTGGCCACCGAGCCGTCGCTGAACACGTAAAGCATCAGCGGTACGCCGTGGCGCGCGGCATACTCAAGGCAGGCCCCCATGCAGCGTCCCGCCCGCAGATCGCGAGCTTCGCCGGTACGACGGTCTCCGGTATGGTAGTCATAACCGCCGATAGTGACACAACCCGCGCCAGCGCGGCCTTCAATAACGAGCTTCATGATGGACGCGGTTTTCTGGAATTCCCGGTCGCTGTTGAGCTCGTCGGCAGTGAAGATGGGGGTGAAGCTGCCGTTGGCATCGGCGCCGCCAACGATTCTGGCGTCATTAAACGGGTCGAGAATAGCGGGGCTACTGAAGGATGCCGCGATATCCGATGATTTCACGTAACCGCAGCGAATCATATCCTTCAGGTTGGCATCCGCATTGCTGTCGGACAGCAGCTGAATCCGGCTCAGTTTGTCGTCGCTCATGCGAGCCATGGCTTCCAGTACCTGCGCCGCCACAGCGGTGTCGTTATTGAACAGGCTCATGAGCGAGCCGGTGTTAATCAGGCCGCGGGCATCGGAGGCGCGATCCACTTTGGTGGGCTGCAGGGATGACACCATCAGATCGCCCGGTGCCATGGAATTGCCGCCGGACATGGAGCTGCGGGAACCCACCAGGGCCATCAGCTGAGCCCAGGAGCCCATATTGTTTTCATCGAAAGTGCCGTTCTGGGAGAGCGCGTAACGGGCAATGCCGTACATGGGATTGTGCGGGTTGTTGCCGGTGTCGTTGTCCGAACGGGCGGGAATTACCACGCCGTTGGTGTTGTTAATGTTGGTAACAAAGCGCTCCTTGATACCGGCCAGAATCTGGCTGTCGCTGTGGAAAGCCAGCCCCAGATCAGTATCCACGTTATCACCTGCATCGGTGGGAATCATGTCCGCAGGCAGGCCCAGCTTGCTGTAACCCGCGGTGGTCAGCATATCCATCTGGCCACCGCTGCCGCCCACCAGCACATTTGATCCGGCAAAGTTGGCGCCGCCGGCCAGGTCAAAACAGATAAAGGGGACCTTTTTCAGGCTTTCCGTACCCAGCGTGCAGCCGGGATTCATGGCCTGGATGTCGCCCGCCACGGTAGCGTGGGCATTAGTGGAAAACAGGTTGAACACAGAGGGAATAAAGGCCGATCCCACACCACCCAGAAAACCCTGGCGAATCATGTCCCGGCGGGTAACCGGACGGGGGTGATCCGGGTGGAGTAAAGGAGCATCCGGTGATAATACGTGATGTTTGTTTCTGAATTTCATGGTATTGCTCCTTTTATTGGATGAGCATCATGCCACTGCCCAGCGAGGCAGCGCAGAGTGATTTAACGATGGTTTGGGTTCTGGTGGCATCGCAGCTTCCGCCGCAATCCAGCAGACCGGTACGGGATACCCCACCACCGAAATAGCCATCTAATAAAATGTCGAAATTTGCTTTGATATCTGCCACATCGGGTTGGGCGTTCAGGCCCGTGCCGACGGTCAGGCTGATTAATGGATCATAGACCCTGTTTCGTGCCGCTGCGTCTGCAAATGCAGTTCCGGGCAAGTCGCTGAAGTCGAAACTGGTAAAGAAGCGTCGATCTCCCTGGGCCTG